>NZ_JBXWSH010000014.1:0-101469 GCF_059613325.1 Ruegeria sp. BHSA191
GGACCCGGCCTATCGCGCCTATCTGATGGATGGCGTGCGCCCGGCGCGCTGGTATGCCGAGCGCCCAGGCCATTGGATCACCGAGGATGACGGCGCTACGTCCCACCTGCCGACCGTCACCCTGCCCCTTTCCGATTCAGGGCTGGGTGTGGACGGACCGCTGAATGCCCGCGTCCGCTCGCCCCATCACTGCGGGATGGATGGCGGCGAGTATTGCGCCATCTGGCTGGGTCCCGACATGCCCGGTGACCAGCGGGCAGATGACGCGCTGTCCGCCTGTTTCGACACCGCGCCACTGGCCGAAGACATGAATCTGGTCGGCGCGCCGCGCATCCGGTTGACACTTGCCGCCGACCGGCCCCAGGCACAGATCGCCGTGCGCCTGAACCATGTGCACCCGGATGGCGCCTCGAGCCGGATCACCTATGGCGTGCTGAACCTGGCCCACCGGGACAGCCATGCCGACCCGCGCCCGCTGAAACCCGGAGAGCCTTGCGACATCGCGCTGGATCTCGACCACATCGCCTATCGTGTGCCCAAGGGGCACCGCTTGCGCATCGCGATCTCGAGTGCGTACTGGCCGTTGATCTGGCCCACGCCCGAAACCGCCGAACTGCACCTGAGCGGCGGTAACCTGACCTTGCCCCTTCGCCCCCGGGCCAATGGCGATGAATGCGTCTTTCCGCCGCCCGACGCTGAGACCGCATGGCAGGTCCGCCACCTGCGTCCTTCCAACCACGCCCGCCGCGTCGAAACGGACATGACCACCGGCCTGATCCACCTGGTCATCGAGGACGATTTCGGACTGGTCCAGGATGCCGACCACGGTCTGATCAGCGGCGGCACCGCGCACGAGAAATGGACCATCCACCCCGACGATCCCCTCTCCGCGCGCGGCGATTGCGCCTGGGTGCAGGAGCTGGAACGCGACGCGCTGCGCCTACGCACCGAGGCGCGCTGCGAGATGTGGGCGGACCTGACCCATTTTCACCTGCGGGCGACGCTCGACGCGTTCGAGAATGATACGCCCATCTTTTCAAAATCACTGGAGGACAGCATCCCGCGCTATCAGATGTGATGGACCGGCCCCCGCGGCACCCGAGATTTGACCTTGCCCGGTGGCGTGAAATGCGCGAACGTTGACTCATGCGTCAATAAAAAGCCCCCAACGGGCGAAAAACTCAAGCAACTGGGAGAAACTTGAATGAACGAACAACTCACTCACATGGCCAGCCAGGTGACCGCCGGGAAACTGACCCGCCGCGAATTCATGGGCAAGGCAGCCGCACTGGGCGTGTCGGCGGCCATGGCCAGCACCATCTTTGCGGATGCCGCCCGCGCCGCCGGCCCCAAGAAGGGCGGCGACCTCAAGCTGGGCCTGCAGGGCGGTGAATCCACAAACTCACTGGATCCGGCCACCTATGCCAGTTCGGTTCCGTTCCAGAACGGCAAGCAGTTCGGTGACCAACTGGTCGAAGTCGCCCCTGACGGCACGATCGAGCCGCGCCTTGCCGAAAGCGTTGAAGGCAGCGCCGATGCAAAGGTTTGGACGTTCAAACTGCGTCAGGGGGTCGAGTTCCACAACGGCAAGACCATGACCAGCGAAGACGTGCTGAAAACGATGCAGCGCCACTCGAACGAAGATTCGAAGTCGGGCGCATTGGGCATCATGAAGGGCATCGAGTCGATGAAGGCCGATGGCGAGTATTTTCAGGTCACCCTGAACGAGCCGAACGCCGATCTTCCTTACTTGATGGCCGACTACCACCTGATCATCCAGCCGGACGGCGGAATGGACAACCCGGGCGCAGGTATCGGCACCGGTCCGTACAAGCTGGAAGCGGACGAACCCGGTGTGCGCCACCTGTTCACCAAATTCGAGAACCACTGGAACCCGGATTTCGGCAACTTTGATAGCGTCGAAGTGGTGGTCATCAACGATGCCACGGCCCGGACGGCTGCGCTGCAGTCAGGTCAGGTCCACGCGATCAACCGGGTTGAGCCCAAGGTTGCCGACCTCTTGGGTCGTGCGCCCAATCTGACCGTACATTCCACGGCAGGTCGCGGCCACTACGTGTTTATCATGCATTGTGACACGGCGCCGTTCGACAGCAACGAACTGCGGACTGCTCTGAAATACGCGATCAACCGCGAAGAGCTGGTCGAGAAGGTACTGCGCGGCTATGGCTCGGTCGGGAACGACATGCCGATCAACGCAGCATACCCACTGTTCGATGAGACGATCCCGCAGCGTGAGTTCAGCGTCGAAAAAGCAGCCGAACACTACAAGAAGTCCGGCCATGACGGGTCGCCCATCATTTTGCGTGTGGCCGACGGAGCCTTCCCTGGCGCCGTGGATGCCGCAGCCCTGTTCCAGCAGACCGCCCAGCAGGCCGGGATCCCGCTTGAGATCAAGCGCGAGCCGAATGATGGCTACTGGTCCGAAGTTTGGAACGTTCAGCCTTTCTGCGCGTCCTACTGGGGCGGCCGTCCAGTGCAGGACCAGATGTACGCAACTGCCTATCTGTCCACCGCCGACTGGAACGACACCCGGTTCAAGGTCAAAGAGTTCGACGACCTGCTGTTTGCCGCGCGTGCCGAGCTGGACCCGGCAAAGCGCAAGGCAATCTACAGCCAGATGGGTATGATGGTCCGTGACCAGGGCGGCCTGATCTGCCCGATGTTCAACGACTTTGTCGAAGGCATCAGCAACCAGCTGGATGGCTGGGAAACTGATCCGACCCAAGAGATGATGAACGGCAACATGTCCCGCAAGATGTGGTTCGTCTAACTCGGATCGACAGGTATGCATCCTATCATCAAACTTGTTTCCCAGCGCCTGGCGCTGGGATTCCTCTTGCTGTTTGGCGCTTCGGCCCTGATTTTCGGGTTGACCGAGGCCCTACCCGGAGACGCCGCGCAAGCCGTCCTGGGGCAGTCCGCGACCCCTGAATCCCTTGCCAACCTGCGTGAGGAGATGGGGCTGAACCGTCCCGCCTTGACCCGGTATTTCGAATGGCTTGGCGGAATTGTCCAAGGTGACATGGGCACGTCCCTGACCAACAAGCTGGACATCGCCGAGTCGGTCAGCAACCGATTGGGCAATACGTTGTTTCTTGCCTTCTGGGCGGCCATCGTCTCGGTGCCCCTTGCAATTTTCCTTGGCCTCGTCGCGGTCCGCTATCGCAACCGCTGGCCCGACAAGCTGATCTCGGCCGTCACCCTGACGACGATCTCGATCCCCGAGTTCCTGATCGGCTATGTCTTGGTTTATTTCGTGGCAGTCAAACTGGGCATGTTCTCGCCGCTGGCGATGATCAATGACAGCATGTCCTTTTGGCAGAAACTGAACTCGATCGCGCTGCCCGTCATCGTGCTGACCATGGTGGTTCTGGCACACATGATGCGCATGACCCGCGCCGCGATCCTGAACGTGATGCAGTCGGCCTATGTCGAAACGGCCGAACTGAAGGGCCTGAGCAACTTCAAGGTCATCTGGCGCCATGCCTTCCCGAACGCCATCGCCCCCATCGTGAACGTGGTGATGCTGAACCTGGCCTATCTGGTCGTGGGTGTGGTCGTCGTCGAGGTGGTGTTCGTCTATCCCGGCATGGGGCAGTACCTTGTTGACCATGTGACCAAGCGCGACGTGCCGGTGGTTCTGGCCTGCGGGGTCATCTTTGCCGCAATCTATATCGGGCTAAACATGGTTGCCGACATCGTCGCGATCCTGGCCAACCCAAGGCTGAGGCACCCGAAATGAAGAACATCCCAATCTCTGCAATGATCGGGCTGGCCTTCACCGCCCTGTATTTCATTATCGCCGTCTTTGCACCCTTCCTGGCGCCCTACGGCATGGCCGAGGTTGTGGGCGACGTATGGGAACCCTCGAGTTCGGAATTCTGGCTGGGCACCGACAATATCGGCCGCGACCTTCTCAGCCGCATGATCTATGGCGGGCGCACCACGATCTTCATCGCTACCGCCGCCACCATCCTCAGCTTCGTCACCGGTTCGATCCTGGGATTTCTGGCCGCCGTACTGGGGGGCTGGGCTGATCAGGTGATGTCGCGGACCGTGGACCTGATCATGTCGATCCCGTCGCTAATCACCGCGCTGGTGGTTCTGGCGATGGTGCCGGTCACCATCCCGGTTCTGATCGTGGTCATGGGCCTGTTGGACGCCACCCGCGTCTATCGCCTGGCCCGAGCCGTGGCTGTTGACATCGAGGTCATGGACTATGTCGAGGCCGCAAAGCTGCGCGGCGAAGGCCGCGGCTGGATCATCTTCCGCGAGATCCTGCCCAACGCGTTGTCACCGCTGGTGGCCGAACTAGGCCTGCGCTTCATCTTCATGGTGCTGTTCGTCTCGACCCTGTCGTTCCTGGGCCTGGGCGTTCAGCCCCCGCTGGCCGATTGGGGCGGCATCGTGAAAGAAAACAAGGACGGCATCGTCTATGGCATCGGCGCGGCGCTGTATCCGGCGGTGGCCATCGCCACGCTGGCCATCTCGGTCAATTTGGTGGCTGACTGGATCCTGAACCGCACCACATCGCTGAAAGGAGGCCGGGGATGAGCGATACCCTTCTCAAGGTCCGTGACCTCAAGATCGGCGCGACCGTCTATCCGCCGGGCGAAAAACCCCGCGACATCGAGATCGTGCACGGGGTCAGCTTTGACCTCGAGCGCGGCAAGGTGCTGGGCCTGATCGGGGAGTCCGGTGCCGGGAAGTCGACCATCGGGCTGGCCTCGATGGCCTATGGCCGGGGCGGCGTGAAGATCACCGGCGGCGAGGTCTGGGTGAACGGGCGCGATATTCTCAAGACGTCGCTCTCGGATATCCGCAAACTACGCGGCGGCGAGGTGACCTATGTGTCGCAATCGGCGGCAGCGTCCTTCAACCCGGCCAAGAAGATCATGGATCAGGTGGTCGAAGCTGCGGTCGAGCAGAAGAAGTTCAGCCGCAAAGAGGCCGAAGCCCGCGCGCGTGAGCTGTTCGCCAAGCTGGGCCTTCCCGACCCGGACAATATCGGCAACCGCTATCCGCACCAGGTTTCGGGCGGGCAGCTGCAGCGTTGCATGACGGCGCTGGCGCTGTGTCCTGAGCCAGATCTGGTGGTGTTCGACGAACCCACGACTGCGCTTGACGTGACAACCCAGATCGACGTTCTGATGGCGATCAAAGAGGCCATCCGCGACACCGGCGTGGCCGCGCTGTACATCACCCACGATCTGGCGGTCGTGGCGCAGGTCAGCGATGACATCATGGTGCTGCGCATGGGCGACACGGTCGAATACGGCACCACCGACCAGATCATCAACGACCCGCAGGAGGAATACACCAAGGCGTTGGTCTCGGTCCGTTCGATCGACCACGAGGAAAAGCAACCGACGCCGGAACCGGTGCTGCAGGTGGATGGCATCACCGCCCGCTACAAGGGGCTGAACTTCGACGTGCTGCACAACGTCAATGTCGAGCTTCATCCGGGGCAGACGCTGGCGGTCGTAGGGGAATCGGGGTCGGGAAAATCCACGCTGGCCCGGGTGATCACCGGCCTGCTGCCCCCGCGCGACGGCGAGATCACCTTTGCCGGGCGCAAGCTCAGCCCCGATCTGGCCGGACGCTCGCGCGAGGACCTGCGCGAGTTGCAGATGATTTACCAGATGGCCGATGTTGCGATGAACCCGCGCCAGACGGTGGGTACCATTATCGGCCGGCCGCTCGAGTTCTACTTCAACATGCGCGGCGCCGAGAAGCACAAGCGCATCATCGAACTGTTGGACGAGATCGAACTGGGCGAAGGTTTCATCGATCGCTATCCGGCGGAGCTGTCAGGAGGTCAGAAGCAGCGTGTGTGCATTGCCCGCGCGCTGGCGGCCAAGCCCAAGATGATCATCTGTGACGAGGTCACATCGGCGCTGGATCCACTGGTGGCGGACGGCATCCTCAAGCTGTTGCTGGACCTGCAGAAGATCGAGGACGTGGCCTATCTGTTCATCACACATGACCTGGCGACGGTGCGCGCGATCAGCGACAGCATTGCCGTGATGTATCAGGGGCGCGTGGTCCGCTATGGACCCAAATCGCAGGTGCTGAGCCCGCCGTTCGACGACTACACCGACCTGCTGCTCAGCTCGGTCCCCGAGATGCATCTGGGCTGGCTGGAAGAGGTCGTGGCCCACCGCAAGATGGAGAGCGCCGGCAACTGAGCCGCCCAAAACCGGAAATCCCGGCGTTTTGCCCCAAGACAGACGTCGGGATTTTTGCCATTCCGAGCGCGAATTGACAGGTCGCGCGCGTTTCAGGCGATAGACTCGACCGGAAACAAACCCCGCGAACAAGGAGATCGCGATGGACCGCAAACTGCTGCTGATCATTCTCGACGGGGTTCCCTGGCGCAATTTCCGCCGGCTTTTCGGCAATCTCGAAGGCTGGGTCGACAGCGGCGAGGCGCGGGTTTGGAAACACCGCTCTGTGCTGCCTTCGATCTCGGCCAGCTGCTATGCCTCGATCCACACCGGCGTTTCACCGCAGGAGCATGGCTGCACCGGAAACGGCAACGTGTTCCGGCTGGACCACAAGGACATCTTCAGCCAAGTGCGCGAGGCCGGCGGCGTGACCGGGGCCGTCACCCACAGCTTTTGGTCGGAGTTCTTCAACCGCCACCCTTTCGACTATGTGCGCGACATCGAATATGACGAGCCGGACAGCCCGACCATCAATCACGGCCGGTTCCACTCGATGACGGGCTATGGCAAAGCCAACCAGATGACGCCGTCCGATGTCGACCTGTTTGCGACCCTGACCAACCTGTGCCTGCGGTTCGGGCTGGACTACGGCATTCTCCATACCTGTACGCTCGACAGCATGGGCCACCGGTTCTACCACGATTGTGAAGAGATGGATCACGCCTGCTTCGTCATGGACGAGATGCTGGCCCCCTTCATTCCCCGCTGGCGGCAGTTGGGATACGAGGTGATCGTGACCGCCGATCATGGCCAGGACGAGCGCGGCCACCACGGCGGGCGCAGCCCCCTACAGCAGGAAACGGCGCTGTACTACTTCGGCGATGCCGAAGGCCCCGATGCGGAAACGGTCATTGACCAGTTGCAGTTGGCGCCCACGGTTCTGACCCGCATGGGCGCTCCGGTGGCCGAGACGATGAAGGCCAAGCCATTCCTGCGCTGAGCGCCGTCAGTCGTAGTTCCACAACCCCTGCCCCAACGCCTCGACCGCGATCGAGATCCGTTCGAAGCTGTCGGCGGCGCGGGTCACCGAATGGCGGGCGCGCAGGTAGCCATGCACGAGGCCGGCTTCGTTGATCCAATGCGCCTGCCCACCGGCGGCGGTGATTTTGGCGCAGTACGCGGCACCGTCATCGCGTAGCGGGTCACAGTCGGCGGTTACCACCACCGTCGGCGGCAGCCCGGAAAAGTCGGTATCGTGCAGTGGGGCGAATTTGGGGTCATGTTCCGGGACGGCGCCGCCACACCGGACTTTTTCATAGAACAGAACCTCGTCGCGCGTCAGCATCGGCGCGTGGGCGTGTTCGATATACGATCCCTGGTTCGGGTCGCCACCCAAACCGGGATAGATCAGAACCTGCCCCAGGATGTTCCCAATCCGCCCGCGCGCATGATGGGCGACGGCTGCGGCCAGGTTGCCGCCCGCGCTGTCCCCGGCCAGAACCAGCGGGTCGCCGAATTCGGATTGCACCCAGTTCGCCGCGGTCCAGCAATCCTCGAACTGCGCCGGATGAATATGTTCAGGACACAGCCGGTAGTCGACCGCCACCACCCGATAGCCGGTTTGGGCGCACAGTTCGGCGCAGACGTCATCGTGGCTGTCCAGCCCGCCCACGACGAACCCGCCGCCATGCATGTAGACGACGGTTCGAGTTGGATCGCCGCAGAAATAGACGCGCACCCCGACCCCATCGGCCGAACTGTCCCGCGTTTCGACGCCCGGTGGACGCGGTTGCCGAAACGCGCGGCACATGTCGTCGTAGACGCGGCGCTGGTCCTCGACGGACCGCTCCACCGCGTCTTCGGGATAGCTTTCGGCGGTGCGCCGGATGAACGCCCAAGTCTCCTCGTCGATCAGACGTTCATAGTCCATTGCCCCTCCGGATCAGTCGGCCCACTCCCACGGCCGGGTGAAGTTGCCCAGCACCTGGTTCACATCGTCCTCGGATGCACCGTTCACGTCAAGCTGCGCGACAAGGCCCCGCTTTTTGTCGTCGATGACCGACACGACCCGCGCCGGAACGCCGGCGGTTTCCAACGCCTGATTGTAGACCCGCGTGATCGCCTGTTTGCGCAGTTCAGGCTTGAAGACTTTGCCCACCGCAGTCTTCGGCAGCTCGGGCAGGATGGTCATGTGCTTGGGATGCGCGGCGCGTTCATGCACGTGGATCTTGCAGTATTCCAGCAGTTCTTCCTCGGTCACGCTGGCGCCTTCGACCAGTTCGACAAAGGAACAGGGGACTTCGCCCGCATGAGCGTCGGGCTGGCCGATGGCGCCGGCGAAGGCCACCGCGTCATGGCCCAGCAAGGCCTCTTCAATCTCGGCCGGGTCGA
Source organism: Ruegeria sp. BHSA191 (assembly GCF_059613325.1). NCBI lineage: Bacteria > Pseudomonadati > Pseudomonadota > Alphaproteobacteria > Rhodobacterales > Roseobacteraceae > Ruegeria > Ruegeria sp. BHSA191. The sequence goes on from NZ_JBXWSH010000014.1 coordinate 8,580, forward strand.
TGTTGTGACCGCCGCGAATGATCAGATCCTTGGCGCGGCCGGTGATCCACAGATACCCGTCCGCATCGAACCGACCCAAGTCGCCGGTGCGCAGGTATTTGTCGAAGTAGTACAGATCGACGTTCTTGTCTCCCTCTGTATAGGTGTTCCCGGCATAGACGCCCGGGTTCGACACGCAGATCTCGCCCACTTCGTCCACCGCGCATTCCTTGGGTCCGTCGGGGCCGTCGCGCAGGATCTTGACGTCAGTGTACGGGAACGGAATCCCGATCGAGCCGATCTTCTTCTCGCCATCCACCGGGTTGCAGGACACCAGGCAGGTGGCCTCGGTTAGGCCATAGCCTTCGACGATGGTCACACCGGTCGCTTTCTCGAACCGGCGGAACAGCTCGACCGGCAGCGGGGCCGACCCCGAGAAGGCCGTCTTGACGGTCGAGATGTCTGCATCCACCGGGCGCTGCATCTTGGCCGAGATCGCCGTGGGCACGGTGATGATGAACGAAACCTTCCAGCGCTCGATCAATTTCCAGAAGTTGTCGAACACACCGTCGCCGCGATACCCGGCGGGGGTCGGGAACACCACATGGGCGCCCGACGACACCGCCGCCATCACGATCACATGGCAGGCAAAGACGTGGAACATCGGCAGCGGGCACATGATCACGTCCTCTTCCGAGAACAGCAGCGTGTGGCCCAGCCACCCATTGTAGATCATGCCGGAATATTTGTGCTGCGCGACCTTCGGCATTCCCGTGGTGCCGCCGGTGTGGAAATAGCAGGCGACCCGGTCCTCTTTGCTGTCCTCGAAGGTCAGCGTGGTGGGTTGCTTGGCCAGTTCCTTGTTGAAATCCAGGTAGTCGGCGTGGGCCAGATGCTCTTTGTCCTCCATCTTGGGCCGGACCAACGGCACAATCCACGATTTCGGCGGCGTCAGGTACCGGTTCAGATCGATCTCCAGCACGGTGTTGACACCCGGCGCGTGGCGCACGGCCTCGGCGACCTTCTGCGCCACATCCGTCTTTGGGAAAGGCTTCAGCGTGACCACGACCTTGGCCTTGGTCTCACGCAGGATCGACGCGATCTGCTCGGGTTCGAGCAGCGGGTTGATTGGGTTCACGATCCCGGCCACCGCGCCGCCCATCATAGTGATCAACGTCTCGTTGCAGTTAGGCAGCACATAGGCCACCACGTCGTTTTCCTTGACCCCCAAAGAACGGAACAGATTGGCTGCCTGGTTCGTCTTGGCCAGCAGTTTCGACCATGTCAGGGTTTCGGCCTTGTCCTTGGGGCCGGACAGGATCTGGAAACTGATCGCGTTGCGATCCGGGAACTTAGCGGCCGTCCGCGAGAGCAGCTGATGGAACGAGACGGGTACGTCGCGGGCCTCCCACGGCATTTCCTGCTCGATCCTGATTTTGTCTTCCTTGCCCACAAAGGCCATGTGGTTCCTCCCCATTTCTGCCCTGCGTTTTTCGCAGGCTGTCCATCGCTTTCAAGATGAAAGCAAACAGTGCCCTGCGCAAGCGAGGGCTTACCCTCGGGCAAGGGGAAAATGTAGAATGACGCTACGGCGGTTCGGGAATTGCCCGCGCGTCACTTCACTCGGCGGCCACGCCATCGGTGAACTGGAGGCGCGCCAGACGCGCATAGAGCCCACCTTGTGCCACCAGGTCGTCATGGGTGCCCTGCGCCACGATCCGGCCGTTCTCCATCACCACGATGCGATCGGCCTTTTTCACGGTGGCCAGACGGTGCGCCACGATCAGGGTAGTGCGCCCGGCGCGCATTTGGTCGACGGCGGCCTGAACTGCGCGCTCGCTCTCGGCATCCAGCGCCGATGTCGCCTCGTCCAGCAGCAGAACCGGAGCGTCGCGCAAAATCGCCCGCGCGATGGCGATGCGCTGTTTCTGCCCGCCCGACAGCATCACGCCGCGTTCGCCGACGAAACTGTCATAGCCTTCGGGCAGGGCCGAGATGAAGTCATGCGCAGCGGCGGCACGGGCGGCGGCCTCGACCTCGGCATCCGAGGCGTCCAGACGTCCAAAGCGGATGTTCTCGCGCGCCGAGGCCGCAAAGATCACTGGGTCCTGCGGCACCAAGGCCATGTACTGCCGGAAATCTGCCCGGCGCATGTCGCGCAAGTCGATCCCGTCCAGGCTGACCTGACCGGCCTCGGGGTCATAAAATCGCTGGATCAACTGGATCACGGTCGTCTTGCCCGCGCCCGAGGGGCCGACGAAAGCCACGGTCTCGCCCGGGCTCACCGTCAGCGACAGGTCGTCCAGAGCCAGAACGTCGGGACGGGCCGGATAGCGGAAGTTCACCTTGTCGAAAGAGATCTGCCCCTTGACCGGCTGCGGCAGCGCCTTGGGTTGCGCCGGGTCGTTGACCGTACCCTCGGCGTTCAGCAACTCGACCAGCCGTTCGGTTGCGCCTGCGGCGCGTTGCAGCTCGCTCCAGATTTCGGAAAGGGCAGCCACGGACCCGGCCATGATGATCGAATAGATCACGAACTGAATCAGAACGCCTTCGGTCATCACGCCGTTGCGCACATCGTTCGCGCCCATCCACAACACGCCGACGATCCCAGAGAACACAAGGAAGATCACGATCACCGTAAGAACCGCGCGCGTCTGGATGCGGCGCAGGGACGCCTGATAGGCGGTCTCGGTCAGGTCGGCGAATTGCTTGCGGCTGGCATCCTCGTGGGTAAAGGCCTGCACGGTCTGCACCGCGCCCAGCGCCTCGCCCGCGTTACCGGAACTGGCCGCGATCCAGTCCTGGTTCTCGCGGCTGATGGCCCGCAGGCGCCGACCGAGCACCAGGATCGGCACCACCACCACCGGGATCAGCAACAGCACCAGCCCGGTCAGCTTGGCCGAGGTCAGCAGCATCAGAACCAAACCGCCGAAGAACAGCAGCATGTTGCGCAGCGCGATCGAGACCGACGAGCCCAGAACTGACTGGATCAGCGTCGTGTCGGTGGTGATCCGGCTTAGCACCTCGCCCGTCATGATGCGTTCATAGAAGGCCGGGCTCATCCCGATCACGCGGTCGAACACGGCCTTGCGGATGTCGGCCACGACCCGCTCGCCCAGCCGCGTAACCAGCGCATAGCGGACCCCTGTGCCCACGGCCAGCATCGCGGCAATACCCAGCGCCGCCAGGAAGTACCAATCCAGCAACTCGCCATCTTCGATACGGAAATTGTCGACCACCCGTCGCACCGCCAGCGGCAGCGTCAGCGTCATGCTGGCGGTCAGAACCAGCGCCAGCGTCGCCCCGATCATCAACAGGCGGTAAGGCCGCAAGAACGGCCAGAGCGAGGCCAGAACGCCCAGTTTCCGCGATCCGGGGCGTTCGTCATGCGAACCGTGTGCCTGTTTGGTTGCTTGGTTGGCGGGTTGTGGTCTTGCCATGCCTGGCCCTTGTTTCGCGATCAGCTGTTGATGGGGCTTCTTGGCGGCACAGGCCGGTCGGGTCAAGCTGTCCGTGGCACATCAGCCCTTGGCAAGGGCTATTTGACGCAAGCATCTCCGGGAAGACTGGAGCGGGTAGACGGAATCGAACCGACATAACCTGCTTGGAAGGCAGGGGCTTTACCATTAAGCTATACCCGCTTGGTGCTGGGCTGAGTAGTCCATGCCCGGGCGGTCGTCAAGCACCGAAATCGGTGGTTCGCGTGCTTTTCCGTGCGGTTTTGCCTGTGTTCGTGCCGCAGCCTCGGCCTCAATGTGCCGTCAGATTGCCGTATCGTCCACTCGCCCTGCCCAGCCTTCAAGTGTTTGTCATACTCAGTGCCTAAATCCGTTTCACGAATCCATTCCGACAGCGAGGAACTACCCCATGAAAGACGTTGATCCCACCACCCTGTCCGCCGACGATTGGGACGAGCTGCATTTCCCCCGCCCTGCCGAGAACGATTTTGACCGTGTCGTGGACAGCGCGCTGTCGCGCCGGGGGTTTCTGAGCGGCGTTCTTGCCTTCGGCTCCGGGGCCGCCGCAATGGGCACCGGCCTGCTGGGGTCGACCTCGGCACAGGCCCAGGCCGCGTCACGGTTTGCCTTCACACCAATCCCGGCCCAGACCGACGGGACGGTGCATGTGCCCGAGGGCTACGATTGGAAGGTTCTGATCCGCTGGGGCGATCCGCTGTTCTCGGACGCCGACGGCTATGACGTCACCGATGGCGGCCCGGTCGAAAAATCTGATCGTATTTTCGGCGAGAATACCGACGGGATGGAGGCATTTTCGTATCGTGGCCGCCAACTGATCGCGGTGAACCACGAATACCCCAACCGCAAGGTCAACTTGCCCGCCGCTCAGGACGGCAAACCCGCCAGCGCCGATGACGTGCGCAAGCTGCAGAACATCCAAGGCGTGACCGTGATGGAGATCGCCGAAGGCGCCGATGGCTGGACCGTCGTTAAGGACAGCCCGTTCAACCGCCGCATCCATCACAACACGCCCATGAAGATCGCAGGCCCCGCCGCCGGGCACGACCTGATGAAGACCGAGGCCGACCCGACCGGCACCCAGTCGCTGGGCACCCTGAACAACTGCGGCGCGGGCAAGACGCCTTGGGGCACCTATCTGACCTGCGAGGAAAACTTCAACGGCTATTTCGGCTCGAGCGACGAGACTGCCAGCTACGACCCCAAAGTCGCCGACGGCTACCAACGCTATGGCATCAAGGCCCAGAGCTGGAACGGCTACGAGTTGTTCGATCCGCGCTTTGACACCTCGAAGAACCCCAACGAGCCGCACCGCGCCGGTTGGGTGGTCGAGATCGACCCGACCGACCCCGAAAGCACGCCGGTCAAGCGCACAGGTCTGGGGCGTTTCAAGCACGAAAACGCCGCTGTCGAGTTGGCCCGGGATGGCCGCGTGGTGGTCTATATGGGCGATGACGAACGCGGCGAATACCTGTACCGCTATGTCTCGAACGGCATATACACACCCGGCGGCGAAACCGAAGGGCTGCTGGATGACGGGACGCTCTATGTGGCCAGGTTCAATGACGACATGACCGGGCAATGGGTTCCGCTGACGCTCGAGACCACCGGAATGGAGCAGGCCGAGATCCTGATCTTCAGCCGCATGGCGGCCTCGAAGGCGGGCGGCACCACCATGGATCGGCCCGAATGGGTGGCCACCAGCCCGGTCGCGTCCGAGGCCTATTGCTGCCTGACCAACAACAAGAACCGCGGCGTCAAGCCGAATGCGGGTGGCGACGACACCTCGGTCAACGGTCCCAACCCGCGCGAGGCCAACAATTACGGCCAGATCGTCCGCTGGCGCCCGGCGGATGACGACCACGCCGCCGATGGCTTTGACTGGGATCTGTACGTCATGGCGGGCAACCCGACGGTGCATTCCGATGCCTATGCCGGGTCCGAAAACATCAACGAGGGCAACCTGTTCAACTCGCCCGATGGCATGATGATCGACAGCACCGGGATGGTCTGGATCCAGACCGACGGCAATGACGACAACGAAGGCGACTTTGCCGGGCACGGCAACAACCAGATGCTGGTCGGCGATCCGGTCACCGGCGAGATCGCGCGGTTCATGACCGGCCCGAACGGCTGCGAGGTCACCGGCCTGACCTGGTCGGCGGATCGGCGCACGATGTTTGTGGGCATCCAGCATCCCGGCAAAAACTGGCCCGACGGAGGCACGCCGCGTTCTGCGATCATCGCGATCAAGCGCACTGACAACGAGGTTCTGGGCTGATCCGGCCTTAGGTTCAACGCCACCTCCGGCCTGTGCCGGAGGTGGCCATCATTGGGTTCAAAGATCCTGCCCCAGAGGGGCCAGCGGCCCGCCCTTGGCGGCCAGGTGACGTTCGGGCAACCACGGGTTCAGGGCCAGCGCCCGAGCCAGTTCCTCGCGCGCTTCGTCGATTCGGTGCAGGCCCATCAAGGTCAGCGCGCGCCCGCTGATCGCCGCGATGTGGTTGGGCGACAACGCCAGTGCGCGGTCCAGATCGGTCAGTGCCGCCTCGAAATCCTGACGCAGAAAATTGACGAAGGCGCGCTGGTTGTACCCTTCGGCATAGTTTGGACAATAGGCAATGAGCCGGTCGAAATCCTGCAATGCGCCCAGCAGGTCCCAGGCGCTGCGGAGCGACATGCCGCTGTCCAGAACCGCCTGCGCGGCCTCGTCTGGCGCGTCGGCCCACAACTCCCACATCTGGTTCGAGATCTCGCGGGCGGCCATCTCGGTCTCGGCCTGCCGGATCTGGTCGATCAGTTCGCCCAGCCGGGCGTCGTGGTCGGGCGCGGGAGGACATGTTTCGGCGAGCGCCGGGATCCCGACGCCCGTGCTCAGCACTGCGGAAAGGACAAGGTTTCTCATATACCAATGGTGGCGCACCACCAGATTTCGTCAACCCACACCATCGATGGCATCGGCCAGCCCGGTCTCTTTCACCGCCTCCATCGCCACGAAGGTCGAGGTGCTGGCCACATGCGGCAGCGACGAGATCTTTTCGGCCAGAACCGCGCGATATTCCGTCATAGACCCGGTCCGCACCTTCAGCAGATAGTCGAAATTCGACGCGATCATGTGCGCCTGTTCGATCTCGGGCACTTTGCGCACGGCCGCGTTGAACTCGGCCAGCGCCTTTTCCCGCGTGTCGGTCAGGCGCACCTCGACAAAGGCCACATGGTCCAGGCCCAGGCGGATCGGGTCCAGCATCGCACGGTAGCCGGTGATGATCCCCTCGGACTCGAGTCGTTTCAGCCGCGCCTGTGTCGGCGATTTCGACAGCCCGATCCGACGGGCCAGATCCGCGACCGAGATCCGCCCGTCCTCGGCCACGATGGACAGAATCGCGCGGTCGAACCGGTCCAAACCCGGAAAGTCTTTTCGCATGGCATTTGATCCTAAATTCAGGACATCGGGTGCCCGATATTTCATTTTCGGTCCGTTGTCCCGCAAAATCGCAAGTATACTGCGTGAAAGACCGGAGGACACATGACTCACAGCCTGCGCCACACCATCGATTCCATGACCTACGCGGACCAGACCGCGTTGCTGAAATCCCTGACCGATCAGGCCGCCCTGACCCAAGCGGACCGCACCGCCATCTGCGAGGCGGCTGCGCAACTGGTGCGCGACATCCGCTCCAGCACCGCGCCGGGGCTGATGGAGGTATTCCTCGCCGAATACGGCCTTTCGACCGAAGAAGGCGTGGCGCTGATGTGCCTGGCCGAGGCGCTCTTGCGCGTGCCCGATGCCGACACGATCGACGCGCTGATCGAGGACAAAATCGCACCCTCGGACTGGGGCAAGCATCTCGGTCACTCGTCATCGTCGCTGGTCAACGCCTCGACCTGGGCGCTGATGCTGACGGGCAAGGTGCTGGACGAGGGCAAGGCCTCGCCGGTCAGCGCCCTGCGCGGCGCTATCAAGCGGCTGGGCGAGCCGGTCATCCGCACCGCCGTCGGGCGCGCGATGAAGGAAATGGGCCGGCAGTTCGTTCTGGGCGAAACCATCCAGTCCGCCATGAAACGCGCCGCCGGGATGGAGGCCAAGGGCTACACCTATTCCTACGACATGCTGGGCGAGGCCGCCCGCACCGAGGCGGACGCGGCGCGCTATCACCTTGCCTATTCTCGCGCCATCGCCGCGATTGCCGAGGCCTGCACCCATGACGACATCCGCGCCAACCCCGGCATCTCGGTCAAGCTGTCGGCCCTGCATCCCCGCTACGAAGTAGCCCAGGAAGAGCGCGTGATGCACGAACTGGTGCCGCGCCTGCGGGCCCTTGCCCTTCTGGCCAAGGCCGCCGGCATGGGCCTGAACGTGGACGCCGAAGAGGCCGACCGCCTGTCGCTGTCGTTGCAGGTGATCGAGGCGGTGATGTCCGAACCGGCGCTTGCGGGCTGGGACGGGTTCGGCATCGTGGTGCAGGCCTATGGCCCGCGCGCGGGGCTGGTGCTGGACACGCTCTATGACATGGCCGAGCGCCACGACCGCAAGCTGATGGTGCGCCTCGTCAAGGGCGCCTACTGGGACACCGAGATCAAGCGCGCGCAGGTCGCGGGCGTCGACGGCTTCCCGGTCTTCACCCAGAAGGCGGCGACCGACATCTCCTACATCGCCAATGCCCGCAAGCTGCTGGGCATGACCGACCGGATCTATCCGCAATTCGCGACCCACAATGCCCACACGGTCAGCGCGATCCTGCATATGGCTGAGGACCAGCCCTTCGAGTTCCAGCGCCTGCACGGCATGGGCGAAACCCTGCACCGGCTGGTGATGGAGCGCCAGAACACCCGCTGCCGGATCTACGCGCCGGTCGGGGCGCATCGCGACCTGCTGGCCTATCTGGTGCGGCGCCTGCTGGAAAACGGCGCCAACAGCTCCTTCGTCAACCAGATCGTTGACGAAAACGTCCCGCCCGAAGAGGTCGCCGCCGACCCGTTCGAGGCGGTTCAAGAGCCCGCGAAACACCTGCCCACCGGCCCCGAACTGTTCCTGCCCGAGCGCCCGAACTCGCGCGGTTTTGACCTGACCCACACGCCGACGCTGGATGCGATCGACGCCGCGCGCCACGCCTTCCGCGCCCACCACTGGTATGCCCGCCCGCTGCTGGCCGGCGAGGCATCGCCCGAGGCCGACGAGGTGGTCACCAACCCGGCCCACCCGCAGGACCGGCCCGGCACCGTCGCCCCGGCCAGCGCCTCGGATGTCGAGCTTGCGCTGGCCGCAGCTGCTCCGTGGCAGGCCCCAGCGGCCGAGCGCAGCCGCATCCTCAACGCCGCAGCCGACCTCTACGAGGAGCACTATGGCGAGATCTTCGCCCTGCTGGCGCGCGAGGCCGGCAAATCGCTGCCCGACGCGGTGGCCGAACTGCGCGAGGCGGTGGACTTCCTGCGCTACTACGCCGCCAACATCCCCGAGGGCGAGCCTGCGGGCACCTTCACCTGCATCAGCCCATGGAACTTCCCGCTAGCCATCTTCACCGGCCAGATCGCGGCCGCGCTTGCCACCTGCAACGCCGTGCTGGCCAAGCCCGCGCCGCAGACCCCGCTGATCGCCCACCGGGCCGTGCAGCTGCTGCATCAGGCCGGCGTGCCGCGCGATGCCCTGCAACTCTTGCCGGGCGGGCCGTCGGTGGGCGCCGCGCTGACCTCGGACCCGCGCGTCTCGGGCGTGGCCTTCACCGGCTCGACCGCGACGGCCCTGAAAATCCGCGCGGCCATGGCCCAGAACCTCAAACCCGGCACGCCGCTGATCGCCGAAACCGGCGGGCTGAACGCGATGATCGTGGACAGCACCGCCCTGCCCGAGCAGGCCGTGCAGTCGATCATCGAAAGCGCCTTTCAGTCGGCGGGCCAGCGCTGTTCCGCCCTGCGCTGCCTGTATCTGCAGGAGGACATCGCCGATGACGTGCTGACCATGCTCAAGGGCGCGATGGACGCCCTGTCGGTGGGCGATCCGTGGCTGCTCTCGACCGATTGCGGCCCGGTGATCGACGAGCAGGCCCGTCAGGGCATCGCCGACCACGTCGCCAAGGCCCGCGCCGAGGGTCGTGTGTTGAAAGAACTGGCGCTGCCGCCCGAGGGGATCTTCGTGGCGCCCACGCTGATAGAGGTCCCCGGCATCAATGCGCTGGAACGCGAGATCTTCGGCCCCGTGCTGCATGTCGCCCGCTTCAAGTCGCACGAGATCGACCAGGTGATTGCCGACATCAATGCCACCGGCTACGGCCTGACCTTCGGCCTGCACACCCGCATCGACGACCGCGTGCAGCACGTCACCGAGGCGATCCACGCGGGCAACATCTATGTCAACCGCAACCAGATCGGCGCGATCGTCGGCTCTCAGCCCTTCGGCGGCGAAGGCCTGTCCGGCACCGGCCCCAAGGCGGGTGGCCCGAACTATCTGGCCCGTTTCTGCGCCCCGGACCGACAGGTCGTGGCCGCGGAATGGTCCGCCGCGGCCGACCTGCCCGCACCGATCGGGCAGCCTGCCGCGCCGACGACCCGCTCGATGCCCGGACCGACCGGTGAATCGAACCGGCTGACCGAGTTTCCCCGCGCGCCGTTCTTGTGCCTAGGCCCCGGCCCCGAGGCGGCCAAGGCGCAGGCGGAGGCCATACTCGGGCTGGGCGGCACGGCAATCCGGGCCGAGGGGGCGCTGGCCCTACACCGGCTGGAAGACCTGCAGGGAATTGCAGGCGTTCTGTGGTGGGGCGACGCGGACACCGCGCGCCAGATCGAACTGCATCTGTCGCGCAGAACCGGGCCCATCCTGCCGCTGATCCCCGGCTTGCCCGACCGGTCGCGGGTGATGGCCGAGCGCCATCTCTGCGTCGATACCACGGCCGCCGGAGGAAACGCCGCACTTCTGGGCGGTGCGGCATAAGCTGACTTGACGCTGGGCCAGGAAAAGCCCAGCGTCCCCCCATGTTCCCAATTCGAGACCACAACCCCTCGGGGCGCACGCCCTATGTCGTCTATGCGCTGATCGCGGCGAATGTTTTGATTTTCCTCAGCTATGTCGGAATCATGGACGACGCCCGGCTGATCAATCGGTTCTATTTCGACTATGCGATCATCCCCGCCCGCATCAGCGACGGCGTGGCGCTCGAGACGTTGGTGACGTCGATGTTCCTGCATGGCGGCTGGATGCATCTGATCGGCAACATGCTGTTCCTTTGGATCTTCGGCGACAACCTGGAAGACGAGATGGGCCACCTGCCCTTCCTGCTGTTCTACATGGTCGCCGGTATCGGCGCAGGGCTGATCCACATCATCACGGCACCGGGGTCGCTGGTTCCGACCATAGGCGCCTCGGGCGCCATTGCCGGGGTCATGGGAGGCTACCTTCTGATGTTCCCAAGGGCACGCGTAGATATCCTGCTGATTCTGGTCGTCTATGTGCGGGTCTTCACCATCCCGGCCTTCGTGATGCTGGGCGTCTGGCTGGGAATGCAGTTCCTTGGCAGCGTGTCCAGCAACCCTGACGCCGGCGGTGTAGCCTATTGGGCGCATACGGGCGGCTTCGTGATCGGTTTGATTTTGTGCATCCCGCTGTGGCTGAAACGCGGCGGGCCAGCTTATTGGAGCCGTACCCACGGTCACCCGCCGCATCCCGAACACCGCTACAAGCTCAGCCAGTCCCGTATACCAAGAGTGCCACGCCGATGACCCGGATGACCGCCACCTGCCATTGCGGCACCGTGAAGATTGAGGCCGAGTTCCCCGGCGGCCTGTCCACGGCCGCCCGGTGCGACTGTTCCTTTTGCATCCGCCGTGAGGCCGCCGCCGTGACCGCCATCACCGACAGCCTGCGCATCCTGCAGGGCGCAGACAATCTGAGCCTCTACACATGGGGCACGCACACGGCCAAACACTATTTCTGCAAGACCTGCGGGATATATGTCTATCACCAGAGGCGATCAGACCCCGCGGAATGCGGGGTCAACCTGGGGTGCATCGAAGGTGGCAACCCGCGCACGCATGGCCCGATTCCGTGGAATGACGGGGTCAACCACCCCTCGGACCGAACCGATTGAGCGGAAGGCTCAGCCCCGGATCACCTTGGCGAACTGGTCGAAGATCGGCTCGTTGGCACAGATCACTTCGCCATCCTCCAGAATGCTGCCCTCGGGGTTCAGCGGCTGCACAAGGCCGCCGGCCTCTTTCACGATGATGATGCCCGCGGCCATGTCCCAGGCATTCAGCCGACGTTCCCAGAACCCCTCGTAGCGACCGGCAGCCACATAGGCCATGTCCAGCGCCGCGGCGCCCCAACGGCGCACGCCCGCGCAGACCGGCATCAGCCGGGCCAGATCCTGCAGCGTGGCCGGCAGATCGGACCGCCCGCCAAACGGCAGACCGGTCGAAAAGATCGACTCGATCATGCGATGCCGGCCCGACACGCGGATACGCATGTCGTTCATCCAGGCGCCTTCGCCCTTTTCGGCAAAGAACATCTCGTCCTTGGCGGGGTCATAGATCACGCCGGCGACGATCTTGCCCTTGTGTTCCAGCGCGATCGAAATGGCCCAGTGCGGCAGGCCGTGCAGGAAGTTAGTGGTGCCATCCAGCGGATCGACGATCCAGCGCCGGGTCGGGTCTTCGCCCTCGATCTCGCCGCCCTCTTCGGCCAGCCAGCCATAAGTGGGGCGCGCACCCAGCAGTTCCTCTTTCAGGATCTTCTCGGCGGCAATGTCGGCCTTCGAGACGAAATCGCCCGCGCCCTTCATCGACACCTGCAGGTTCTCGACTTCGCGAAAGTCCTTTACCAGCGATCGGCCCGCCTTGCGTGCGGCCTTGATCATGATGTTGAGATTTGCACTGCCAACCATTGTTCCGAGGCTCCTGTCCGGTCAAACCGCGCGTATACTGGCGCAACGCCCCCTTGCCAAGAGGAATGATGCGCATGGCAGCCCACCGTCTCGCGCGGGGCCACGGCCCTATTGCGCCTGCAACTTGCGCGCCTCCTGGCTGGCCAGCTTGACCAACTCCTGCACAAAAGGCTTTTCCATGTCCTCGGCGCGAACAGCAGCGTAGAGGCGCCGCGTGATGCCATCCTTTGTCAGCGGGCGGGTCACATAGTCCGAGTTGTACTTGACCTCGCGCACGACCCAGTCGGGCAGGACCGAAATCCCTCGGTTCGATGCGACCAACAATAGGATCACTGCCGTCAGCTCGACCTGCCGGATCGCTGCCGGTTCGACCCGCGCGGGGATCAACAGCTGGCTGAACACGTCCAGCCGGGTCCGTTCGACCGGATAGGTGATCAGGGTCTGGCCGCGGAAATCCTCGGCCTCGATATACGGTTTTTCTGCCAGCGGATGGGTCGAGGCCGCAACGAAAACGGGGTTGTAGTCGAACAGCTCGATGAACTCGACGCCCGGCAGGTCTTCGGGGTCCGAGGAGACGACCAGATCGACCTCCTCCTTCTGCAGCGCGGGCAGCGCGTCAAAGGCCAGACCCGGCCGGATATCGACATCGACATCCGGCCACGACTTGCGGAAGGCCTCGAGCACCGGGAACAGCCACTCGAAACAGGCGTGGCATTCGATCGCGATGTGCATCCGCCCCGTACGCCCGTCGCGCAGCGAGGAAAACTCCTCCTGCATGGCCTCGACCTGCGGCAGGATCTGCTCGGCCAGACGCAGCAGGCGCAGCCCCGCCGCCGACAGTTTCATCGGCTTCGACCGGCGCAGGAAAAGCTCGACCCCGGCCTGATCCTCGAGCCCCTTGATCTGATGGCTCAGCGCCGATTGCGTGATGTTCAGCTGATCGGCCGCGCGCGCCAGCCCACCGCAGTCATGGATGGCCTTGATCGTGCGCAGGTGCCGGAACTCGATATGCATTTGCAGTCTAACTCATGTTGTTCTTGAGGAATATGAGTTTGTCTCACAACCCGCATCATGGCACAAGAGCCTGGTCACAAACAGCGAGACACCGATGACCAAGCCCGAGATCTCCTTTGAATTCTTCCCGCCGCAAACGCTCGAAGCGTCGTTTAGGCTGTGGGATACGGTTCAGACCCTGGCACCGCTGGGGCCGCGATTCGTTTCGGTCACCTATGGCGCGGGCGGCACCACGCGCGAGCTGACGCGTGACGCCGTGGCCACGCTGCACAAATCGTCGGGGTTGCCGGTGGCCGCGCATCTAACCTGCGTCGATGCTTCGCGCTCTGAAACCCTGGCCATCGCCCAGGAATTCGCCGCCGCCGGCGTCACCGACATCGTTGCCCTGCGCGGCGACCCGCCCAAGGGGCAGGACCGTTTCACTCCGCATCCCGACGGTTTCGCGACCTCGGTCGAACTGATCGCGGCGCTGGCCGAAACCGGCAAGTTCAAGATCCGGGTCGGCGCCTATCCCGACATCCACCCCGAGGCATCCGATGCACAGGCCGATATCGACTGGCTCAAGGCCAAGCTGGATGCTGGCGCCGATGAGGCGCTGACTCAGTTCTTCTTCGAAGCCGAGACATTCTTCCGCTTTCGCGATGCCTGCGCAAAGGCGGGGATCGACAAGCCGATCGTGCCGGGCATTCTGCCGATCGAGAACTGGACGGGCGCCCGCAAATTCGCGAAACGCTGCGGTGCCCGGGTTCCCGGATGGGTCGAGGATGCCTTTGAGAAGGCCATCCGCGACGACCGGCACGACCTGCTGGCCACCGCGCTGTGCACCGAACTGTGCTCGGACCTGATTGAGGGCGGCGTGGACAAGCTGCATTTCTACACGCTCAACCGCCCCGAGCTGACGCGCGACGTGTGTTTCGCCCTGGGGATAACGCCCAAGGTCGACCTGCAACACGTCGCCTGACCTCTCTTGCCGCAATCCCCTGTGCTGGGGCCGCCCCGGGCGGCCCCCTTTTTTTCGTCCGGCGGCTGCGCAAACCAGCCATGAATACAATCGCCGCGCAAACCTCGAACTGTTGTCCAGAAGCGCCCAATCAGTTGATTTATTTGACACAAACACCGGTTGTCCCGGAAAATAAGGGAACGTGTTTTAAAGAGTGATTTTGGTATGGAGCCAGTCGACAAAATTCAGGCTCGGGTTGATGCATTGCGGGCGCTTGGCCTGGATCAGACCGCGACGGCATCTGACATTCGCAACGCATGGCGCGACATCGCCTTTCGCGCGCATCCCGACCGCACCGGCGGGGATTCCGTGCAGTTTGCCAAGGCCAAATCGGCCTTTGACCTTCTCAGAAGCGAAGGGCTGGCCACTAAGGCCGCCGGCCCGGCACGTCCACGCCGCCCCAAGCTCAGGGCGCGTCTGATCGAATTGGCCGAAGATGCGCTCGAGTCATGTCGGTCTCTTCTTGGGGCCGGCGGCGCCTTGCCGCATGACGATCACCGCGCGCCCTGCCGAAATTCAGAACAGGCCAACGCAGACCACATTCCCTCGGCCGTGGGGTGCCGGGGGCGCGATCTGACGTTCTTCGTGGCCACGCCGGTTTGCGAGGGGAAGAACCGGGTCGCCCTGCCGACCTCGATCCTGACCAGCGGCCGCAAGTTCGAGGCCGAGATCCTGTCTTTTCAGGCCACGTCATCCGGCGCGGGAGAGGTCTTGGTTCCCGACACGATCCGCGAACGCAAGTTCCCCGGGGCGAAAAGCGTGCGGATCCGGTTTGAGGCCGACCCGCACATGAACGAAGCGTTCTGAAAACGCGAAAAGGCCCGGCAAGTCCCGCCGGGCCCGCGATCATCGAAACAAAGGATCAGTTCTGGATCGGTCCGGCCGAGGTGAATTTGGGGATGACGCTGGTCGAGGCGTCCGACGGCTCGATCTCGGGCCAGTTGCCTTCGGCCAGGTTGATGTTGCCCGGCACGTCCTCTTCCCAGAAACCGACCACGACATCGGTGATGTTCAGATACAGCTTGTCATCCACGATGCGCCACAGGTTGGGGTTGCCCGGCACCTTGCCGCCCTTGGACACACCATAGGCGCAGTGCCCGTCATATTGCGGGGCGTAATAGGCGGGATTTTCAAGAAACTTCGCCCGGTTTTCCTCGGATGCGAAAGCCCAGATGGCCCCGTTGTACTCAGCCGTGATGTCGGCGCGGCCACGCACGGCTTCGGGTTGGGATTGCCCGACGGGCACCTGTTCGAGGTCGCGATAGGCGACAACGTCGTAGCCGGATGCGGCATAGCCAGTCCCGTCAACATATTGAGGCCCGGCAAGGGCCGGAACGCCCAGCATCATGGCGGCGGCAAAAGTCAGTGCAAAACGGTTCATGTACGTGATCCTTGTTCTGGAGGCAGTGTCTGCGTGATCGTCAGATGCGAGAGTATTGGAATTCCCCGGATCGCACAGCCCAGCTAACGCTGCTGTGACCGGCCACGAGAAAACGTGAGCGAATTGCGGAGGATTGTTTCACGAAACGCGCAACGTCGGGGGTTGGCCTCGGGGCGTGACGATACTACCTCTGGGACGACCCGGCGCGCCCGGCTTAGGCATGAAAGGCAGAAGATGAGCAACACATCCACCTATACCCCCCCGAAAGTCTGGACCTGGGACAGCGAAAGCGGCGGACGTTTTGCCAGCATCAACCGCCCCATCGCGGGCGCCACCCATGACAAGGATCTGCCCATGGGCAAGCATCCGCTGCAACTGTATTCGCTGGCCACTCCGAACGGGGTCAAGGTCACCGTGATGCTGGAAGAACTGCTGGCCCTGGGCCACGACGGCGCCGAATACGATGCCTGGCTGATCAATATCGGCGAGGGTGACCAGTTCGGCTCGGGCTTTGTCGAGATCAATCCCAACTCGAAAATCCCCGCCCTGCTGGACCGGTCTGGCGACAAACCGGTGCGCGTGTTCGAAAGCGGGTCGATCCTGTTCCACCTGGCCGAGAAATTCGGTGCATTCCTACCAAAATCCGGCCCGGAGCGCACCGAAGTGATGAACTGGCTGTTCTGGCAGATGGGCAGCGCGCCTTATCTGGGCGGCGGGTTCGGCCATTTCTATGCCTACGCGCCCGAGAAATGGGAATATCCGATCAACCGATTTGCCATGGAAACCAAGCGCCAGTTGGACGTTCTGGACCGGGAACTGGCTCACAAACCCTTCATTGCCGGTGATGACTACTCGATCGCCGACATGGCGATCTGGCCGTGGTACGGCCAACTGGTTCTGGGCCGCCTATACGACGCCGCTGAATTCCTGAATGTCGATTCCTACACGAACGTGATGCGGTGGGCAAAAGAGATCGATGCCCGCCCGGCGGTGCAACGCGGCCGGATGGTCAACCGCGCCTTCGGCGAGCCGCACACCCAACTGCGCGAACGCCACGATGCCAGTGATTTCGAGGCGCGCACGCAGGACAAGCTGGAACAAGCCGCCGAATAGTCTGACGTCTTTTTCAGCCGCCTGACCGAAGATGCAGCGCCCCGGCGCTGCATTTTCATTTCAGGATCGGCGGTTTGTCCGGATCACTTCCGGGCGCGGCGCGGACAGGATCCGGGCGGGTCGGTTGCGGGATGTCAAACCGCAGCCCAACCATCGACAACGCCTCGGTCGCGGCATCGTCATCAGCAAAGAACCCAACGTCCAATGCTCCAGCTTCGATCCCGGAAAAGGTCAGCGCCTCGGAGACCGCCTTGGCCAGCGCCGGTTCCGCGCCTTGGACCGCATCGACGAAGGCCAGCAGATGCCCGGCCCCGCCGCCCTGGGCGCGCGTCGCCACCAGATAGGCGGCCGAGGCCAGCCCTACCGCCGTTGCCAGCTTGGTATCCAGCGCCGTCAACAATGCATCGGGCAAGCCGGCAGGCGGCAGGAACTCTTCCAGCCGCGCCTCGACCGCCTGCGGAGCGTGGCTGAGCGTCTCGGCCAGCCAGGTCAGCGCTTCGGCCGGGATCAGCATCGACGAGGGCGCCACCTCGAGGTTCAGGCCCAGCCCGATCCCCTGCCCGCCCAGCATCCCGGCCAGAACCCGGCCCGACAGCGCCGCATAGGGCGCCGGTCTGCCTGCGAACTGCACAAGACGCTCCTCGCGATCGAAGGCCAGCACGAAACGCCCGTCGGCGACTTCGAACAACTCGGGCGAGATATTTTCGCCGCGCGCCTCTTCGGTCAGCATCAGAAACAGCTCGGAATCGGCAAGCCGCTCAAAGAATCGCAGCCGGGCCGCATCGTCCTGCGGA
Organism: Ruegeria sp. BHSA191; assembly: GCF_059613325.1. NCBI lineage: Bacteria > Pseudomonadati > Pseudomonadota > Alphaproteobacteria > Rhodobacterales > Roseobacteraceae > Ruegeria > Ruegeria sp. BHSA191. Next base: position 26,210 of record NZ_JBXWSH010000014.1, read on the forward strand.
CGGGCCTCCATAGCGGCATGGGCTGCATCCAAGGCCGTGGTATCAGTCATTCAGCACCTCTTGCACCCGGGCGCGCAGAACCGGCAGCAACTCGGTCTCGAACCAGGGGTTTTTCTTCAACCATGCCGTATTGCGCCACGACGGATGAGGCAAGACGAAGACCCGCGGCGCATGGTCCCGCCAGGCGCGCACCGTCTCGGTCACCGAGGATCGGGTCCCCAGGTGGAATCGATGGGCATGGCCGCCGACCAGCACGGTCAGGGGCACCGCCCCCAATTCCCGCATGACCTTCGCATGCCAGGTCTTGTGGCAGATGGGCGGCGGCGGCAGATCAGCCTGCCGCGCGTCATAGCCGGGAAAACAGAAGGCCATCGGAACGATCGAGACCCGCGAAAGGTCATAGAACTCGGACGGGCTGAGCCCCAGCCAATCACGCAACCGGTCGCCGGACGGATCGGTAAAGGGCCGGCCGGAGTCGTGGACCCGCGCGCCCGGCGCCTGCCCCGCGACAAGGATCCGGGCGCCGGGCCGGAACCACACCACCGGTCGCGGGCTGTGTCCAGTCGCAGTAGCGGCGAACCGCTCAGCGCACAATCTGCACGACCGGATCCGGTGGGATAGGCTTTCCATAAACTCTGCTCACCTTCTCGTTTTGAGCCGGGCCTTCGCTCGCCAAGTGACATTCTGACCAAGTGCATGTCACATTCGCACGGAACAGTTTTCCGCGCGCATTGAAGATTTGTTTCACAATTCGACATAATGTAGCCAACATGGCCCGATAACAAAGGGGCTTTGGCCGGACCGTCGTGGCCGGGCCGGAACGAAAAAGTTGCACAGGCCGGAAATGCTCGAGTTTGAAAATGTCAGCAAATCCTTCTGGACCGGGACACGCCGCAAGGTGATCCTGGACCGGGCCTCGTTCCGGGTCGAGCTGGGAAAGTCGCTGGGCATCCTTGCCCCGAACGGAACCGGAAAAACGACGCTCATCAACATGATGGCGGGTCTCGAAAAGCCAGACGAAGGCGTGATTCGTCGGGACTGCCGGGTCTCTTTCCCGATGGGGTTTACCGGCGGCGTGTCCAAACGCCTGTCGGCACTGGAGAACGCGCGCTACATCGCCAAAATCTATGGAATGGATCCGGACTATGTCGAAGCCTATTGCAGCTGGCTCTGCGGTCTGGGCGAATATTTCAACCAGCCGCTGGCCACTTATTCCTCGGGGATGCGCGCACGGTTCACCTTCGCATTGATGCTGGCACTGGACTTTGACATGTATCTTATCGACGAAGGCATGCCGGCAACCACAGATGTGGAATTCAACAAGAAAGCGGGTTCGATCCTGCAGGAACGCCTGCGGACGACGACTCTGGTGATCGTATCGCACGACCCGAAGGTTCTTCAGAAATTCGCCAGACAGGCGGCCGTACTACTGGACGGCCGGCTTCACGTTTTTGAGTCTCTGGAAGAAGCGAAACAGGTGTATGACTACCAAACCCAAGGCTAAGAAATACGACCCGAACCGGGCTGCCAAGGGCGAAGGAACGGTCGAAGCCCGGGCCGAAGCCATTTCGCGCATTCGAAAGGCGACGCAGGGCGTGGCCGAAACGCCGGCAGGAACCGAGCTGGATGCGATCAAGCGCGAGGGGCTTACGGGGCGGCAATTGCGCATAGCACGGCGCATGGCGCAGAAACATGGCCTGGCCGCGACGTCGGATTACGACGCCGTGCGGCTGCTGCGCCAAAAGGGGATCGACCCGTTCCCCCGCAAGAACCTGCTGGATATCGTCGGCCAATTGGGCGATGCCCCTGCCCCGGACGGCACCTCCAGAGACCAAGTCAAGATCCACCTGCCGCAGACTATCAAGGAAAAAACCGAAAACCTGCCGGGCCCCGAACTCAGCCCGGCCGAGCGTCGTGCGTTCGAGATTGGCCAGATCCAGAAAGACATCGCCCGGCGGCGGCGGCGCAAGCTGATCGGTCTGTTCGCCCGGCTGGCCGCTTTCGTGCTGCTGCCGACGCTGTTGGTCGGCTATTATTTCTACAAGGTGGCAACGCCGATGTACGCCAGCAATTCGGAATTTCTGATCCTGCAGGCCGATGGCGGGCCCGGCAGCATCGGCGGGTTGCTGGCCGGGACGCAATTTGCGACGACTCAGGATTCGATTTCGGTGCAGTCCTTCCTGGAATCGAAAGAGGCGCTGCTGCTTCTGGACCGTGACGCCGGGTTTTCGAAGGTCTTCCAGCAAGACTGGATCGACCCCATCCAACGCCTTGAACAGGATGCGACCCTGGAAGATGCCTTCAAGCTGTACAAGCGGATGATCACCATTGGCTATGACCCGACCGAAGGCGTGATTCGAATGGAAGTCGCGGCACCGGATCCGGAAACGGCGACCCTGTTCTCGGAGAAACTGATTTCTTATGCCGAGGACCGTGTTAACGCACTGTCTGAAAAGAAACGCGAAGACCAAATGCGCGACGCCGTCGAAAGCTTCGAGGCGGCACAGGCGGCCCGGCGCAAGGCGCAGGAAGACCTGATCGAGTTGCAGCTTGAAGGCGCTGTTCTGGACCCGGAGAACGTGATCGCCAGCCTGCGCGCCCGTAGCAATGAAATCGAGATTCAGCTGCAGGACAAGGAACTGCAACTGGCTGCCCTGCTGGACAACCCGCGGCCGAACCAGGCCAAGGTCGACGGCGTGCGCGCCGATATCGAGCGGTTGCAGGCGGTGCTGGAGGAGTTGAACGCAAAGATGCTGGATGCGTCTGCTGGCGAGAACTCTCTGGCGCGACTGAGCGTGCGCATCCAAATGGCCCAGGCCGACCTGGCGGCCCGGGACATGATGCTGCAGACCGCCATGCAGCAGATGGAGAACACCCGGACCGAGGCCAACCGTCAGGTCCGATACCTGACCGTTTCGGTCAACCCGGTACCCAGCCAAGAGCCCAGCTATCCGCGCAAATTCGAAAATACGATTTTGGCATTCCTGCTGTTTGCTGGTATCTACCTTATGATTTCGCTGACCACGTCAGTCCTCCGTGAACAGGTATCTTCGTAGAGCATATGCAACATGTAAAAATCGCTGACCTGACGGTCGGCAACGATCTTCCGCTGACCGTCATCGCCGGGCCGTGTCAGCTTGAATCCGCCGACCATGCCCAGATGATCGCTGGCCGGATGAAGGAAATCTGCGACAAGGCCGGAGCGCAATACGTCTTCAAGGCCTCGTATGACAAGGCCAACCGCACGTCGCTGTCCGGCAAACGCGGCATGGGGATCGATGCGGGCCTCAAGGTTCTGGACGACATCCGCAAGACGATGGGTGTTCCGATCCTGACCGACGTTCACACCGAAGCACAATGCGCCATCGCGGCCGAAGCGGTGGATATCCTGCAGATCCCCGCGTTCCTGTGCCGTCAGACCGACATGTTGTTGGCTGCGGGTGAAACGGGCAAGGCGGTCAACGTCAAGAAGGGTCAGTTCCTGGCCCCATGGGAGATGCCGAACATCGTCGAAAAGATCGAAAGCACCGGCAATCGGAACATCCTGCTGACCGAGCGCGGAACATCCTTTGGCTACAACACGCTGGTTGCCGACATGCGATCGCTGCCGCAAATGGCCCGGACGGGATATCCGGTCGTGATGGACGCTACGCACTCGGTGCAGCAGCCCGGTGGCCGGGGCGGATCGTCGGGTGGTCAGCGCGAATTCGCGCCGGTCTTGGCCCGCGCCGCGGTGTCGCTGGGCATTGGCGCAGTGTTCATCGAAACTCACCAAGACCCGGACAACGCGCCGTCAGACGGGCCGAACATGATCCCGCTGGATCAGATGGGCGACCTGATCGGGACACTGATGCAGTTCGACGCCCTTGCCAAAGCCAACCCAATTCAGATTTGAAAACCGAGATTTGACATGACCAAACCCTTGTCCGAGGTGACCCCGAACACCTGGAGCTTTCTGCGCGACGCGATGATCAAGCCCACCGGCTTTCGCGAATATGATGCCCGCTGGAAATATCCCGACGAGATCAACCTGCCCGGCATGACCGCGCTGGGCCTCGGCCTGGGGACGCAGATGCACAGGCGCGGGATCAAGCCCGAGATCGCGGTCGGAAACGACTATCGCGACTATTCGCTGGCGATCAAGAACGCACTGATCCTTGGTCTGATGCAGGCGGGCATCCGGGTCAAGGACATCGGCCCGGCGCTGTCGCCCATGGCCTATTTCGCGCAGTTCCACCTGGATGTGCCGGCCGTGGCCATGGTGACCGCCAGCCACAACCCGAACGGCTGGACCGGGGTCAAGATGGGCTTTGACCGCCCGCTGACCCATGGCCCCGATGAAATGTCCGAACTGCGCGATATCGTGCTGAACGGTGAAGGCGTGGCCCGCCCTGGCGGGTCCTATGAATTCGTCGATGGGGTGAAAGAGGCTTATATCGACGATCTGGTCGGCGATTTCAGAATGTCCCGTCCGCTGAAGGTCGTCTGTGCCACGGGCAACGGTACGGCTTCGGCCTTTGCACCGGAAATCTTTGAGCGCATCGGGGTCGAGGTCGTACCCAGCCACAATCGGCTGGATTACACCTTCCCCAACTACAACCCCAACCCCGAAGCAATGGAGATGCTGCACGACATGGCCGCGACCGTCAAAGCAACGGGCGCGGATCTGGCCTTGGGGTTTGACGGCGACGGAGACCGCTGCGGCGTGGTCGATGACGAAGGCGAAGAGATCTTTGCCGACAAGGTCGGTGTGATCATGGCGCGCGATCTGGCCAAGCTGCATCCCGGCGCCACCTTCGTGGCCGACGTGAAATCGACGGGCCTGTTCGCCAGCGATCCCGAACTGCAGGCGCTTGGCGTCAAGGCCGACTATTGGAAAACCGGCCACAGCCACATGAAACGGCGCGTTAAGGAAATCGGCGCGCTGGCCGGGTTCGAGAAGTCCGGCCACTATTTCCTGGCCGAGCCTGTCGGGCGCGGCTATGACTGCGGCATGCGGGTGGCCGTCGAAATCTGCAAGCTGATGGACCGGAACCCGGACAAAAGCATGTCGGACCTGCGCCGCGCGCTGCCCAGGACGTGGTCGACCCCGACCATGTCGCCCTATGCCGCCGATACCGAGAAATACGACATCCTTGCGCGGCTGGTCGACAAGCTGGTTGCCAAGGCCGAGGCGCGGGAAACACTGGCCGGGCGCCCCATCAAAGAGGTGGTCACGGTCAACGGCGCGCGCGTGATCCTGGACAATGGCAGCTGGGGACTGGTGCGGGCTTCGTCGAACACTCCCAATCTGGTCGTCGTATGTGAAAGCAGTGAAAGCGAGGCGGAAATGCGGGCCATTTTCGCCGATCTCGACGCCGTGATCCGCACCGAGCCCGGCGTGGGCGACTACGACCAGACGATCTGACACCGATGGGGGCGCCGCCAGCGCCCCCACAACCATTGATCAGTTGTTTCCCAGCAGTTTCAGCAGGCCTTTCTTGGCCTCTTCTTCAAGCTTTTTCTTGACCGCGTCTTCGATCTGGTCGCTGTCCGTGATGGTCGTGTCAAGCTCTTCTCCGGCCTTCCTGAGAGCCTTCTGCTTGGCGTCCTGTTCCAGCTCTTTCAGCTTTTCGTCGGTGGCCGCCTCGATCACTTTGCTCAGATCCGGTTTGATCGACGGGTTGCTCCACGGGCCCTGGATCCGCACGGGAACCGCCAGCCCCTCGCCTGAATTGGCGCGCAAGGCCACCGGCGTGAAAACATAGTCGATATCCCGCCGACCCAGTCCAATCCGGCCAGACCCGTCCGCGCGGAAATTGTCCAACTGCATCAGCAGATCATTGTTTCTGAGGTTTCCTTTGCGGATCACGAATGAGGCCGTCAGGCTGTTGAACACCGTCGTCCCGCCAACGGCATCGCCACGTCCCATCAGACGGTCAAGATCGATCCCCGCGATGACCCCTTTGCCCACCTTCAGACTGCCCTTGCCACTGAGCGAGCGCATGATCTGATCTTCGCTCTGACCTTCGCCGAGGAATTCCAGATCCAGCCCCCCCTTGCCCGACAACCGTTCAACCCCCGCCAGCGCCGTCAAAGCCTGCTGCAGGTCGATCCCCTGCGCCGATAGCTTGCCGCCGACCGACAATCCGTTGCGGTTGTTGGCGACCACCTGCCCAGTCAGTTGCCCCGCGAACAGCGTGGCCGGGTTCATCTGCATGACCGCGCGCGACCGGTCGAGGCTGAGTGTCAGGTCGCTTGCGCCGAATTCGAGACCGGGAACCGCAATCGACTCGGCCCTCAGGCGGATCTGCCCATTGGCCAGGCCCAGAACCGATGCGTCGATCGGCTGCTTTGACCATCCGTCGTCGCCCCGTGGCGACGATCCGGCTTTCGGGGCGTCGTTTTTTGGTTGCCTCCGGGTCTGCGTACCAGCATCCGCATCGGCGACACGCGACAGATCCAGATGGCCCGCCGTCAGGTTTGCGGTGATATGCGGAGTGGCGGCGACAAGGATGTCTGCATTGCCCGTGATCCGGTTCTGATCAAGCGCGACCTGGATGTCGCGCAGCGCGATGCGTCCGTCGCGGGTATAGGTCATCTGACCGCGCACGTCGGCCGCGCGGCCCAGACCCTGAGGCACGGTCACACCCGCCTGGCCAAAAGCGGCCAGCATCTTGTGTGTATCGGTCGTTGTGATCCGGGTGCGCCCGTCCATTTCCCCTGCCAGATTGACGCGTCCGTCAAAGTTAACCTGGCCCCCGGGCGCGCTCAGGTCCAGCGCCAGCGGCGTCGCCTGACCTGAAGAAAAGGCCGGCAGATCCGATATGCTCAACGCCACCGTAACCGCCCCACCCGGCACGGGCATTTCCGCGTCCATCCGCATCGGGGCGGAAATGTCGGGCCAGCTGGCCGACAGATCCACGTTCGCGAAATCCATGCGAACCGCGCCGTCTTCGACATAGACCAGCCGGGCATTGGTCAGTTCCAGCTTGTCCAGCGTCACGGAACTGGGCTGCGATGCGGGTTTCGGCCCGCCAGACGGCAAGGCGGCCTCGGCTGGCGCGGCCTGTTGGCGGGGTGCCAGTTCCCAGTTTCCGCGTCCGTCGGACAGTTCCAGCCGCACGACCGGGTCGCGCGCCAATACACGACCGATCCGGACCTCGCCGCCCAGAAGGGCCGAGGCATCAACGCCCACCTCCAGGCTGGACGCGCTGAGCATGGGTTCGGGTCCGGCCCAGGGGGCATTCGCAAATTGCACCGGTCCGGTTTCCAGGCCCAGGACGGGCCAGAACGAAAACCGTACGTCGCCCTCAAGCGCAAGGTCGCGCCCGGTCTGGGCCTTGACCTGTTCCGCCAGGATCGCGCCAAGCTTGTCGCCGGGCATCAACAGCAAGGCCCCGATGGTCAATCCGATGGCGGCCATCAGAATGAAAAGAATGCGAAACAGCCACTTCATGATTTCTATGCGCCCCTGTTGTCCTTTGCCTAAATGATGTCTGCCCGACGCGTGGGATTTGCAAGGGGAAGATTTCCCCACTATATGCCGCGCCATGAGCACCAACCCGCCCAACCTCCGCCCCGACCTGGCGCCTGCCGCCCGGATTGACGATGCCCCGCGCCGCGGTCAGCCCACCATCGGCATGGTCTCGCTCGGCTGCCCCAAGGCGCTTGTGGACAGCGAACGCATCCTGACCCGCCTGCGGGCCGAAGGATACGGCATCTCGCCCGACTATGCCGGGGCGGACGCGGTGATCGTGAACACCTGCGGGTTTCTCGACAGCGCCAAGGCCGAAAGCCTTGAGGCGATCGGCGAGGCGCTGGTGGAAAACGGCAAGGTGATCGTGACCGGCTGCCTGGGGGCCGAGCCGGACTACATCCGAGAACACCATCCGCGCATCCTGGCCGTAACGGGCCCGCATCAATACGAACAGGTGCTGGACGCGGTGCACAGAGCCGTGCCGCCCGACCCGAACCCCTTCGTCGATCTGCTGCCGGCCTCGGGGGTAAAGCTGACCCCGCGCCATTTCAGCTATCTCAAGATTTCCGAGGGCTGCAATCACAAGTGCCGATTCTGCATCATCCCCGACATGCGTGGCAAGCTGGCCAGCCGCCCCGCCCATGCGGTGCTGCGCGAGGCCGAAAAGTTGGTGGAAAACGGCGTGCGTGAACTGCTGGTCATCAGCCAGGACACCTCGGCCTATGGGCTGGACCGCAAATATGACGTGAACCCGTGGAAAGATCGCGAGGTGCGCAGCCACATCACCGACCTCGCGCGCGAGCTGGGCCAAATGGATGCTTGGGTTCGGCTGCACTACGTCTATCCCTATCCGCACGTGCGCGAGCTGATCCCGTTGATGGCGGATGCGGGCTGCAACCTGCTGCCCTATCTCGACATTCCCTTCCAGCACGCCCACCCGGACGTTCTGAAACGCATGGCGCGCCCCGCGGCCGCGGCGAAGACACTGGACGAGATCGCCGCCTGGCGCGAGATCTGCCCCGACATCACCCTGCGTTCGACCTTCATCGTGGGCTACCCGGGCGAGACCGAGGCCGAGTTCCAGACCCTGCTCGACTGGATGGACGAGGCGCAGCTGGATCGTGTGGGCTGCTTCAAATATGAAAACGTCGACGGGGCGCGCTCGAACGACCTGCCCGATCATGTCCCCGAAGAGGTCAAACAGGAGCGTTGGGAACGCTTCATGGAAAAGGCGCAGGCGATCTCAGAGGCGAAACTGGCGGCCAAGGTGGGCCAGACCATCGAGGTGATCGTGGATCAGGTGGACGAGGACGCCGCCATCTGTCGCACCAAGGCCGACGCGCCGGAGATCGACGGGAACCTGTTCATCGACGAAGGTTTCGAGGCGCTTCGTCCCGGCGACATCGTCCCGGTTCAAGTGGACGAAGCCGGCGAATACGACCTGTGGGGTAAGTTGCTGCGCTGAGGCACAGCCCACAAAAAAACGGGCGGCCCCAGAGGGACCGCCCGCGAAAGTCAAAATTGGTAAAGCCTTACTGGCTGACCGGGTTGCAGACGGTCTGACCTGCTTCGGTTGTTGCCAGTTCATATCCGGCCGAGCAGCTGGGCGTTCCGTATTTATCATAGTCGGGCTGGATGTAGACCGGAGCGGGTTCTTCCTGCTGACCGCAGGCGGTCAGGATCAAGCCAAATGCGGCTGCGGCAGCGAATTTCAGTTTCATGTCCATCAATCCTTCAATACTTTTCTGATATTGCCCAACTTTTCGGGGCCGCGTCCAGAATACGGCCAATATGGCCGCGTGGCAACATTTTGGATCACACGGTCGTGAACCCGGGCAAAACCATGCCGTGTGCCCCATTTTTAGCCTAAGCAAAGGCAGTCCGTCAGGTTACAATGCAACCCGAACCAATTGATGATTTTTCGCTGAAAGGACAAGCAAAATGGCTGAACCACCGATAATCGCCCGCAAGGCCCCCTATCCAGTCGAGGTGATCGAAGGAAAAACCTATTTCTGGTGCCGGTGCGGGAGATCCAAGCGTCAGCCACTTTGTGACGGTTCACATAAGGGCACCGGAATCGAACCCGTCTCATACAAGGCTGAAGCGACGCGGAAAGTCTTTTTTTGTGGATGCAAGCAAACCCAAAACCCTCCGATTTGCGACGGCACGCATTCCCGACTCTAGCCGCTCAGCGCAATTGCATCAGAGCATCCGCAATCGCGCAACAAGGCGGCTCGGGCGTCATTTCGGCCTGTTGCTCGGCCAGCCACAGGACACAGCCTTTGCTGCAGTCGGCCGCCCTGCATCGGGTAACGATCTCGGCATAAGCCTGGTGGCTCAGACGCCCGTCGGCCATGGCTTCGGTCAGCGAAACCCCCATGCGACGGGCAACCGAGCGGGCAAGCCAGAAGTGTTTTTCGATATCTCCCAGATGTATGTGCCGCATCACAACTCCTGACCCGTCTCTGCACGAATTCGATGAAACAGCCCGAGATTCGGGCATGCGAAAGGTACCCGCGCACCGATCTTCGCGCCTGACAGCCAATCTCGGCACATCTCTGCCCGCCCACAGCCGCGGCAGCGCCGAACTGCTTGTGCCCAGTCCTGCTGCGTCAGACCACCCGAACGGTAGGCAACGAGCAGATCCGTGCGGGTGATGCGCCCCATTTTCAGCACAAGGTGCAGATGGCGTGCGGTGTCGCCCAGCACCTTCATGACTGCCCCCGTGAAATCCGGCTCAAACGGCCAAGCATCTCGCGGTTTCTGCAGAATTCCGGCGGCTTGCCCCCGAATTCCTCGCCGGCCAGCCCCCGCGCACAACAGACCGGGTCCGGACATTCGGAGCACCGCAACACCGCGTCTGACAACTGATCAAGTGAAACTGCGCCTGAAATCGCGGCTTCCTGCAGGTCAACGCCCACCTGATCCGCCATCCGGTCCAACAGATCCGCATGGCGCTTCAGCGTCTCTTTAGGTGTCATGGCCCCGCCTTTCCTTATACCGATGGCTTTGACGATACGGCAAATGCGCCGCGTGGCCCTTGATACAGGTCAAGCAGTCGCCCCAAGACGGTCCAGATAGGCCCGCGTCGCGTCCTGAACCCGTCGGAACCTGTCGCCGCCCAATTTCTTTCCGCCATACCAGCGAGTGACGATAATCACGTGGTCCTGCAGCCCCGCCCGCTGCATCATGCGCAGGATGACCATGGCCGCTCCGGCTTCGCCATCATCGGCCTTGAGGGCACCTGTCGGCAGGACAGCAGCCCAAGTGTTGTGGGTGGCCTTGGCATACAGCTTGTCCGCCTTCAACGCCCGCAACACGGCATCGATGTCGTCACGGCTTCCGACCGGCGCACCCGAAACCGCATATTTCGAGCCTCGGTCGGTCAAAACAACGCCAAGACGGGTCAGTTCCGTCATTCCATCAACCCCAGATCGGCTGCGGTCTCCAGCACGACCTCGACCCGTTTGGCATTGGGCGGGTGCGACGCCAGGAAACGGTCTCCCGGGTCGGGGATGCGGCTGAAATAGGCCATTCCCTTCAGCGGATCGTATCCGGCTGCATTGGTGATGACGGTTCCCAACACGTCCGCTTCCAACTCGAATGTCTTGGCATAGCTCTGCATGCCCACCTCGGCGCCCAGTTGTTGTGCGCGTTCGATCTCGTCCGGCCCCTCGCCCTGGGCCTTGGCCAACTCGCCAAAGACGCGCGCACCCTCCTTTGCGTTTTCGATCTGGCGCGCAATATGGCCCATGATGTGATGCGCGGCCTCGTGGCCCATCACAAAGGCCATTTCGTCGCCGTTGCGGGCCGACCCGATCATGCCCTGGTTGAAGATCACAAGAGGCCGGCCTTGTTCGTCCAGCGTCTGAAAGGCGTTGGGCTGCGAATAAGGGGCAAGATCTACGAGGATCACGAAGTCACAGTTCTGGCCCTTGGTCTGCCGGCGGCATTCCGCGCCCGCCGCCCCGGCAACCGCGCGGCTGACCTGGCGAAAGGTTTCGGCCTTGTCCCGCAAGGCGAGAGAGGTCGGCGCCCAAGCCTCGGCCGGCACCAGAACGTGGCGCTCGACGGCGGCGCCGCACCCGGCCAAGGCCAGCAGCAGCAAGACAAAAACGCGGCGCATCCACGATATCCTTCCCTCAGATCCGGCGTAAAGCCTAGCGCAGCCGAACCCGAGAGACCACAGCGGACGAACCGATCGATGGTTGCATTGGGCCATCAGGCCGGGCACTGTTGGATCATGTTTTCGATTGAACATGAATTCGACTCGACGGTCATCACCCTGGTGGACGAAGGCCCGCCGCCCCTGCAGGAAGACGTGGTCATCAACAGCTTTGCCGAATGCGTCACCATCGAACAGTTCGACCCGCGGACCGACCGCATCCAGAAGATCACGCTCTCGGCCGGGCAGTTGCGCGACCTTGCCGCCGCGCTGGACCTGCCCGAAGGGGTCTATCAGATTCGTGAGACGGACGATCAAGGATCATAGGCAAACAGCTTGTCCCGCGCGGTCTGCCCTTGCACGAGGGTCAGTCGAGAAGGCGCGACACCCATCGCCTTGGCCAAAATTCGGGCCACCGCCTTGTTTGCCCTGCCATCCTCGGCCGGAGCCGTGACCCAGATCTGGACGACCGAACCATCCACCTGCATACGATCCCGCGCGGCCTTGGGTGTCGCGCGCACGGCGATGCGTTGCCCATCCTTGGCCAGATGGCTCAGATCCGGCAGGTGCTTCAGTTTTGGTTCGGCCATACAATTTTTTCCATTTGGTCAATTCAATTGAGCCTGAGTCTTTCGAGATGAGAGTTTGCCCTTGAAATGACGCCTTGTCTGCCCGAAATACCAATGGCCCATGTGAAAAAGGTTAACATATGTCTCTGAAGAACCCGGCCGCGTTGGAATTTCTGCAATCCCGCCGCTCTCGCCCGGCCAAGACGCTGGTTGCGCCCGCGCCGAACCGCGATCAACTGATGCCGCTGCTGACTGCGGCGGCCCGCTGCCCCGATCACGGAAAGTTGGAGCCGTGGCGGTTCATCGTTCTGCAAAAAGGCGCCATGCCCCGTCTGGCCGCGCTGACCGAAGAGCGTGGACAGGCACTGGGCAAAAGCCCCGACGAGATCGCAAAAGCCCGCAGCCAGTTCGACATGGGGCAACTTGCCGTTGCCGTGATCGAGGTTCAGAAACCGTCCGAAAAGATCCCTGCGATCGAGCAGACCTATTCGGCCGGGGCGGCCTGCCTGGGCCTGCTGAACGCGGCGCTGGCCGCGGGTTGGGGCGCAAACTGGCTGTCGGGCTGGCAAACGCATGACCGGGAATTCTGCGAACGCGGTCTCGGCCTGGCGCCGAACGAGCGGGTTGCCGGGCTGATCCACATCGCCACCGAAAGCACCGCTCCGCCCGAACGCCCCCGCCCGGATGTGGACGCGATCACCGAATGGGTGTCCGAGTGATCGTTCTCAACGCCTTTTTCGCCGCCCTCGGCCAGATCGGAGACCCCCGGTTCCGCAAGGTCCTGATGCGCGGCATCGGCCTGACGATCCTGTTGCTGGTCGTTGCTTGCACCGGGGCCATCTGGCTGATCAACTTCGCGTCAGGCTCTGAGATTTCGCTGCCTTTTGTCGGGGCCGTGCCGTGGCTGAACGATGTCCTCAACTACTCCGGCATTGTGCTGGTGCTGATCCTTCCGATCTTTCTCATGATTCCGGTGGCTTCGGCGATCACCTCGATGTTCCTGGACGAGGTCGCCCAGGCCGTCGAGGACAAGCATTATCCGGCCCTTCCGCCCGTCCCCCGCATTCCGGTCGCAGACGCGGTTCTGGATTCGCTGGGGTTCCTGGGCGTTCTGATTGTCGCGAACCTGCTGGCCCTGGTGCTTTATGCCCTGTTCCCGCCGCTCATGCCGTTTATCTTCTGGGGCATGAACGGTTTTCTTCTGGGGCGCGAATACTTCACGCTGGCCGCCATGCGCCGGGTCGGCCGGGACGGGGCGCGCCGGTTGCGCGCGCAGCATGCCTCGACCATCTGGATTGCCGGCACGTTGATGGCCATCCCGCTGACCTTTCCGCTGGTCAACCTCGTGATTCCGATCCTCGGAGCGGCCACCTTCACGCATATCTTCCACGCGCTGAACGGCCGGCCCGAGGTAGCCCGTCAATCATAGACGAAGGATTCACACAGAATCCGGTGCCGGGGTACGCCCAGCGCGGTCAAGTCCTGCTGTACCGCGGTCAGCATTCCGGGCGGGCCGCACAGGACAAACAACCAGCTTCGGCGCGCCTCATCGTCGAACAAACGGCGCAACAGAGACCGGTCGATCACCCCTACCTCACCGGTCCAGTCCTCGGCCGGTTCCGAAACCACGTGAACCAGGCGCAGATGCCCGCCCCGTTCCATCGCGGCAAGTCTGTCGGAATCGACGATCTGTGCCGCCGACCTGTTGCCGTAGACCAGCGTCACCGGGCGCGGATCGCCCTGCGCGCGCAACTCGTCCAGAATGCTCAGCATTGGGGCGATCCCGACACCCCCGGCGATCAGCGCCATGCCCGGTGCGTCCCGCTCGACCGGGGTCAGATGCCCGAACGGACCATCCAAATAGGCCGGCGCACCGATCGGAATCCGCCCCAAGCTGCGGGTGAAGTCGCCCAGTTCCTTGATGACGAACCGTATCTCGGGGCCCTCCGAAGGCGCCGAGGCGATGGAAAACGGGTTGTCGTTCACTGAAAACGGGCCGTGCCCGACCTGCAGCCAAGCAAACTGTCCGGCCTGGAATTTGAGCCCGTCATGGCCGTCCGGCGCCAGCACCAGTTCCCAGGTGCGTTCGGCAACCGGCCCGACACTTGTCACGCGCCATGGTCGGCGCAACCGGGCGAGCGGCGCCAGAAGATAGACCCGCAGCATACACGCACCGGCAACCGCCCCCAATGCCAGCCAGACGCCGGTCAGAACCGGGTCTGCGCTGTAGCGGCCCGCCGCCAGCGCGTGCCAGATGGCAAAACCCGCAATGGTCAGAGCCATCAATCCGTGACCCAACCGCCAGTTCTGGTATTTTCTTCCCAGATCCGACCGCGACAGGGCCAACCCCACCAAGACCGGCAGCAACATCCAGGCGACGGCGCCGGGCAGGATGGTCTCGGGCTCCCAGTTTAGGGTCAATTGGCGCGTGGTGTCCCAAGGATAGGGCGGGTTGCGCGCGCCCTGATACAGAAAGGGATGGATCAGGGCCAACACCAAGGCCACGCGCGCCAGAACCCGATGCCAACGCATCGTCACATCCATGCCGATCCGACGCGAGATCAAACGAAAGCGGCCCGACAACAGGAACTCGACCAGCAGGATGGCCAAAGCGACCAGACCTGCGCCGGTCGCAAGCTCATCCCACAGGGACCGGAGGGGAAGCCCCTGCATCCCCGCCAGGGCCAGCGGCGTCACCAGCAGGACCACATATCCGACGATCAGTACCTGCCTCGGCACGAGCCGATACTCCCCTATGCAAAAGCAAGCGCCCGGCCGGTGTCACTCGACGGGGTCAAGCTGGTTCAGCCAGTCAAAATCCCTGATCGAGATGACACCCGACACGATGATTCCGGCAATGATCGCCCACAAGACGATCGAAATTCCGGTGGTGATCCACAGTTTCTTCTTCAAGTGGTGAACTTCCGGCGCGCCCGCATGGGTGCCCGGCACGATGTCGCCCAGATCTCCCTGCGTCTTGATGCGCACGGGCAATACGACCAACAGGGTCAGAAACCAGATGACGGCGAACAGAACCAGCGCGGCCGTAATGGTCATACAAGAACCTCCTTGCCCAGTTCAGACCTGCTCTAGTTCGACGAGGCAGCCGTTGAAATCCTTTGGGTGCAGGAACAGAACGGGCTTGCCATGCGCGCCGATTTTGGGCTCTCCGTTGCCCAGCACGCGGGCA
This sequence comes from Ruegeria sp. BHSA191, assembly GCF_059613325.1. Classification (NCBI taxonomy): domain Bacteria; kingdom Pseudomonadati; phylum Pseudomonadota; class Alphaproteobacteria; order Rhodobacterales; family Roseobacteraceae; genus Ruegeria; species Ruegeria sp. BHSA191. The sequence continues at coordinate 41,593 of NZ_JBXWSH010000014.1, forward strand.
CCGGTCTCCTTCAGGTGATCGCGCGCGGCGATGATGTCCTCGACCTCGTAGCAGACGTGATGGATGCCACCCGAAGGGTTCTTTTCCAGAAACCCTTTGATGGGGCTATCTTCGCCCAGCGGGTACAGCAATTCGATCTTTGTGTTCGGCAATTCGATGAACACGACGGTAACTCCGTGATCGGGTTCGTCCTGCGGGTCGCCGACCTTGGCCCCCAGCGCGTTTCGATACTGCACCGAAGCGGCCTCGAGGTCGGGAACCGCGATTGCGACGTGGTTGAGGCGGCCGATCATGACAAACTCCTTTGTTCGGGTCATCGACGGTTATGGGCGCTGCCCCTGCAAAGGGCAAGTGCGCCAAAACGCGCGTTAACCCTGTGTTATCCAGATCTTCCTAGCGTGAGGCATCTGCTGAAAGGAGTTCTGCCATGGACGATTCGGTGCCCTTCGCCGCATCCACCCCTGCTCCAAGCGCCGCACGGCCGTTGCTTGGGCAGACGATTCTGGTTGTCGAGGACAGCCGATATGCCTGCGACGCCCTGCGATTGATGTGCCTGCACAGCGGCGCCCGTATCCGGCGCGCGGACTGCCTCAGATCCGCCCGGCGGCATCTTCAGATCTACCGCCCAAGCGTGATCATCGTGGACATGGGCCTGCCCGATGGTTCAGGTGCCGATCTGATCGCGGAACTCAACATCGCCAGCCCTCGCATCAGCGCCATTCTTGGCATGTCCGGTGACGACGGCACGCAAGATCTGGCGTTAAGGGCCGGGGCCGATGGCTTCATGACCAAGCCGCTGAAATCGCTGACTCATTTTCAAACAACAATCCTCCAACTGCTGCCGGAGGACCGGCGCCCCGGCAACCTGCATGCAGTCCGCGACGAAGAAATCTCTCCGGATCCGATGGCCTATCAGGACGACATGGCTCACATTGCCGACCTTCTGACTGGGCCCGCCGATGACCGAACGCTGGACTATGCGGCGCAATTTCTGCGCGGCGTTGCGCGCGACGCCGGTGACTCCGTTCTGGCCGAAGCGGCGCAACAGCTGGCCATTTCACGCGTCCGAGGCGCCCCCGTAACGGTCCTGGCCGCCCGTGTCGCCGGTCTGGTGCAAAACCGCCTTGAACGGCGCGAGGCAATCTGAATGATCACTGCGTATTTCATCACCACCGCTTTGCTTTGCGCCTGGTGGTACCGACAGACCCGGCGGCAGGCGCGGTCCATACGGGTCAATCGACTGAATCAGCCCGGATGGCTGGATTAAAACTTGCGGTCTTGGGACCTTCGCCCTGCCGAAAGGGTCCCGGCCGAAACAATCGGCCCAGACCGGCCGCCCACGGCAAAACCTAACGGGCCCGCGGATACGTGCGCATCCGCTGAACCTGGTTTGGCCGCGTGAACAGGGAGGTGCGAGCGGGCCGGATCAATCCTGCGGAATGATGCGCAGGCCCAGTTCCATCAACTGATCCGAGGTCGGGTCCGACGGCGCCTGCATCATCAGATCCTCGGCGCGCTGGTTCATCGGGAACATCATGACCTCGCGGATGTTGGCCTCGTCGGCCAGCAGCATGACGATCCGGTCGATACCGGCGGCACAGCCCCCGTGCGGCGGGGCGCCATAGTGGAACGCGTTGAACAGCGCGCCAAAGCGGCTTTTGACCTCTTCCTCGCCGTAGCCGGCCAGTTCGAAGGCCTTGAGCATGATCTCGGGCTTGTGGTTGCGGATCGCGCCCGAGACCAGCTCATAGCCGTTGCAGGCCAGGTCGTATTGATAGCCCTTGACCTCAAGCGGGTCGCCTTGCAGCGCCTCCATGCCACCTTGCGGCATCGAGAACGGGTTGTGTTCGAAATCAATCTCGCCGGTTTCCTCGTCCTTTTCGTAGATCGGGAAATCCACGATCCAGGCAAAGGCGAAGCGGTCCTTGTCGGTCAGGCCCAGTTCCTCGCCGATGACGTCGCGCGCCTTGCCCGCGACCTTTTCGAAGGTCTTGGGCTTGCCGCCCAGGAAGAAGGCCGCGTCGCCTTTGCCCAGACCCAGTTGCTGACGGATAGCCTCGGTGCGTTCGGGGCCGATATTCTTGGCCAACGGGCCGGCCGCTTCCATTCCGTTCTCGCCCTCGCGCCAGAAGATGTAGCCCATGCCCGGCAGGCCCTCTTTCTGGGCAAAAGCGTTCATCCGGTCGCAGAATTTGCGGCTGCCGCCACCCGGCGCCGGGATCGCGCGGATCTCGGTGCCTTCCTGTTCCAGCAGCTTGGCGAAGATCGCGAAACCGGACCCCCGGAAATGGTCCGACACCACTTGCATCTTGATCGGGTTGCGCAGATCGGGCTTGTCGGTGCCATACCACAGCGCCGCGTCCTTGTAGGAAATCTGCGGCCAGACCTTGTCGACCTTCCGGCCATTGCCGAATTCCTCGAAGATACCCGTAAGCACCGGCTGGATCGTGTCGAACACGTCCTGCTGGGTGACGAAGGACATCTCGAGGTCGAGCTGGTAGAAATCGGTGGGCGAGCGGTCGGCGCGCGGGTCCTCGTCGCGGAAGCAAGGGGCGATCTGGAAATACTTGTCGAAGCCCGACACCATGATCAGCTGCTTGAACTGCTGCGGCGCCTGAGGCAACGCGTAGAACTTGCCCGGATGCAGGCGCGACGGAACCAGGAAGTCGCGCGCGCCCTCGGGGCTGGATGCGGTGATGATCGGAGTCTGGTATTCGCGGAAGCCCTGATCCCACATGCGGCGGCGCATGCTGGCGATCACGTCCGAGCGCAGTGCCATATTGCGCTGCATCGCCTCGCGGCGCAGGTCCAGGTAACGATAGCGCAGGCGCGTTTCCTCGGGGTATTCCTGATCGCCGAACACCATCAGCGGCAGTTCCTCGGCCGCGCCCAGCACTTCCAGTTCGCGGACATAGACCTCGATCTCGCCGGTGGGCAGCTTGGGGTTCACCAACTCGGGGTCGCGCGCCTTGACCGTGCCGTCGATGCGGATGCACCATTCTGAGCGCACTTTCTCCAACGCGCTGAATGCATCACTGTCGCCGTCGCACAGGACCTGGGTCACCCCATAGTGGTCACGCAGGTCAATGAACAGCACGCCGCCGTGATCTCGCACCCGGTGAACCCAGCCCGACAGGCGGACGGTTTCACCGACATTGGCGGCGGTCAGATCGGCGCAGGTGTGGCTGCGATAAGCGTGCATGGATGGTATCCCTTCGGGCGCTGAATTCGTCGCGCCGATACACCGCGATCACGTCGGGAAGTCAAGGGTTGGGGCGCGATGCGGGCCGGAATGCAGACAAATTCGAAAAAATCGCTATCTTTTGGACATGTGAACTTGAATAGTTTTCCCGGCACGCGGGAGCCAGGCCCCTTGAGCAAGGAGGTGTTCGGCCGATGTGGCAAACTGTTTTGGATCGCGTATTGCGGGGTTTCATCACCCGCGGAACTCTGCGGATCACCTATCCTGACGGGACGGCGCGCACCTATGGCGACGCCACGCAGCCCGAGGCGCATGTCACCCTGCATGACCCCGCATTGATGGCGCGCTTGGTGCGCAATCCCGAGATGGCTTTTGGCGAGGGCTACATGGACGGCACCCTTACCGTCGACGAAGGCGGCCTGGAAAGCGCCATGCGGATCGCGATTCGATGCGCGGCCAGCGGGTCATTGCCCCTGCTGCAGCAGATCCAGGACTGGGCCGGGTATCTGCTGCGACCGATCCTGCAGCGCAACTCGGTCCGCTCGGCGCGGCGCAATGTTGCGCATCACTATGACCTGTCCGACGACTTCTACCGGCTGATGCTGGACCCTGACATGCAGTACAGCTGCGCCTATTTCCAGCAGCCCTGGATGACTTTGGAACAGGCACAAGCCGCCAAAAAGGCGCATATCGCGCGCAAGCTGTGCCTTGAACCCGGAATGCGCGTGCTGGACATCGGTTGCGGTTGGGGAGGGCTGGCCCTGACGCTGGCGCGTGACCACGGCGTGCAGGTGACCGGGCTGACCCTTTCGCAAAACCAGCACCACACTGCGACCGCACGAGTACGGCAGGCCGGGCTAGCCGACCGCGTCGACATTCGGCTGATGGACTACCGGCAGATGCAGGATCAGTTCGACCGGATCGTCTCGGTCGGGATGCTGGAGCATGTGGGCGCGCCACAGCTGCGCACCTATTTCGACCAGGTCGCGGCCCTGTTGAAGCCCGACGGCGTGGCGTTGATCCATTCCATCGGCCGCAATGGGCCGCCCACCGGCCAGTCGCCCTGGCTGAACAAATACATCTTCCCGGGCGGCTATGTCCCGTCGCTCGAGGAAATCGTCAAACCCGTGGCACGCACCGGCCTGTGGTTTCTGGATGTCGAAAGCCTGCGGCTGCATTATGCCCTGACTCTGCGCGCCTGGCGCGACCGGTTCGAGAGCAACCTGGATCAGGTACGCGCGATGTATGACGACCGGTTCATCCGCATGTGGCGGTTCTACTTGACCGCCTGCATCCTGGTGTTCGAGGAGCGCGACCAGACCGTTTTCCAACTGCAACTGGGCCATCGCCGTGACGCGGTGCCGTTAACGCGGGACTATCTGTATCAGCCGGGTCAAGAAATGCGCAACGCCGCCGAGTAGAGCCCCTAGAACGGGCGCTGCACGTTTCCGGAATAGAAGAACACGCCCAGCCCGGCGGCAAAGATGATGTTGCCCGCGATCGCGTGCAGCAGCACCGCATAGAAGAACGACCCACGCTTTCGGTAGGCCCAGGAAAACAGCAGCCCGCCCGCGAATGTCATCGCGGCGACGATCCAGCTCCAATACATCAGATGGGCAAAGGCAAACAGCCCGGCGTTCAGCAACGGCAAGGCCGTGCCGTCAGGCAGAATCGCGTGATAGCGGCGATAGAACAGTGTGCGGAACAGCAGCTCTTGCGGAAGCGCCGACAGCAACGGATAGCCCAGCCAGATCACGACCAGAAATTCCGGCCGGTTCAGCAGCAGATAAAAGGCCGCATCGGGGCGCGTGGCCATCACCAAGGCCGCACAGATTGCCGCCATTGCGAAAGAGAACCCGATCACCTCGGCCCAGCGCCAGTTGCGCCAGCCATAGCGCAGCTCGGCCCAGGAAAAGCCCGGAGTGCGGTGCAGCAGGGCGACCCCGCCAGCGGTGAAGAAGAACAGGGCCGGAAACATCCAGTCGGGTGGAAACAGAACCGCGATCAGCAAGGGGACCGCGACATAGAACGCCACGAATTCAGCCTTCAGGCGCAGGTTCGACACCTGCAATCCACGCGCAGAACTGCGGTCGCTCATGGCAATATCACTTGGGCCGGGATCAAACCGCGCAAGGAATTGCCCATCCAGACCCGGTGCGCGGCGGCCAGATCATGCAGGGTCAAGACCGCCTCGACCGCGCGTCCGGTCTCAATCAGTTCCTCGCGCAGGATGCCCGGCAGCAGGCCCGCTGCAACCGGCGGTGTCAGCAGGCATCCGTTTTCCGTTTCGACGAACAGGTTGGTGATGGTGCCCTCGCACAGTTCATCCCGTTCATTCAGGAACAACAGCTCGTCCACGCCGTCGGGCAATTCCGCCCGCGCCTGATCATAGATCGCGCGGCGGGTGGTCTTGTAACGCAGCCAGATGTCCGAGGACATCAGCCGCGGCGTGGCGATGCCCACCGTCCAGCCCGGCGGGTTGTCCGCCAGAGGCCCCGTGGTGACCTCGGGCTTGCCGGTCATGTCCAGAGTCAACCGGCACCGCAGCGGGTCCGCGCCGGCCACGCCGGCCACCACCTCGCCCACACGCCGCACGTCGAACCGAACACCCAGCCAATCCGCCGTGCGCGCCATGCGCCGCAGGTGGCGCTCCAGCCGCACAAAGCCCTGCCCGGGCCGAAACGCAAAGGTTTCGATCAGACGGAAATCAGGCTCAGTTGGTGCGCGAACCGGGCTTTCCATAGCGCTTCCTCGTATTCCGAAGCGGCGGTGCTGTCCCAGACGACGCCTCCGCCGACGTTCAGCGTGGCCCGATTGCCCTCGACCATCAAGGTCCGGATCGCGACGTTGAATTCCGACCGCCCGTCCGGGGCGGCCCAGCCGATGGTGCCGCAATAGATGTCGCGCGGCCAGGGCTCCAGATCCGAAAGAATCTCCATCGCACGGATCTTGGGCGCCCCGGTAATCGAGCCACAGGGAAACAGCGCTGTCAGGATGTCGGACAGCCCGGCCCCCACCTGCAGCCGCGCCTGCACCAGCGACACCATCTGATGCACGGTGGCGTAGGTCTCGACCTTGAACAGCTCGGGCACCTGAACGGTTCCCGGCAGCGCCACGCGGCTGATGTCATTGCGCAGCAGGTCCACGATCATCAGGTTCTCGGCCCGGTTCTTTTCGTCCGAGGACAGGAAATCCCGCCGACGCGCATCCTCGGCCAGATCGGCGCTGCGCGGCTGGGTGCCCTTCATCGGCCGGGTCTCGATCATCCCGTCGGCATCGGTGCGGAAGAACAGCTCGGGCGAGCGGCTGAGCAGATCGGGCAGCCCGTCCTGCCGGACCAGCGCGCCATGGCCGACCGGCTGTCCGGCGGTCAGCGCGGCGTAGAGCGCGGCGCTGTCGCCCTCGGTTTCCAGGTCAATGGGAAATGTCAGGTTGGCCTGATAGATGTCCCCGGCCCCGATCGCATCATGCACGGCGCGGAAGGCTTCGGTATAGCGCGCCTCGCTCCAACGCGGCTGAAACGCAGTCAGCCCGGCTGCACCGGACGGCAGGTCGTGCACGCTCGGGCCATCGAATACCCCAAAGCACAACAGCGGCAATCGACGGTTTCCGGGCAGCCTTGCGGTCAGCTTCGGCTCGAGCGCATAACCCAACTCATAACTGGCATAACCGGCCAGCCAACCGCCCTTCGCGCGCGCGTCATCCAGCGCCGCCAAGGCATGGGGCACCTGCTCCGCCCGGTCGGCGCGGATCACCTGGGTAGGCCGGTCGAAACCTGTGCCCGGACCGGCGGGTCCCTGATCGAAACGAATGCGCAATTGCTTCCTCATCTACCGTTCCGCGGCATATAGAGAATACGGTGCCAAGGGAAAGGGGGGAAAGCGGCAATTTCGATTCCGTTTCCGATCCCCCTTGCACCTTTTGCCCGGGTCCCTATAACGCACGACAATTTGGGCGCTTGGGCGGCGCCCGCGACTCGTGCAAAATCGAAGGGACCAGGCCATGCCGAAGAGAACCGACATCCAGTCGATCATGATCATCGGGGCGGGGCCCATTGTCATCGGGCAAGCTTGCGAGTTCGACTATTCCGGCGCCCAGGCCTGCAAGGCCCTGCGCGAGGAAGGTTATCGGGTCATCCTGGTGAACTCGAACCCCGCCACGATCATGACCGACCCGGAACTGGCCGACGCCACATATATCGAGCCGATCACGCCCGAGGTCGTCGCCAAGATCATCGAAAAAGAACGCCCTGACGCCCTGCTGCCCACGATGGGAGGTCAGACCGGCCTGAACACCTCGCTGGCTCTGGAAGAGATGGGCATTCTGGAAAAATTCGGCGTCGAGATGATCGGGGCCAAGCGCGAGGCCATCGAGATGGCCGAGGACCGCAAGCTGTTCCGCGAGGCGATGGACCGCCTGGGCCTTGAAAACCCCAAGGCGACAATCATCACCGCTCCAAAAAAGGCAGATGGCTCTGCCGATCTGGATGCCGGCGTGCAGATGGCCTTGGACGAGCTGGAAAACATCGGCCTGCCCGCGATCATACGCCCCGCCTTTACACTGGGCGGCACCGGCGGTGGGGTGGCTTACAACCGCGAGGACTACATCCATTATTGCCGCTCGGGCATGGATGCCTCGCCCGTGAACCAGATCCTCGTGGACGAAAGCCTGCTGGGCTGGAAGGAATACGAGATGGAGGTGGTGCGCGACAGCGCCGACAACGCCATCATCGTCTGTTCCATCGAAAACGTCGACCCGATGGGCGTGCATACCGGCGACTCGATCACCGTGGCCCCTGCCCTGACCCTGACCGACAAGGAATACCAGATCATGCGCAACGGCTCGATCGCCGTGCTGCGCGAGATCGGGGTCGAGACCGGCGGCTCGAACGTGCAATGGGCAGTGAACCCTGCCGACGGCCGCATGGTCGTGATCGAGATGAACCCGCGCGTGTCGCGCTCGTCGGCGCTGGCGTCCAAGGCCACCGGCTTCCCGATCGCCAAGATCGCGGCCAAGCTGGCGGTGGGCTACACGCTGGACGAATTGGACAATGACATCACCAAGGTCACCCCTGCCAGCTTTGAGCCGACCATCGACTATGTGGTCACCAAGATCCCGAAATTCGCCTTCGAGAAGTTCCCGGGCGCTGAACCCTACCTGACCACCGCGATGAAATCGGTGGGCGAGGCGATGTCGATTGGGCGCACGATCCACGAATCGATGCAAAAGGCGCTGGCTTCGATGGAATCGGGCTTGACCGGCTTTGACGAGGTCGAAATTCCGGGCCTGAGCATCGGCCCTTGGGGCGCTGTCGAAACCAGCGACGACAAGGCGCATGTTATCAAGGCGATCAGCCAGCAGACGCCGGACCGGCTGCGCACCATCGCGCAGGCGATGCGTCACGGGCTTTCGGATGACGAGATCCAGGCGGTCACCAAGTTCGATCCGTGGTTCCTCGCGCGCATCCGTGAGATCGTCGAGGCCGAACGTGACCTGCGCAAGAACGGCCTGCCGGTCACCGAAGAGGGCCTGCGCGCGGTCAAGATGCTGGGCTTTACCGATGCCCGTCTGGCCAAGCTGACCGGCCGCAACGAGGACAACGTGCGCCGCGCCCGTCACAACCTGGGCGTCAAGGCGGTGTTCAAGCGCATCGACACCTGCGCCGCCGAGTTCGAGGCGCAGACGCCCTACATGTATTCGACCTACGAGGCCCCCACGATGGGCGAGGTCGAATGCGAGGCGCGCCCCAGCGACCGCAAGAAGGTGGTCATCCTCGGCGGCGGCCCGAACCGGATCGGCCAGGGGATCGAGTTCGACTATTGCTGCTGTCACGCCTGTTTCGCACTGACGGATGCCGGGTATGAGACCATCATGGTCAACTGCAACCCCGAGACGGTGTCGACCGACTATGACACGTCGGACCGCCTGTATTTCGAGCCGCTGACCTTTGAACACGTGATGGAGATCCTGCGGATCGAGCAGGAGAACGGCACGCTGCACGGCGTGATCGTGCAGTTCGGCGGCCAGACGCCGCTGAAGCTGGCCAACGCGCTGGAACAGGCCGGCATCCCGATCCTCGGAACCTCGCCGGACGCCATCGACCTGGCCGAAGACCGCGAGCGGTTCCAGGCGTTGGTCAACGAGCTGGGGCTGAAGCAGCCCAAGAACGGCATCGCCTCGACCGACGGGCAGGCGCTGGAAATCGCCGAGGAAATCGGCTTTCCGCTGGTGATCCGCCCGTCCTACGTTCTGGGCGGCCGCGCGATGGAGATCGTGCGCGACATGGATCAGCTGAAGCGCTACATCAACGAGGCCGTTGTCGTCTCGGGCGACAGCCCGGTTCTGCTCGACAGCTACCTGGCCGGGGCGGTCGAGCTGGACGTGGACGCGCTGTGCGACGGCAAGGATGTGCATGTGGCGGGCATCATGCAGCATATCGAAGAGGCCGGCGTGCATTCCGGCGACTCGGCCTGTTCGCTGCCGCCCTATTCGCTGTCGACCGAGGTCATCGACGAGATCAAGGAGCAGACCTACAAGCTGGCCAAGGCGCTGAACGTGGTCGGCCTGATGAACGTGCAGTTCGCGATAAAGGATGGCGAGATCTACCTGATCGAGGTCAACCCGCGCGCCAGCCGCACCGTGCCCTTCGTGGCCAAGGCAACCGACAGCGCAATTGCCTCGATCGCCGCGCGGGTGATGGCGGGCGAGCCGCTGGCGAACTTCCCGCAGCGCCCGCCCTACAAGGAGGGCCAAGACACCGAGATCGCCGACCAGATGACCCTGGCCGACCCGAACATGCCCTGGTTCTCGGTGAAAGAGGCGGTGCTGCCCTTTGCCCGTTTCCCCGGCGTCGATACCATCCTTGGCCCCGAGATGCGCTCGACCGGCGAGGTCATGGGCTGGGACCGCGACTTCCCCCGCGCCTTCCTCAAGGCGCAGCTGGGCGCCGGCATGGTGCTGCCCTCCAAGGGGCGGGCCTTCATCTCGATCAAGGATGCCGACAAGGGCGCGTTGATGCTGGAGGCGGCGAAGGTTCTGGTGGAACAGGGCTTTACGCTGGTCGCAACGCGCGGCACGCAGACTTGGCTGGACAGCCAAGGCGTGCCCTGTGACGTGGTCAACAAAGTCTATGAAGGCCGCCCCGACGTGGTGGACATGCTGAAGGACGGTCAGGTGCAGCTGGTGATGAACACCACCGAGGGCGCGCAGGCCATCGAGGACAGCAAGGCGATCCGCTCGATCGCTTTGTATGACAAGATTCCCTACTATACCACGGCCGCAGCCAGCCACGCCGCTGCGTTGGCCATCAAGGCGCAGGCCGAGGGCGATGTAGAAGTCAGGTCCCTTCAGGGCTGATACGCGCAAAGGGCAAAGGCCAATAGAACCACGCCGAACTGGTGCGCTCCGTGCGGCGGGGCGCCCGTCTCGCACCCGTGTCGCGCAAGTTGAGGCAAGGTGGGATCAGGCCCAGGCCAGGGCAGTGCCGATAATGACAAGGGTGATGCCCAGCCCCTCGCGGTAGGAAAAGGACTCGCCGAATAGAAAGAAAGAGGCGATGGCGATCAGCACAACCTCGGCCCCCAGAATGCCGGTATAGATGATGCCCAGCCGTTCGTCGCGCAGCGCGGCGAGTTCCAGCGTGGCGGCGGCCAGCAAAGTGGCGACGATCAGCAGCCCCAACCCGAGGCCGGGAAGCTTCCACCAGAACTTCATCGAGATCATGGCCACGGAGTAGAGACCCGCCGATCCAAGCGCGATGATGGGGATCATGGACATGGGGCCTCCGCCGCTGGTTTCCGTTGGGTCAACCTTAGCAGGTGCGGGTCAGCGGGGCTGTGAACTGGCTCACATTGCGGGGAGGCCCCTCCCAGACTTGTCGACAGGCGGCTTGATCAGTTCAGGCCGAGCATGTCCTTGGCCTTGGCCAGCGTATCTACCGAGGCCTGATGATCCCCGGCGTCGTGCAGTTTCTGGCCTTCGTCGCGCAGGGCCTCGACCTGCGCGACCTGCTCGTCGCTGAGCTCGGTGCCTGCCGCCAGCGCCGCGTTGATGGCGGCGATGTCGGTGGGGCATTGAGATGCGAAAGCGGGCACGGCGAACAGCCAGAGTGCGGATGCGATCGTCAGATGTTTCATCGGTGTATCCTCCCATGGTGGGGGACGGAGGATATCACGAAACGCTCACCAGCTCAGCGGACCTTGGTCGGGTGAAATCGCCCCCGGCGGCAAGCGCGGGTGCGGCGGTTGGTCAGCAGAGGTGAGGGCAGCGCTGGCCCGAGGGGAGGCGCAAACGCGCCGCCCCATGGGGCGGGTCGGCGCGGCCCGGCGGTGCCGGTGTGGGCTAAACCTCAATCAGATTCGAGGCATTAATCTTGCAATCAATCTTCCAAGATTTGCTCAATAGGAGTGCAAAACACTTGCTGACAGTCCACCGTCAAATGAAATAAAATGCACAGACGTGGTACCTTTCGGACCAATCCAGAACGGTTCGACTGTTTCCGCAAAGAAAACTCCTTGGGCAGAAGCGCCAAGCAAATGGCCTTTCGTTCGAGATACCTTATCCCCCTCGAAATATACTTCGGATCTGAAATTCATTGCCATACGTTGTTCGCCAGAGAAGTATGAAGCAAAGGCAATAAACAGCAAAAAAAACAGCAGCGTGGGCCGGAAAAAATCAACTTCCCGCAACTGCCCTCCCTGGAACAATTTTTTAGGCAGGCCATTCGTTGTAAAAGCAATTGAGATTGCCAAAATGAACCAAACCATTAGGCACATCAGCCAGAAAACTACACCTGACTTAAGATCAAAGTAAAAGAAGGAAAAACAAAGAAAGAATACAAAGATTGATCAGCTCAAAACGCTTCCACCGTCTAGCTGCCAGAATCAAAACAGCGCGAACACGGGAATAGATAGAACCCTCTCCCACTTTACTTCGTTTTTTAGGTGCAAGCCTTGCATAAGCTTTGACCAAATACCTGGCTTGGAGAACGATAAAACGTGTAAACAAAGAGGATACTGCAACTGTCAGCGCAAACTCAGTGGCATGCGGCCAAAAAAAAGAAAAATCAATTAGGGACCTTAAATCTGAAGGCAGCGCTCGTGAGTATCCCCAAAAATTGACTGAAATAATGGCAAAAAATGAAAAGATCACTCCAACTAATGAAAACTTATCAAGAACATCGCCTCGGAAAATCCCGGAGCGCGGAATCATAATTTTGAAAACGGAAGTCGGCCAGCTATGGTTCAATTTCAATCCTCAAATAGCTTCTGCGCATAGCTTCTGCGCCAAGTCACCCATTTCCCAACTCTTGGTGCGGTCAGATAATTTATTCAACAATAAATTGTATTATCCATCGATACAACTTCGACTATTTGGTCACTCAACAAACGGACAGCCTCAGCTGTCCATCTTCAACGCCGAAATAAACGCCTCCTGCGGGATGTCGACCTTCCCGAACTGGCGCATCTTCTTCTTGCCGGCCTTCTGCTTTTCCAGCAGTTTCCGTTTCCGCGTGGCGTCGCCACCATAGCATTTCGCGGTCACGTCCTTGCGCAGGGCGGATAGCGTCTCGCGCGCGATGACCTTGCCGCCGATGGCCGCCTGGATCGGGATCTTGAACATGTGGCGCGGGATCAGCTCTTTCAGCTTTTCGCACATGGCGCGGCCGCGGGTCTCGGCGCGGTCGCGGTGGACCATGACCGACAGCGCGTCCACCGGCTCGTCATTCACCAGGATCGACATCTTGACCAGGTTGTCCTCGCGGTAGCCGGTCATCTGGTAGTCGAAGCTGGCATAGCCCTTGGTCACCGATTTCAGGCGGTCGTAGAAGTCGAAGACGACCTCGTTCAGCGGCAGGTCATAGACGACCATCGCGCGGCTGCCCGCATAGGTCAGGTCCATCTGGATGCCGCGGCGGTCCTGGCAGAGTTTCAGCACGTCGCCGAGGTATTCGTCGGGCACGAGGATGGTGGCCTTGATGCGCGGTTCCTCAAGGTGGTCGACCTTGGACATGTCGGGCATGTCGGCGGGGTTGTGCAGCTCGATCATCTCGCCGTCTTTCATGTAGACGTGATAGATCACCGACGGCGCGGTGGTGATGAGCTCGATATCGTATTCGCGTTCGATGCGGTCGCGGATGACCTCGAGGTGCAGCAGGCCCAGGAAGCCGCAGCGGAAGCCAAAGCCCAGCGCGGCCGAGGTTTCCATCTCGAAAGAGAAGCTGGCGTCGTTGAGGGCCAGTTTCTCGATCGCGTCGCGCAGGTCTTCGAATTCGGCGCTGTCCACTGGGAACAGGCCGCAGAACACCACCGGCTGCGCGGGTTTGAAGCCCGGCAGCGGGGTTTCGGCACCGTTGCGGTCATTGGTGATGGTGTCGCCGACGCGGGTGTCGCGGACCTGCTTGATCGAGGCGGTGAGGAAGCCGATCTCACCCGGGCCCAGCTGGTCGACCATCTGCATCTCGGGGCGGAACACGCCGACGCGGTCGACATGGTGCAGGGTGCCGTTCGACATGAACTTGACCCGCATCCCTTTTTTCAGAACGCCGTCCATGATGCGCACAAGGACGATCACGCCGAGGTAGGAGTCGTACCAGCTGTCGACCAGCATCGCCTTGAGCGGCGCGTCGCGCTCGCCCTTGGGCGCGGGCAGCTTGTGCACGATCGCCTCGAGCGTTTCGTGGATGCCCTGCCCCGTCTTGGCGCTGACCTGAATGGCGTCGGTGGCGTCGATTCCGATCACGTCCTCGATCTGTTCGGCGACGCGGTCGCAGTCGGAGGCCGGCAGGTCGATCTTGTTGAGCACCGGCACGATCTCGTGATCCGCGTCGATGGCCTGATAGACATTGGCCAGCGTCTGCGCCTCGACGCCTTGCGTCGAGTCAACCACCAGCAGCGAGCCTTCGACCGCGCGCATCGAGCGGCTGACTTCGTAGGCGAAGTCCACGTGGCCGGGAGTGTCGATCAGGTTCAGCACGTACTTTTCGCCATTGTCGGCGGTATAGTCGATGCGGACCGTGTTGGCCTTGATGGTGATGCCGCGCTCGCGCTCGATATCCATGCTGTCGAGCAGCTGTTCCTTCATGTCACGATCCTGCACCGTTCCGGTCTCTTGGATGAGCCGGTCGGCAAGGGTGGATTTGCCATGGTCGATATGCGCGACGATGGAGAAATTGCGGATATGAGCGAGGTCTGTCATGAAGGGGGATATGTCCGCAGATTGTCACCTCGTCAAGCAGGGAAGCGCAGGGTAGAAGGGGTCAGGAGCGACTTTGGCAACCGGCGTTTACCCGTTGTTGGGACTGACAGGCGAAGCTGCGGCACCGGGCGAGGCGTGAAGGCAGGACATGGCGGACTATTCGATCTACGTTTTGGGCGAGTCGCAGATGACCATCTCGGGCGGCGAACAGTTGGACGGCGTCACCCAGGGGGACGGCTCGCACCTGGTGGGACAGACGATCACCTTCAACACGGTCAACCCGACCGAAATATTCATCACCGATGCCGGCGCCGACACCGATTTCCGCGACAATGACGGCAACCAGCGGCTGAACGGCGACCAGACCATCGACGGGACCTTGTATTCCAACGGCACGCGGGTCGAGGCGGAATACGGCATCACCCTGACCGACGGGACCAATACCTGGCAGGCGGTCGGGTTCAACGTGAACAACTCATCGCCCAGCTTTGCCACTGTCGAGGGGTTGGCCTTCATCGGCGGGCCCGGAAGTTTTCCGCCCGCGGGCGTCCCGCTGACGGTGATCAGCGCCCAGGAAGGACCCAATTTCGACTCCAGCGCCTATGTCACCCCGATCTGCTATGCGCCCGGCACCCTGATCGAGACCGAGCGCGGCCAGATCGCGGTCGAGAATCTTGCCGTGGGCGACCGGGTTTGGACGCTGGATCACGGGTTTCAGCCGGTGCAGTGGGTCGGTCGGCAGAGCGTGATCGCCGCCGGACGGTTCCGCATGGTGACGATACCAGCGGGAACCTTGGACAATACGGCTCCGCTGTGCGTGTCGCAGCAGCACCGGCTTTTGGTTGCGCATCCGTCGGTTGAGTTGATGTTCGGGATGGATCAGGTTTTCGTGCCGGCCATCAGCCTTGTCGACGCGGGCGCTGCTGCGCTGTCGCCGGCCCTCACGGTGACGTATCACCATTTCATGCTGGACCGACACGCCATCGTACGTGCCAATGGCGCGCTTTCCGAAAGCCTGCTGGTATCGGCGGCGCAGTCGGGCACGCCGGACGCGCTGTTCTTCCCCGACCTCGATGGGGCTGCGCCGATGGCAATTGCCCGGCCCGCTCTCACCCGTCGCGAAGGCGCGACGCTGCTGCACGAGATGATGCGTGTTGATCGGGATCGAGGTTTGATTCATACTGCGCGCAGCTGAGAGAGGCGCAAGACCTCTCCGGGCAGGCAAAGCGAGGCATGAGCATGAAACACTTCCTATTGATTGCTGTTTGCGCATCGACGCTGACGGCAGTGGCGCCGGCCATGACAGAAGCGGCGCAAATCAAACGGGCCTGTCTGGCGTCGGACCGCACCGCCGCGACACGGCAACGGTGCAACTGCATCCAGAGCGTCGCCGACCAGGTGCTGACCCGCAGCGACCAAAAAACCATCGCCAAATGGTTTACCGACCCGAACCAGGCGCAGGCAATCAAAATGTCGAAAAGCGCCCGCGACGATGCTTTGTGGGAACGGTATCAGGCCTTTGGGCAGGTCGCTCAGGCCAGTTGCAGCTAGGAGGGCAACGGGCCAGTGCTTGACCTGACCTGTGCCGAACCGCAGGAATGGCGCAGCGAAAGGTGTGTTGCATGGGAATGAAGGGGCTGACCCTGCGTGGGCTGGAAGTATTTGCGGCCCTTGCGCGGACCGGTTCGGTGGCGCAGGCCGCCGAGATCACGGGGCTCAGCCAGCCGTCGGTCAGCCAGCAGTTGCGCAATCTGGAAAAGGCGTTAGGCACCGATCTGGTCGATCACGGCCGCCGCCCCATGCGCCTGACACCCGCCGGGCGCAGCTTTCTGGCCCGGGCCGAGGCGGTTCTGGCCGAGCTGCAGATGGCCCAAAGCGAGCTTTCGGTCATGGACCTGGGCCATTTGACAACCCTGTCGATTGGGCTGATCGACGATTTCGACAATGACCTGACCCCTCGCCTGGCCACGCTTCTGGCCGAGCGTCTGACCCGGTCGCGGTTCAAGTTGATCACCCTGTCCAGCCTGGATCTGTTCCGCGCGCTCGAAGACCAGAGCCTGCACATGGCCGTATCGGCTCACAGCGGCGAGGTTCTGGAGGACGTGGTCGAATATCCGCTGGTGCAGGACCCGTTCATCCTTGTGGCGCCCAACGGCAGCGCTGTGGACGAGGAAGCCCTGCGATCCCTTCCGTTTTTGCGCTATGCGCGCGAACAGTTGATCAGCCGCCAGATCGAAAGCCATCTGGCCCGCGCGCAGCTTGAGTTCGAGGACCGGTTCGAGATCGGCTCGCACCTGGCGCTAATGGCGATGGTCGCGCGCGGGCTGGGCTGGGCGATCACCACGCCGCTGGGCTACATGCGGGCCGCCCGGTTCCATGACGGGCTCGAGGTGCACCCCGCCCCGTTCGGCGCTGCGTCGCGCAGGATTTCCCTGTTCACCCGGTCCGACTGGTCCGATCAGGTCCCGCGCGACGTGGCCGGCATGACCCGCCACCTGATGCAGAGCCAGATGATCGACCCTTGCCTGACCCGTCTGCCCTGGCTGTCCGGGCAGTTCAGGGTGATCGGCGGTTAGGCGTCCAGATACGCGATCAGCCCGTCGACGGCGGTTTCGATCAGATCCAGCGCGCCGTCGAAGTCGCGCGTATAATACGGATCGGGCACATGATCGGCGCCGGTCTGGGCCGCGAAATCGGTCAGCAGGCGCACCGGGGTTTCATTGCCCGCCGGGCGAAGCGCTTCGATCTTGGCGATGTTGCCGTCATCCATCCCGACGATCAGGTCGAACCGGTCGAAATCGGCGGCAATGAACTGTCGCGCGCGCAGGTCACTCAGGTTCAGCCCACGGGCACGGGCTGCGCGCTGCATTGGGACATAGGGCGGATCGCCCACATGCCAGTCCGAGGTGCCGGCGCTGTCGGCGGCGTGGTGGTGCGCGCGGGCGCGGAAAATGCCCTCGGCGGCGGGCGAGCGGCAGATATTGCCGAGGCAGACAAACAGGATACGCTGTGACATGACTCGGGTGTAGCGCGCGGAGGGCGGATGGGAAAGATCGTGATTTTGACCGGGGCCGGGATTTCGGCCGAAAGCGGGCTGGGCACCTTTCGCGACGAAGGCGGGCTGTGGGCGCAACACCGGATCGAGGACGTGGCCACCCCCGAGGGCTTTGCCCGCGACCCCGCGCTGGTTCACGCCTTCTACAACGCGCGCAGGGTGCAGGCGGCGCAGGCGCAGCCGAACGCGGCCCACCGGGCGCTGGCCCGGCTGCAGCGCGACTGGCCCGGCGAGGTGGTGATGGTGACGCAGAACGTGGATGGCCTGCACGAAGCCGGGGGCGCGACCGGTGTGATCCACATGCACGGCACGTTGGCGGGCGCGCTCTGCGCGGCCTGTGGCCACCGCTGGCCCGCCCCGGCCGAAATGGCTGTGGATGAATCCTGCCCCGCCTGCGCCGGTCTGACCGCGCGGCCCGATATCGTCTGGTTCGGCGAGATGCCGTATTTCATGGATCAGATCTATGGCCACCTGGCGCAGGCCGATATCTTCGCGGCCATCGGCACCTCGGGACAGGTCTACCCGGCCGCGGCCTTCGTGCACGAGGCGATCGCCGCCGGCGCGCGAACGGTCGAGCTGAACCTGGAGCCCTCGGCAGGCGTATCCAGTTTCGACGAGACCCTGTTAGGACCGGCAACGCAGGTGGTGCCGCACTGGGTCGATCTCCTGTTGGCTCAGAGGTGACTTGAGGCCGCCCCGCAGGCTATGCTGAACCAAACCAGACAAGGAGTTTGCAATGACCGAACCGGACAGGCCGCAGGGCGAGGTCCTGGATGACGGCGCGCTGGATGGGCGTGCGGCGCTAGGGGAAACCCTTGCTGACCTGTGGTGGACCTTCCTGTTGCGCGGGTTGCTGGCGGGGGCGGTGGGCATCGCGGCGCTGTTCTGGCCTACCGGCAGCATCGCGCTGCTGCTGCGGCTGGTAGGTGTTCTGCTGATCCTCGATGGCGGGCTGACGCTGCTGGGCTTTGGCCGGCGCGGGTTGATCGGCGGTGCGGGTTTCGGCGCGGTGCTGATCGGGCTGGTCCTGCTGATCTGGCCCGAGGGCACCGCCAGACTGGCGTTCTTCCTGCTGGGGGCCTGGGCGCTGATCATCGGCATCGGGTCGCTGATGTCGCTGGGTCAGATGCACCCGCTGGACCCCGAGCGAGCCACGGTACGCAACTCGGGCCTTGTGGCGCTGGTGATCGGGCTGGTGCTGATCTTCTGGCCCGGCAGCGGGCTGGTGGCGTTGGGCTGGGCCATCGCCTTTTCCGCGCTGGCTTTCGCCGCGGTCATGCTGTTCATGGCGGCCCGGTTCAAGCGCGCGGGCGATCGGGTGACCATCCGCACCGTCAACAGATAGGGCCGACGCAAACAGGCCGGGCATTGCCCGGCCTGACGCATGGATGACGGCCGCAGCGCGGCCAGAAGACAGGCGTGCCGTCAGTTCGAATGCTTCATGTGACCGTCCTGGCGCTCGAGATCGACTGGGATCTCGACCTGCACCTCGCCGGCCTGCTCGAACACCAGCGTGACCGGAATTTTTGCACCCTGCTCGAACGGCTTTTTGATCCCCATGAACATCACGTGGTCGCCGCCACGTTGCAGCATGTGGGCTTCGCCGGCCGGGATGGCAAAGCCTTCCTCGACCTGCATCATCTTGGCGACGCCGTTCTCGTCGATCTTGTGCGTGTGCAGCTCGACCCGCGCGGCGACGTCCGACTGGGCCGAAACCAACCGGTCATCGGTGTCGCCGGTGTTCTTGATCATCATGAATGCCGCACCGGCCTTGGCGTTCATGCCCGAGGATCGGGCATAAGCATCCTCGACCGAGATGATGCTGTCGGCAAAAGCGGCGGTGGACAAGACGGTAGCAGCCAAAGTGGCCAGAAAAGTGGATTGGAAGCGCATTTGGGCCTCTCCTTGAAACGTGTCTGAATGTTTTGGAAACGATCTCAGGCGCGGATCGGAGGCCCCCTGGCCGATTGACCGTGGACCAGCGCGACCACCAAATCAGAGGTTCCGCGCAGCGGGCCGGGCTGGACCCGATCCGGTGCAAGAGGATGCGGTAGCTGGTCGGCAAACACCGCCCCCAGAAGACTGAGAGCATAGTCCGGGCAATAATGCGGCGCCTTGGTCGGCTGGCCGTTTTCGTCCATGTAGACCACGACCGGCCCCGTGCCGGTACACAGCACCATCTGCCCCACGGCCCTGTCCATGCCGCGCGAGGCGGCAACGCTCTGTCCTGTCAGCGCAAGAAGCAGCGACAGGGCAATCGGCAGGATCGTACGCAGGGTCCGGGTCATCTCGCCCGAGGTATAGGCGCGATCGAGGAAATCCGACAAGGGGATTGACCCGCCTGAGACAGTTTGGCGCTGCAAAAAAACGGGGCGGCCAAAAAATGGGCTGCCCCATGTCCAGTTGTCAGGGAGGTCAGAAAAAATCGCGGTCGTCGCGCTGGGTCGTCAGGCCTGTGTGCAGGCGGTTCACCCGCCGTTGCATCCGGGTGCAAATGGATACCGACTCGACCAGAATTGTCGAAAGGACTGAAAGAAATTTGGAGGTTTTCGCAGACATCTCATCGCTCCGCCGCTGCAATACGTACATGCTTAAGAAGATTCTCGCGCATTGTATGTGAACAATTTCACCGTTTGACGCGAAATTGTTTGGCGTCAAGGATGCGCGCTCGCGAAGGCCCAAACCCGTACAAAGATGTCTGCGCAACGAAGAGCCCCCGCGCCAACAGGCACGGGGGCTGAAAACAAGACCTGTGGGGAAATCAGGCCGAGGCTTGTGCCTTGGCGATTTCCTTCTTCACTTTCAGTGCGTTCGGGGACAGATCCTCATCCTTGGCCTTGGCGAGGAAGGCGTCCAGACCACCGCGGTGGTCGACCGAGCGCAGGGCAGCTGCCGAGATGCGCAGCTTGACGCCGCGACCCAGCGTTTCCGACTGCAGGGTCACGTCGTTCAGGTTGGGCAGAAAGCGACGCTTGGTTTTGTTGTTGGCGTGGCTGACATTGTTGCCAGTCATCGGGCCTTTTCCGGTCAGTTCGCAACGGCGCGACATGGTTTCATCCTTTGTTTCTGGTGGGCCGGGCTGCTGCACGCGGCCAAATCACAAGGGGCGCAACCCGAAGTCGCGCCCGAAAACTGGTTGGATGCGTTTAGTGGGAATCGCTTCAAGGGTCAAGACGGGTAGCGCGAAATCTTTGCTCCCCCTCCCGATCATGTCCCCGCACCCCAGTTTTCGGCCAGCAACGGTTTTGCGTTGCGCAGGTGCCGCGCGATTAATCGGGCCTGCTGGCGCCCGCGTGGAATGGTGCGGGCCGGGTTCGACACGTGAACCCCGCCTGCCAATTGCGGAAAGATGGCGAGGATCTCTTCTCGCGCTTTCGCGCCCAGCGACCACAGCGCCTCGGGGCCGGTGAACAGGCTTTCGGTTGGAGCGCCCTCGGCAAACACGATTCGGTGCTGGTCGAACAGCAGGTGGAGATACTCCACCCCCGGAATGGCGTCATCGACGAAGATGCCCGGCAGCGCCGTCAGCCTGATGGCGGGGATCAACACCTGATCCTGCCCGAACATGCGCCGCGCGATGGGGGACTGGACCAGCATCCGGTGCTGCCGAGACACCACCAGATCGCGCGCAGGCAGCCCGGCCCCAAGCGCACCGGCAAGGATCCGCACCGGGGCCAGCTTAGGGTTTGCCCGGATCTCGGTCGCGCTGAACGCGCGACATCCGATCCAGCGGATCGGCTGGTCGCCGCCCGAATCGGTCCGGACCAGCTGCCCAAGGTGCAGGTTCTGGATGGGCACCGGACCATGCGGTGTCAGGATGCGCGCGCCACGGGTGAAGCAGGGGACGCCGGATCCTTTTTCGAACTGCGAATAGGTGATCGTCTGGCCGGATGGCAGGGCGAAGGATCCGCTGGTCAGAGAATAGCTGGTGCCATCGACGACAGTGAACGTGCCAAAGCTGCTGTCGGTGACGACCGTCCCGGCCGGCAAGTTGAGCGTATCGCTACCCGACCCGCCCTGGATGTCGCCGGACACCGAGGTTGCCTGCAGCGTCAACGTGTCATTGCCACCCCCGAGGCGGATGTTGCCGATGGTCGAGCCTTGCACCGTCACGGTGTCGTCGTCGGCACCGGCGGTCAGGCGACCGCCAATGGAGCTGTTGATGATCGTCAGCGTGTCGATCCCGGCATTGCCGCGCACCGAACCGGAAATCGTACTGTTGGAAACGGTCACGACATCATTGCCGCCACGCGCGCGAATGCCGTCGATCGGGCTGCCTTGCGGAGAGCCGTTCAGCGTACCGCTGTCATTGCTGACATCGATATTGTCGTTGCCATTCGTCCCGTTGATATTGGGCATGGTCGGCCCGTCCCGTCGCGTTTGCCCGTCCTGCGTGCAAGATATGGCGCCCTGTCCAATGCAGCCGGCCGGCCTCGGTTTTCGCGTTCAGGCTACATGACAACACGCTGCTGCACAAAGCTTTCGTTGCCGCGCCCACAGGGCGCCTAGATCTGCGCAAGCGCTTGCAACATCCGTTCAGCCGCGGCCGAGGGGCTGAGCCGCCCTGCCCCGACCTCGGCGCCCAGCCGATCCATCTCGGACCGGGCCCGCGGGGTCTCCAGCTTGGCGAGCAGGGCGTGACGCACCTCTTGGTCGAACCAATAGCGGGCCTGTTCGGCGCGGTTGGCATCCCAATGCCCGTTCTGTTTGCGCCAGTCGGCCAGGGCCTGCATCTCGGCCCAGGCCTGGTCCAGGCCGCGCTCCTCGACCGCCGAGACTGTCATCGCCTTGGGAAATCCCTCGGGGTCCTGCGGGCGTTTACGCAGCAGGCGCAGCGCCCCGGCATAATCGGCGCAGGTGCGGGTAGCGGTGGCTTTCAGGTCGCCGTCGGCCTTGTTCACAAGGATCATGTCGGCCATCTCCATGATGCCCCGCTTGACGCCCTGCAATTCGTCCCCGCCGGCCGGGGCCAACAACAGAAGGAACAGGTCAGACATTTCCGACACCACGGTCTCCGACTGGCCCACGCCCACCGTTTCGATCAGCACCACGTCGAACCCGGCCGCCTCGCACAGGGCGATGGCCTCGCGCGTGCGGCGGGCGACGCCGCCCAGATGGCTCTGGCTGGGTGAGGGGCGGATGAAGGCGTTCGGCTCGCGGCTGAGGCGTTCCATCCGGGTCTTGTCGCCTAGGATCGAGCCGCCGGACCGGGCCGAGCTGGGATCGACCGCCAGAACCGCCACCCGCAGTCCCTGCCCGATCAGCATCATGCCGAAACTCTCGATGAAGGTGGATTTGCCTACCCCCGGCGTTCCCGACAGGCCGATGCGCAGCGCCTGCCGCCCGGCGCCCGACAGCGCATTGATCAGCTGCGCCGTCTGGGCGCGGTGATCGGCGCGGGTGCTTTCGACAAGGGTGATCGCGCGGGCCAGCGCCCGGCGGTCGCCTTTGAGGATCCTGTCGGCAAGCTCGGCTGTGGTCATGGGCGGGGTCCTTCGTCGAAATCTGCCCTAGATGACGGGGATGGGCCGAGTTTGTCCAGTACCGCCGCGCGCGGGATTTGACGCAGGCGTTCTGGACCTTGGACGGGGCTTTGGCGATAAGGCGGCATGACCCGTCTACCGATCGACGATGCCCTGCCCGACCTGATCGCCGCGCTGCGCGCGCGCGGCCGCGCAGTGCTGCAGGCTCCGCCCGGGGCCGGCAAGACCACGCGCGTGCCGCTGGCGATGCGCGACGCCGGCCTGTGCGACGGGCGGATCGTGATGCTGGAACCGCGGCGGCTGGCCGCCCGCGCCGCCGCCGAACGCATGGCCGAGACACTGGGCGAACGCGCGGGCCAGACCGTCGGCTATCGCGTGCGGGGCGAGGCGAAAGTGTCGAAAGCCACCCGGATCGAGGTGGTGACCGAAGGCATCCTGACCCGGATGCTGCAATCCGAACCCGACCTGCCCGGTGTGGGTGCGGTGATCTTCGACGAATTCCACGAACGCTCTTTGAACGCCGATCTGGGGCTGGCCCTGTGCCTCGAGGTCGCCGGCGCGCTGCGCGACGACCTGATCCTGCTGGCGATGTCGGCCACTCTGGATGCCGATCCGGTGGCGCGGTTGATGGACGCGCCGCTGGTGACATCCGAAGGGCGCAGTTTTCCGGTTCAGACCCGCTGGCGGGACCGCCCGCTGGGCCCGCAGGCGCGGCGGCTGGACGCGTTGGTCGACCTGGTGGTTCAGGCCGAGCGCGAGACCCGCACCACCGGCGGCGGCATTCTGGTGTTCCTGCCGGGCGAGGGCGAGATCCGCCGGGCCGAGGCCGCGCTGGCCGGCCGGCTGCCCGGCGATTGCGCGATCCGGCCGCTGTTCGGCGCCCTGCCCTTTGCCGCCCAGCGCGCCGCCCTTGCGCCTGCCGAGACCGGGCGCAAGGTGGTGCTTACCACCTCGATCGCCGAGACCTCGCTGACCATTCCGGACATCCGGGTGGTAGTGGACATGGGACAGGCCCGCCGCGCGCGGTTCGATCCGAGCTCGGGCATGTCGCGGCTGGTGACCGAGCGCGTCACACGCGCCGAGGCGACCCAACGCGCGGGCCGCGCGGGCCGCGTGGCCGAAGGGCTGTGCTTTCGCCTGTGGTCCAAGGGTGAGGAAGGCGCCCTGCCCGCCTTTCCACCCGCCGAGATCGAGGCCGCCGACCTGACCGGACTTGCGCTGGAACTGGCCCTGTGGGGGGCCGAGCCGCAGGATCTGGCCTTTCTGACACCACCGCCCGAGGGGGCGCTGGCCGAGGCGCGCGCGCTGCTGCGGATGCTGGGCGCGTTGGACGGCAAGGGCCGTATCACCGAACATGGCCGCGCACTGGCTGGCCTGCCCCTGCATCCGCGGTTGGGACACATGCTGGTAACGGCCGGCGCGCAGGCCGCCCCGCTGGCTGCCCTGATGGCCGAGCGCGACCCGCTGAAGGGCGCTCCAGTGGACCTGTCGCTGCGGCTCGAGGCGCTGCGCGATCCGCGCGCCTACCAGCGCAACCGGGTCTGGCCCGCCAATCCCGGCGTTCTGGACCGGATCCGGTCCGAGGCGAAGCGGCTGCACGGCCAGATCAAGACTGAAGGCGACCCGCTGGGCCCGGCGGCGATGGCCGCGCTGGCCTATCCCGACCGGGTCGGGCAGAGGCGCAAGGGCGACGCGCCGCGCTATGTGCTGTCGGGCGGCAAGGGCGTGGTGATGGACCCCGGCGACCCGATGGCCGCAGCGCCGTACCTTGTGGCGATCGACACTGACGGCAACCCGCGCGAGGCCCGGCTGCGCATGGCCGCGCAGATCACCGAAGCCGAGATCCGCGCGTTGTTCGCCGACCAGATCGAATGGGTCGAGACCTGCGCTTGGTCGAAACGGGACCGCCGGGTGGTGGCCCGGCGGCAGGAACGGTTCGGTGCGCTGGTGCTCGATGACCGCATCTGGAAGGACGTGTCCGACGAGTCCGTGGCCCGCGCGATGCTAGACGGCGTGCGCGATCTGGGCCTGAGGCTGGAGGGCAAGGCTGCGCGACTGGCCGCGCGGGTCGAGCTGGTGCGGGCGGCAGGCGTCGACCTGCCCGATTTCTCGGAAAGCGGGCTGATGGCAACGCTCGAGGACTGGCTGCTGCCGATGCTGACCGGCGTGCGCAGCGCCGAGGATTGGAAACGGTTCGACCTGCTGCCCGCCCTTCAGGCGCGGCTGAGTTGGGACCAGATGCAGGAACTGGACCGCCGCGCGCCCCCGGCCTTTGTCACGCCACTGGGGCGCAAGGTCCCGATCGACTATGGCAAAGCGGTGCCCGAGATCGCGGTCCGCCTGCAGGAGATGTTCGGGGTTACCCAGCACCCGATGGTGGGGGGCGAGCCGCTGAAGGTCACCCTTCTGTCCCCCGCGCAGCGCCCGATCCAGATCACCCGCGACCTGCCGGGGTTCTGGGCCGGGTCCTATGCCGATGTACGCAAGGACATGCGTGCGCAATATCCCAAGCACCCCTGGCCCGAGGACCCGACCCAGGCCGACCCGACCCTGCGGGCCAAACGCAGGGGTGCTTGAATACCATCTGTCAGGTTGATATCTCTCGCCGTCCTGAAGGCAGAACAACAAAAAACGGCAGGCACCCGCAATGACATGGCTGCAAAAATTCTGGGAGGGGGTCCTGAAACCCCTGTTTCAGCGTCCGCGCCTCGTGCAGTTCGCGGCGCTTTGTACCCGTGGCGATGGCCGCGATACGCAGGTGCTGATGGTCACCAGTCGCGACACCGGGCGGTGGATCATCCCCAAGGGCTGGCCGATTGACGGGCTGAACGGGGCCGAGGCCGCAGCGCAGGAGGCCTGGGAAGAGGCCGGCGTGCGCAACGCCGAGGTCGATCCGGAGCCGGTCGGCAGCTATTGCTACGGCAAGGTCCGCAAAAGCGGCGCGATCGATCCGGTTTGCACCACGGTCTATCGGCTGCGGGTCACCGATCTGGCCGATGAATTTCCCGAAATGCACGAACGCACCCGCGAGTGGGTCTCGCCGCAAGAGGCGTCCGAACGCGTCCACGAACCGGAACTGAAAAAGCTGCTGTTGCGGATCTAACCAACGGCAGAGCGCAGCCCGGCACGAATCTGGTCGGGGGTCAGCGGACCCGTATCGCCCTGCGTGATCAGCTCTGCCACCCGGTCGCAGATCGGGGTCGGCGCGCCGGTTTCGCGGCCCAAGCGGATGATCTCGCCCTGCAGGCTGTCGATTTCGGTCGGGCGACCGGCATCCAGATCATAGGCCATCGAGGTGCGCGCGGCGGGGTCGATCGTCAGCATCCGCGCCGCGATGCGTGAAAACAGCGGCGTGGGCAGGCGCAGGATATGCGGCGTCATCGAGGCCGGCAGCGGCGTGGTCGAGGCCACGGGGCGCCCGGAGGCGGCCAGAACCGCCAGCGCCTCGGCCATCTGGTCAGCCATCAAGCGGCGCCAGTCGCGCTTCAACAGCTGCTCGCGCAGGGTCAGACCCGACAGCGCGTTCAGCGCATTGTTGAGGTTGATGACCAGCTTGCCCCATTGCACCGCATCGATCCCGTCGGTTTCGGTGACGGGCAGATCGGGCGTGGACAGGCGGCGGGCCAGCGCGCCGGGACCGGACTCGATCACGATGTCGCCGGATGTCGCGCAATGCCAGGTGGCCGGACCGGCAGGCACCACGTTGAACGGCACCATCCCGGCGCGCACGTCCCGTCCGGGCAGCGCGGTGCGCAGGGTGCGGGCGTTTTCCATCCCGTTCTGCCACGAAATGACCGAGGCCGCGGCCGGGGTGTACGCGGCGATCAGGCCGGCCATTTCGACGGTGGCGCCGGTTTTCACCGCAACCAGAACCAGATCAGCGTCGGACAGACAGGCAGGGTCTTCAGAAAGGGTCAGACGGTCGGCAGGGATCGTTTTGCGCAGGCCCGAATAGTCGGTCGCGGTCAGCCCGTTCTGCCGGATCGAGTCCAGCACCCGCGCCCGGCCCAGCAGCGTGACGCGGTGGCCGGCATCGGCCAACAGCCCCCCGCAATAGCATCCGATGCTGCCCGCGCCCGCGATCACCAGTCTCATGCCGTCCCCTTCCCGTTTGCCGCTAAGGATCGCCGGGATCCCTCGGGCAGGCAAGCCGGGCGGGCGCTGACGTGACGTTCAGCGCGCGCGCCTGGGCTTGGTGCGTTCCAGTTCCGGGGTAATCGGAATGAACTCGTCCTCGTCCCCCGGCGGCAGGTGGAAGGCGCCGTTGGCCCAATCGGCGGATTTCCATTCGCGGATCGCCGTTTCGATCTTGTCCTTCGAGGAAGAAACGAAGTTCCACCAGATATACCGATCCTCATTCATCGTGGCTCCGCCCAGCACCATCAGCCGCGCCCCCGCCGGCCCGGCAGTCACCGACAGGCGGTCACCCGGGCGGAAGACCATCATGCGGCCTTCCTCGAACCGGTCACCCGCGATCTCGACCGAGCCTTGGGTGACGTAGACGCCCCGATCCTCGTGATCGTCGGGCAACGGGAAGGCGGCGCCGGGGTCCAGTTGCACGTCCAGATAGAAGGTTTCCGACAGCATCGTGACCGGGCTGGTTTCCCCATAGGCCGAGCCGAGGATCAGCCGGGCGCTGACACCGGCATCCTGGATATGCGGCAACGCGGCCTGCTTGTGATGTTCGAAATCGGGGGCCATGTCTTCGTGCGCTTCGGGCAGCGCGATCCAGGTCTGGATGCCGAACAGGCTGTGCCGCTTGGCGCGGGTTTCGGCGCTGGTGCGTTCGGAATGGGTGACGCCGCGGCCCGCGACCATCCAGTTGACCTCGCCGGGATAGATCATCTGATGGGTTCCGAGGCTGTCGCGATGTTCAAATTCGCCCTGGTACAGATAAGTAACGGTGCCCAGCCCGATATGCGGATGCGGGCGTACGTCGATGCCGCCATCGGTGATGAACTCGGCCGGTCCCATCTGGTCGAAAAAGATGAAGGGCCCCACCAACTGGCGCTTGACCGAGGGCAGCGCGCGGCGCACTTCGAACCCGCCCAGATCGCGGGCGCGCGGGATGATCAGGGTTTCCAGCGCCGAACCTTCGCTGACGCATTCGGGGCTGTGGGTGGGGTTCCAGCTCATGTCGGCCTCCAATCCAGTGCGGCGGGATGTTCACTCTTGCCAATCTAGCGCAAAATACCGGCGGACAAAGTGCATCCGCGCACAGATAGGCTGCAGCCCGGATCAGCCCTGTGCGCGGGGCCAGAGCTGCGGGAAGAACGGGCCGGCGATCCGGTCGCCCTCGGCATAGCCGGCGGCCTCAAACTGCGCCCGCTCCTCCTTGGCCCAATCGCCGCGATACCGGATCACCCCGTCCGGCCCGGTCATGCGCAGGGTGAAGCGGCGCACGGTTTCCGTGGGCGTGACCGAGGACAGCCCCCCGTGCAGCGTGCGCATGTCGAAATAGATGCAGTCGCCCAGATCCATATCCCATTGCAGCAGGTCATAGGCGCCGGGGTCGGCATTCACGTCCGGTGGCGGGTGATAGGTGCGGCCTGCAACCTGCGTGGGTTCGTAACTGGGGTGCCCGTCGGCAAAGCGTACGCGCATGAACAGCTTGTCCCACAGGTGCGAGCCGCGCACGAAAGCGATCCCGTTGTTCTTGCTGACCGGTTCAAGCGGCAGCCACAGCACGCACATCGAGCCTTCAAAATCGAAATAGGACAGGTCCTGATGGAATGGCGGGCGCGAGGTCGATCCGGCCTCGCGCAGGAACCAGTTGTCCATCACCAGATTGATCGGCGCGGCGCCCAGCAATTCGGAAGCTATCGGCGCGCAGGGCGAGTTGCGGACGAATTCCTCGAACTGGGGGATCTTGCTCCAGGCCCAGTAATCCTCAAGATAGGCAGGCGCGTCCGGGTCCTTGGTGTGGCGGGTGAAGTTCTCGGTCGGGGTCTCCAGATCAGCGTCAATGCCCGCGCGCAGCAACTCAAGCCAGTCTGCGCTGAATTTCTGGCGCAGCACCACCGCACCATCGCGGCGGAAGGCGGCGATTTCATCCTTTGTCAGCAGGTTGGCATCTGTCATCGGCTTCCCCCCTTGGTGGCGCAAAGAAAAGGATCGCACCCGAATGGCGCAGGCGTCAAAGATTATTGCCGCCTTGGTCCATTCCATGCGCTTTCGTCCGCCGGTTGGCCGGTTTTTGCCCGGAACGCTCGGAATGAGCCGCGATCGTGCTATTCTTCCAGCATGGCGGTTGGAACAGCTGCCGGGTCAGCACAGGAGAGGTTTAGATGCCCGGAGATTCACTGAACCGAAGAACCATGTTGGTGGCCGGTACCGCACTGGTCGCCACGGCCGGCAGCGGCCTGATCCTGCCCGCACGGGCCAGTGGGTTAGCGCCGACCCCGTCAATGCGGGGCGGATCGAACAACTATCGCCCGGGCGCGCCGATCGTCGACCGGATCGGCGGCGGCGGCTTCTGGATGACCGGCACAGTACGGCGGGCCGGCGACGGCGCGCCCCTGCCAGGTAAGCGCATCCAGATCTGGGCGCATACCACCGAAGGCCACGAGCGCGATCCTCAGAGCCACGGCGCCACCCTGACCGATGCGAACGGAGAATTCCGGCTGGAGATGCCGCAGATCGTGCCCGCCTTTGGTCAGCCGCACGGACATCTGGCCTATGACAGCGGCGAATTCGAGACCGTGTTCCTGCGCCCGATCATGTCCAGTGCGCGCGACAAGACCCTCGCCGCGCATTTCGTTCTGCAACCGGTCTGAACCAGGTGCCACGCCCGGGCGTCCTCGCGGGTTGGTTGGCGCTGATCGCCGCCGTTGCGGTGCCTGTGGTGGTGGCGGGGTTCAGCCCGTATCTGGCATGGCGCAGCCCGATCTACATCGCAGCAGGCTTTGCCGGGATTATCGGGTTGGGATTGCTTCTGGTACAGCCGCTGCTGGCCGCGCGCGTGTTGCCGGGGCTGACGGCGATGAGCAGCCGAATGGTGCACCGCTGGGTCGGGATCACCCTGATCGCCATGATTGTCCTGCACGTCGGCGGGCTGTGGGTCACCAGCCCCCCGGATGTGGTGGATGCCCTGCTTTTCCGGTCGCCTACCCCTTTCTCGGCCTGGGGCGTGGTGGCCATGTTGGCAGCGTTCGCCGCCGTGGCGCTGGCCGCGCTGCGCAGCCGGCTGGGATGGCGGTTCCGCCTTTGGCGGTTGGCCCATGCCAGTCTTGCGCTGGTGACCATTCTAGGCACCGTCGTACATGCCCTGCTGATCGAGGGCGCAATGGAAACCGTCACCAAGGCCGCATTGTGTGGGCTTGTATTGTTCGCCTGCGTCGGGGCCTTGATCAGATTGCAGGTCTGGGACGTGAAACCGCGAGTTTAGACGGCAGGCGCAGCTCAGGTCGCCAGGCGCTTTGCATAGGTGGCGCGGTTCATCTCTACATCCCGCACCGTGATGCTGCCGACCGCCGGTGCACCGGCGGCCAGAACATCCAGAATGATTGTGTTCAGTTCGGTTCGCGTCGGCTCGTCCCGGCCCTGCATCAGGAATAGAGTGGCATGAATGAACGTCTGCGGCTCGGTCCCGATGTGGGAATACGGGATCGGCATCGCGCGAATTTTGAGCGTTGGTGCGTCAAATTCCTCATGCGTGGCGAGGACCTTATAGAGATCTTCGCATATGGCTTGAAAATCATGCGATTGCTCAAGCCCGGCTGAAAATTCCAGGACGACGTGCGGCATGGGAGCCTCCAGAATTGAAAGAGAACCAGCGGCTCCCATAGAATTTCTAAGGGGCTTCAGACACCCAAACACCAGCGCATCACCGCCTTCTGCGCGTGCAGTCGGTTTTCGGCCTCGTCAAAGATCACCGAGTTCGGCCCGTCCATCACCTCGGAGGTCGCTTCCTCCTCGCGGTGGGCGGGCAGGCAGTGCATGAACAGCGCATCGGGTTTGGCGTGGGACATGAGTTCCGCGTTGACCTGATAGGGCCGCAGCAGGTTGTGGCGGCGCTCCTTGGCCGACTGCGAGTCGTGCATCGAAACCCAGGTGTCGGCCACGACAAGATCGGCGCCTTCGACGGCCTTGTATGGGTCGCGCTCGATCACGATTTTCGAGCCCTTCTGGCGGGCGAAACCCATGAACTCTTCCTCGGGGTCGAACTGGGCCGGGCCGGTAAAGGTCAGGTCAAAACCGAACTGGCCCGCCGCGTGCAGGAACGAGGCACAGACATTGTTGCCGTCACCCGTCCAGACCACCTTTTTCCCGGCGATGGGGCCGCGGTGTTCCTCGTAGGTCAGCACGTCGGCCATGATCTGGCAAGGATGGGTGCGGTCGGTCAGGCCATTGATCACCGGCACGTCCGAGTATTCGGCCATCTCGGTCAGGATGGTTTCGTCGAAGGTGCGGATCATGATCATGTCGACATAGCGCGACAGCACGCGGGCGGTGTCGGCGATGGTCTCGCCATGGCCCAGCTGCATGTCCTTGCCCGACAGCACCATGGTCTGACCGCCCATCTGGCGCACGCCCACATCGAACGAAACGCGGGTCCGGGTCGAGGGTTTTTCGAAGATCAGCGCCACCATGCGGCCGGCCAGCGGCTGTTCGTCGTCGGGCGCGGCCTTGGGACGGCCCAACCGGGCCCGCTTCATCGCGCCGGCCTGATCGATCATCGACCGCAGCGCGGCGGCGTCGGTTTTGTGGATATCAAGGAAATGGTTCATGTCGGTTCGCTTTTTCACTGTCGGTTGCCGGGGGGCGTCGCCCCCGGCGCATTTGGGAATAGGGGGCGTCAGGCCGAGGCGAGTTGGCTTTGAACCTGCCGGGCGGCTTTCTCGAGGCGGATCTGGGCCTGGGCAATGTCATCCTCGGTCAGGGTCAGCGGCGGCAGCAGGCGGATCACGTTGTCGGCCGCGGGCACAGTGATGACTTCGTTGTCATAACCGGCCGTGACCACGTCGGCGTTGGGCGCCTTGCATTTCAAACCCAGCATCAGGCCGGATCCGCGGACCTCTTCGAACACGTCGGGGTGATCGGCGACAAGGCCCTCGAGCTTTTGGCGCAACAGCCCCGCCTTGCGGTTGACGCCGTCCAGGAAGGCCGGTGTCGCCACATGGTCCAGAACCGCGCAGCCCACCGCGCAGCCCAGCGGGTTGCCGCCGTAGGTCGACCCATGGGTGCCCGCGGTCATGCCGCTGGCGGCCGCTTCGGTGGCCAGCACCGCACCCAATGGAAAGCCCCCGCCGATGCCCTTGGCCACCATCATGATGTCGGGCGTAATGCCCGCCCATTCATGGGCAAAGAGTTTCCCGGTGCGGCCGACGCCGCACTGCACCTCGTCAAGGATCAGCAGCAGCCCGTTGTCGTCGCAGATCTGGCGCAGGGCCTTGAGCTCGACATCGGGGACGGGGCGGATACCGCCCTCGCCCTGGATCGGCTCGATCATGATCGCGGCGGTTTTGTCGTTGATCGCGTTGGTCACGCCCTCCAGATCGCCGAAGGCGACATGCACGAACCCGGGCAGCAGCGGGCCGAACCCCTTGGTCATCTTCTCGGACCCGGCCGCGGCGATGCCCGCCGAGGACCGGCCGTGGAAAGACCCCTCGAACGTGATGATCTCGACCTTTTCCGGCTGACACTTGTCGTGGAAATGCTTGCGGGCCATCTTGACCGCCAGTTCGCAGGACTCGGTGCCCGAATTGGTGAAGAACACCGTGTCGGCGAAGGTCAGATCCACCAGCTTGTCGGCCAGCGCCTGCTGTTGCGGAATCTGGTACAGGTTCGACACGTGCCACAGCGCATGCGCCTGCTCGGTCAAGGCATTGACCAGGGCCGGGTGGGCATGGCCCAGCGCGTTCACCGCGATCCCCGCGCCCAGGTCAAGGAAACGTCGGCCGTCCGCCTCGGTCAGCCAAGCGCCTTCGCCCTTAACGAAGGTCAGCGGAGCACGATTGTAGGTCGGCAGAACGGACGGGATCATCGGATCATCCTTTTTGGAAAACTTGAACCCAGTGACTGAAACACTGAGACCGGGTTCGTCAACAGATTTGGTGAGAGATGCGCGGATTTGGGTCGCGCGCGCAGGATCAAACGGGCCGGTTACGCGGTGATGCGTCGGCGTCGGAGCGGCAGGATATGCACGGTTTTGATCATGGGTGCTCGTATAGCGGGACCGTCACGATGTGAAAAGCCGAAATCGCGACGACAGTTGAATTTGTTGGAACCGTGGCTGTTTGGGGCTTGTCATTCGGGCCGCTCTGCCGCACCGCTGGGCCATGTTCACGCCCAAGGCTCACAACCCGGCATTGGCCGCCGGTCTGATCTTTTGCGCCAGCGCCTTCATCGCGGGCACCACGTTGCTGGCCAAGGCGCTGGGCACCGATGCGCTGGGCCCGCCGCTGCATCCGCTGCAGATCAGCCACGGGCGGTTCCTGTTCGCTTTCGTCGCGATCGCGGCCACCGTCGCGGTGCTGCGCCCCCGGCTGCGGCGACCGCATTGGGGGCTGCATCTGGGTCGCACCAGTTTCGGCTGGGCGGGGATTTCGCTGATGTTCGCCTCGGTCGCCTACATCCCGATTGCCGATGCCACCGCGATATCTTTCCTGAACCCGGTATTCGCGATGGTGCTGGCCATCCCGCTGTTGAAAGAGGGCGTCGGCCCCTGGCGCTGGCTGGCCGCAGCGGTGGCGTTGGCGGGCGCGTTGATCTTGCTGCGCCCGACGCCCGCAAGCTTTCAGCCCGCCGCCCTGCTGGCGCTGGGTGCGGCGGCTGTGATCGGAATGGAGCTGATCTTCATCAAGAAACTGTCGGGCCGCGAGGCGCCGATCCAGATCCTGCTGGTCAACAACGCGATGGGTGTGACCATCGCCACGGTCGCGGTGCTGGCGGTCTGGGCACCGCCTGCGTCCGCGCAATGGGCAGCGCTGGTCGGGATCGGGGTGCTGATGGCCTGTGCGCAGGCCTGTTTCGTCAACGGCATGGCGCGGGCCGATGCCTCGTTCGTGGCGCCGATCAGCTATGCCACGCTAATCTTTGCGGGCCTGTACGATTTTGCGGT
Organism: Ruegeria sp. BHSA191; assembly: GCF_059613325.1. NCBI lineage: Bacteria > Pseudomonadati > Pseudomonadota > Alphaproteobacteria > Rhodobacterales > Roseobacteraceae > Ruegeria > Ruegeria sp. BHSA191. The sequence goes on from NZ_JBXWSH010000014.1 coordinate 75,591, forward strand.
GTTCGACGTGATCCCGGATGCGGTCAGCGTGACCGGGTCGGGCATCATCCTGACCGGAGCGCTGATCCTGGTGTGGCGCGAAGGTCGGGCGCGGCGGGTCAGGCCTTGAGCCGGTAGCCCGTGCGCAGCATCTGCCAAGTCACCGCACAGACGGCCAACGTGGCCCCGCCGCAGACGGCCAGCCCCAGCAGCGGCGAACTGTCCGACACGCCGATCATCCCGAACCGCAGCCCGTCGATCAGGTAGAACACCGGATTGGCATGGCTGAGGCGGTTCAGCAGCGGCGGCAGCGCCTCGACCGAGTAGAAAGTGCCCGACAGGAAGGCCAGCGGGGTGACGATGAAGTTGGTGATGGCCGCCATCTGGTCGAACTTGTTGGCGAAGATGCCCGCAAACAGGCCCAGACCGCCCATGAACGCACCGCCCAGCACCACGAAGGCCAGCGCGATCAGCGGATGCGCCGGCACCAGCCCCAACACCAGCGCCAGGGCCGCGGCCACGACCAGCGCGATCAGCACGCCCCGCGCAATGCCGCCCGCCAGATAGCCCAGCAGGATTTCGAGCGGTGACAGCGGCGGCATCAGCGTGTCCACGATGTTACCCTGCACTTTGGAGATCACCATCGAGGACGAAGTGTTGGCAAAGGCGTTCTGAATCACCGTCATCATCATGATCCCGGGCGCCAGAAAGGTCAGAAAGGGCACGCCCATCACATCCGGCCGCCCCGGGCCGACAGCGATGTTGAAGATCAGCAGGAACAGGCCAGCAGTGACCAGAGGCGCCAGCAGGGTCTGCGTCCAGACCGCCAGAAAGCGCAGGGTTTCGCGCTGGGCCAGTGTCCACAACCCCATCCAGTTGACCGCTCCGAAACGGCGCATGTCCTGATCCGCGAGATTCTGCATTCCTGCCCCCAATCTGATTCGATGACCGCTTGTAACTCGGCCCGCAGTGATTAGAATAGGGCGCTGAGACGAATTCCGAAGGCGGCCCGTGACCGAGGCCGCTTTCCCGCTTTTGAAAGGCTACCCATGTCCTGGACAGACGAGCGCGTAGAACTGCTCAAGAAAATGTGGGGCGAAGGCCAGTCGGCCAGCCAGATCGCCAAGGAACTGGGCGGGGTCACCCGCAATGCGGTGATCGGCAAGGTCCATCGCCTGGGCCTGTCGAACCGGACCACCGGCGCCGCACCGGCCAAGGCCGAGCCCAAGGAAAAACCAGCCCCCACGCCCAAGGCCGAAACCAAGCCCAAACCCGCCCCCAAGACCGAGCCGGCCCGCCCCGCGGCAACCGCGCCGGCCGCCGAGGCGAAACCGGCCACGCCGCCGCGCCGCCAGATCATTCCGGCCGGCCAGCCGCTGCCGCCGCAGCCCTCGGCCAATGAAATCAGCCCCGAGGCGCTTGCCAAGGTCAACGAGGTTGAGAAGAAGGCCAAGAAGCTGTCTCTGATGGAACTGACCGAGAAGACCTGCAAATGGCCCGTGGGCGATCCGGCCACGGATGATTTCTGGTTCTGCGGTCTGCCGGCCGAGCCGGGCAAACCCTATTGCGAGGCGCATGTGGGTGTCGCCTTCCAACCCATGAGTGCGCGCCGCGACCGGCGTCGGTAATACCCGGTGCGCCGGGATCCGACCGCGACGGAGGATATCTGGCTGGCGCAGGCCAAACGATTGTTGGCGCTGGCCGAGACAGGCCAGCACTTTACCACCGACCCTTTCGACCGCGAGCGTTATGACGAGATCGCCGGTATCGCCCGCGCCATGCTGGCCGATCTGGGCCGGGTGCCCGTGTCGCGGATCGAGGGGCTGATACCGCCCCATGCAGGCGGATACGCCACCCCCAGCATCGACATCCGCGGCGCCGTGATCCAGAACGGCCACATCCTGCTGGTGCGCGAGCGCAGCGACGGGTTGTGGGCCATGCCGGGCGGGTTTGCAGATATTGGTAGCTCTCCGGCGGAGAACATCGAACGCGAGGTCTTTGAGGAAGCCGGGCTGCAGGTCAGGGCGCACAGCCTGTACGCCCTGCGCCACAAGGCGCGGCACCCCTACCCGGCGGATGCCCGCGATTTCTACAAGCTGTTCTTCCTGTGCGACCCAGAGTCCGGCACCGCGCCGCAGCCAGGCGCCGAAACCAGCGATGCGGGCTACTTCGCGCCCGATGCGCTGCCCGCCCTTTCGCAGGTGCGCAACCTCGAGGCGGATATCCACGCCGCCTTTGACGCGCATCGCTGTGCGCCCAGTCCGGCGAGTTTCGACTGAAACCTATTGCGCGGGGTGCGAATGCGGCCCGGCCGGCAGATGCACCCATTTCGGCAGCTCGTTGGGTGATACCGAGACATGCAGTCGTTCCGACGGGTCCTGCCCGACCAACCGGTGGCGGCGCAGCAGAAAGATCTTGCCCCACCCGCGCCAGGTGCCGACCGATGGCGCGTGCGGATCGGTGGGAAACCGGCTGCGCCAGCCCTCGGGCAGCGGCAGACCGTGCAATTCGGCCTTGTCCAGCATCCACACCAGCGAAATGTTGGCCAACGGCCGCGCCGGCTCGAACCCGCTGAGCTGCCCGCCCACGTCGCCATGGGTGCCACGGAACCAGACCTGTTCGACACGGCCCTTGAAGTCGGCGGTGTCCTGCCACAGGACCGGAGTGAACACTTCGCGCGTCTCATCCAGCGCCAGCGCGTGATAGCCGTTTCGGGTCGCCTGCCCCAGATGGTGATGATGGAAGGCGTGGCGCTCTTCGGCCAGGCGCCACAGCAGCGGCAGCCGCAGGCCCAGTGCCTTGACCGAGTCCCAGACGCCGATCATCTCGATCTCGACACCATCGTGACAATAAAGCCGCCGGAAATCCTGCGCGGCCTTGCCGCGCGGATTGTTCTCATAGTGGCGGTAGGCCTGCTTGATGTTGCGCTCGGTCGCGTGTTCGGGGCGCAGCAGCCCGATCATGTCGATCACGCCCGCCAGGCTGCGCACCCCATAGGCGCCGCGCGAATACCCGATCAAGTAAATCCGGTCGCCCGGCTTGTAGCGCGACGCCAGATAGCCATAGGCCCGGCGAATCTGCCGGTTGATCCCGCGTCCCATCATCACGTCGAGCGTGGATTTCCAGCTGTCCCACTGGACACCGCCTTCGTAGAACACCGAGACGTTACCGCCCATCTCGCGGCACATCCGATAGGTCAGGCCGGCATGCGTTTCTCGGCCGGGTTCCAGCGTGGACATGGTGCCGTCAAGGATGATGACATGGCTGATCGGCTCGCGATGACGCGTTTCACCGGAATGTTCCGACCGCAGCGGGCGGCCAAGCCATCCGAGGAGTTTTCTACCGATCCACGTCAACTGCATCCGACAGCATTTCCCAAACCCTGCGAGGTGTGAAAGGCATGTCCGCCTGTCGCACCCCGTGATCCCACAGCGCGTCCTGAACTGCGTTTGCCACGGCCGCCAATGCGCCGACCGTGCCTGCCTCGCCACAGCCTTTCATTCCCATCGGGTTGGCCGTTGACGGAACCGGCGCCGAGGTAAACCTGATCATCGGCAGGTCGTCGGCGCGGGGCAAGGCGTAGTCCATGAAAGTAGCCGTCAGCAGTTGCCCTTCGGCATCATGCACAACGTGTTCGCACAGCGCCTGACCGATGCCCTGCGCCACCCCGCCATGCACCTGGCCTTCGGCCAGCATCGGGTTGATGAGATTGCCGAAATCATCGACCACCGTATAGCGGTCGACCGATGTTGTGCCAGTTTCCGGGTCGATCACGATCTCGGCGACATGGGCGCCGTTGGGATAGCTGCGCGCCTCTAGCCGCGTGCGGGCCTCGTGCTGCAGCAGGTCGGTGCGGCCATCCGCGCGGGCCATTTCAGCCGCTTCGATCAGCGTGGGCGTCAGGTTCGACCCCGGCGCGCGAAAGGTTTCATGGTCGAAGGTCACATCGCTTTCCTCGACCCCCATTTTATCCGCCAGATAGGGCGTGAATGCGGCAATCATCTGGTCAATCGTGACCAGCGTCGCCGCGCTTTGGACCGTGACCGAGCGCGACCCGCCGGTGCCGCCGCCCTGCGCCATGCGGTCGCTGTCGCCCTGCACGACCCGGATCCGGTCGGCCGGAATCCCCGTCTGATCCGACAGGAACTGGGCGTAGACCGTCTCGTGCCCCTGCCCGTTCGATTGCGTCCCGACATACAGGTTCACGGTTCCGTCCTGACAGAATTCGACTTTTGCGCCTTCGGAAGGGTCGCCCAGAATGCTTTCAATATAGTAACAAATCCCCTGCCCTCGGATCAGACCGCGTTCGGCGTCGGCGGCCTTGCGCGCGGCGAAACCGGCGGTCTGTTCGGCGGCGCGGGACAGGACCATGTCGAAATCGCCCACGTCATAGGTTTCACCTGTGGCCGAGACATAGGGAAAGGCGTCGGGCCGGATGAAGTTGCGGCGGCGCAGCTCCCACGGATCGACGCCCAGTTCTCGCGCGGCGCGGTCCATCGCGCGTTCCAGCACATAGATCGCCTCGGGGCGGCCGGCACCGCGATAAGCGTCGACCTGGGTGGTGTTGGTATAGAACCCCTCGACCCGCAAATAGGTTTTCTGCACGTCATAGACGCCAGGCAGTACGCATTTGAACAGGTTGGTCTGGATCGCCTGACCGAAATGGCTGTTGTAGGCGCCCAGGTTGCAGCGGCTGTGCACCCGGTAAGCGGTGATGCGAAGATCCTCGTCAAAGGCCAGTTCGGCCAGCGAGGTCAGGTCGCGCCCGTGGTGGTCGGACAGCATCGCCTCGGTCCGGTCCGACATCCAGTGCACGGGCTGGCCCAGTTGCATCGCCGCTACCGCGACCGAGAAATACTCGGGATACGGCATCGCCTTCATGCCGAACCCGCCGCCCACGTCGGGCGTTGTGACATGGACCGCCTGCGGGTCCAGCCGCAGCTTGTCGGCCAACTGCGCCTTCATTCCCCACACGCCCTGCCCGCCATAGCTGAAATGCAGCCGCCCATCGGACCAGACCGCATTGCAGCCGCGCGGCTCGATCGAGTTCACGATCACCCGGTTGTCGGCCACCTGCAGCGACACGACATGGGCGGCGGCGTCAAAGGCGGCCCGGGTCGCGGCCTCGTCGCCCACGGCCCAGTCAAAGGCGCGGTTGTCGGGGGCCTCGGGGTGCAGCGGCTCACCGCCCGGCGCAAGGTCCAGCTTGGCGGGGCGGTCGGCGGTGTCCATCCAGATCAGCTCGGCGGCGTCGCGGGCCTGCGCCAGCGTTTCGGCGACGACCATCGCCACCGGCTCGCCGACGAAGCGCACCCGGTCGCGGGCCAGCATGTGGCGCGGGGGATTGGCGGCGCGGGTGCCATCGCGGTTGACAATGATAGTGGCGCTCAGCACCGGGTCGATTCCGGCGGCGATCAGGTCATCGATGGTCAGCACCAGCCGCACGCCGGGCGCGGCGCGGGCGGCGTTGAGGTCCAGCCCGGTGATGTCGCCATGCGCCACCGGGCTGCGAAAGAACACTGCGTGCAGTGCGCCGGGTGGGACCGTATCGTCCATGTAGCGCCCCTGCCCGGTCAGGAACCGCTGATCCTCGGTCCGGGTGACCGGCTGGCTTTTGCCGAACTTTTCCATGACGCGCCCCTTTCGCTGCCTCAGACCGCGAGCCTAGCCGTGATGCGGCGGATGTCCAGTGCGCGGGGTGCTTGGCCCTTTCCCTTCCCGCCGCCATTCGCTATTGCAGGCGCTGACCCAAGATCGATGACGCAGGACGCACCCGATGGCGATGGACAAGACATTCAACGCGGCCGAGGCCGAGGCCCGGATCTACAAGGCCTGGGAAGAGGCCGGAGCCTTCAAGGCAGGCGCGAATAAGTCGCGCGACGAGAGCTTTTGCATCATGATCCCGCCGCCGAACGTGACCGGCGCGCTGCATGTGGGCCACGCGTTCAACAACACCCTGCAGGACATCCTGACCCGCTGGCACCGGATGCGCGGTTTTGACACGCTGTGGCAACCCGGCCAGGACCACGCCGGCATCGCCACCCAGATGCAGGTCGAAAAGAAGCTGATGGCCGAGGAAGGCAAAAAGCGCACCGACTACACGCGCGAGGAGTTCCTGGCCAAGGTCTGGGAGTGGAAGGGCCAGTACGGCGGCACCATCATCGAGCAGCTGAAACGCCTCGGCTCTTCGTGCGACTGGTCGCGCAACGCCTTCACCATGGCCGGCGCGGCCGGCGACCCGCGCACGGGCCACGAAAACAGCCCCAACTTCCATGACGCGGTCATCAAGGTCTTTGTCGACATGTACGACAAGGGCCTGATCTACCGCGGCAAGCGGCTGGTCAACTGGGACCCGCATTTCGAGACCGCGATCTCGGACCTCGAGGTCGAGAATATCGAGGTCGCCGGCCACATGTGGCACTTCAAGTACCCGCTGGCCGGGGGCGAGACCTACACCTACGTCGAAAAGGACGAGGACGGGAACGTCATCCTCGAGGAAGAGCGCGACTATATCTCAATCGCCACGACCCGCCCCGAGACCATGCTGGGCGACGGCGCGGTTGCGGTGCACCCGTCGGACGAACGCTATGCGCCGATCGTCGGCAAGCTGTGCGAAATCCCGGTGGGTCCGAAAGAGCATCGCCGCCAGATCCCGATCATCACCGACGAATACCCCGACCCGAATTTCGGCTCGGGCGCGGTGAAGATCACCGGCGCGCATGATTTCAACGACTATCAGGTGGCCAAGCGCGGCAAGATCCCGATGTACCGCCTGATGGACACGCGTGGCCACATGCGGGCCGACGGCGCGCCCTATGCGGACGAAGCCGCCAAGGCCCAGGAATATGCCCGTGGGCGCGAATTCACCGAGAACGAGATCGACGCGATCAACCTGGTGCCCGACCATCTGCGCGGCCTGGACCGGTTCGAGGCGCGCGCCAAGGTGGTCGAAGAAATCACCGCCGAAGGCCTGGCCGTGATGACCCGTGCGGACGATCCGCGCCTGGGATCGACCGCGCTGAAACCCGATGCCGAGGGCGCCGACGCGCTGGTGCCGCTGGTCGAAAGCAAACCGATCATGCAGCCCTTCGGCGACCGCTCGAAGGTGGTGATCGAGCCGATGCTGACCGACCAGTGGTTCGTCGAAACCTCAAAGATCGTGGGCCCCGCGCTGGACGCGGTGCGCGACGGCCGGGTCAAGATCATCCCGGAATCGGGCGAAAAGACCTATTACCACTGGCTCGAGAACATCGAACCTTGGTGCATCAGCCGCCAGCTGTGGTGGGGGCATCAGATTCCGGTCTGGTACGGGCTGGACCTGTCGGCCGAGGATTTCAAGGATGACGAAAACGACGGCGAGCTTGACCTGGTCGAACTGGGCCGGCTGCTGAACGAAGGCGGCATGCTGCACCGGGGCGCGGTCATGGAGTGCGCCGCCAGCTTCGAGGACGTCACCGGAAAGTTCCTGGATGACAATGCCGACATTCCCAGCCCGCTCAGCCACGCCACGGTGATCGAGGTGGCCGACAAGCACGAGGCGATCCACCGGTTCGCCGAAAGCTTGGCGCAATACGCGATCGACCGCGATCCGACCAAGCTGGTTTATCCGGTCTGGCGCGACCCGGATGTGCTGGACACCTGGTTCTCGTCCGGCCTGTGGCCCATCGGCACACTGGGCTGGCCCGAACAGACCGAGGAATTGGAGCGCTACTTCCCCACCGATGTCCTGATCACCGGGTTCGACATCCTGTTCTTCTGGGTCGCCCGGATGATGATGATGCAGCTGGCCGTGGTGAACGAAATCCCGTTCCACACCGTCTATTTGCACCAGCTCGTCCGCGACGAGAAGGGCAAGAAGATGTCCAAGACCACCGGCAACGTCATCGACCCGCTGGAAATCGTGGACGAGTTCGGCGCCGACGCGCTGCGCTTTACCAACGCGTCGATGGCAGCCATCGGCGGCGTGCTGAAACTGTCGCGCGAGCGCATCACCGGCTATCGCAACTTTGGCACCAAGCTGTGGAACGCCGTCCGGTTTGCCGAGATGAACGAGGTCTTCACCGACGCCGTGCCGCAGCTTGACGTGGCCGACCTGCAGCCCAAGGCGGCCGTGAACCGCTGGATCATCGGCGAAACCGCCCGCGTGCGCGAAGAGGTCGACGCGGCGCTGGAGAGCTATCGCTTCAACGATGCCGCCAACGGGCTTTATGCCTTCGTGTGGGGCAAGGTCTGTGACTGGTACGTGGAACTGTCCAAACCGCTGCTGCAGGGCGACGATGCCGAGGCCCAGGCCGAGACCCGCGCCACCATGCGCTGGGTTCTGGATCAGTGCCTGATCCTGTTGCACCCGATCATGCCCTTCATCACCGAAGAGCTGTGGGGCCTGACCGGCACCCGCGCCAAGATGCTGGTGCATGCCGACTGGCCAACCTATGCCGCTGCCGATCTGGTCGATGCCGACGCGGATCGCGAGATGAACTGGGTGATCTCGGTGATCGAGAACACCCGCTCGGCCCGCGCCCAGATGCGCGTTCCGGCGGGCCTGTACGTGCCGATGCTGGTGACCGAGATCGACGCCCACGGCCAAGCCGCCTGGGACCGGAACGAGGCGCTGATCAAGCGGCTGGCCCGGATCGACAGCCTGACCAAGGCCGATACGCTGCCCAAGGGCACGATCTCGATCGCGGCGCCCGGCGCGTCCTTTGGCCTGCCGCTGGCCGACATCATCGACATCGGCGCCGAAAAGGAACGGCTGGAAAAAGCCAAGGGCAAACTGGCCAAGGAACTGGGCGGTCTGCGCGGGCGTCTCAACAACCCCAAATTCGTGGCCTCGGCCCCGGAAGAGGTGGTGGAAGAGGCCAAGGCCAACCTAGCCGCCCGCGAAGAGGAAGAGGCCCGCATCAACGAAGCGCTGGCCCGACTGGCCGAGATCGCCTGATCCGTCAGCCCCCGCACTCGCTCGAAGAAACCCCGCCGCGCACGCCCGGCGGGGTTTTTTCCACCCACCCCTGTTCACCGGGCCAAACGGTTGCTAGCAATCTCGGGACCAATCCACCGAGGGCCCCATGTCCAGACCCTTTCCGCCGATGCAGACCGTTTCAACCGGGCTGGTCGTGGCCATAGTCGGCTTTTTCAGTTCGTTTCCGATTGTCCTGCAGGGACTGGACGCCATGGGTGCCTCGGGGCCGCAGGCGGCATCGGGGCTGATGATGGCCGCCCTTGCCATGGGGCTGGCTGCCATCCTGCTCAGCTTGTGGTACCGCCAACCGATCAGCGTAGCCTGGTCCACGCCCGGTGCGGCGCTGCTGGCGGTTTCGGCCGCGCCGGCTGCGGGATTCTCGGGTGCCACCGGCGCGTTCCTGTTTGCAGGTGCCCTAACCGTGTTGGCCGGGCTGTGGCGCCCTGTGGGGCGGTTGGCCGCGGCCATTCCCACCTCCTTGGCGCAGGCGATGCTGGGCGGGGTGCTGCTGCCGCTGTGCATCGTCCCGTTCAAGGCCGCGGTCGAGATCCCCTGGCAGGCCCTGCCGGTGATCCTGACCTGGTTCATCGCTGGACGCGTGCACAGACTGCTGGCGGTCCCCACCGCCGTTCTGGCCGCCGCGCTGGTCGTCGTTCTGTTTTCTGACGGCCCATCGGTCCGCCCCGACCACCTGCTGGCCGCGCCGGTCTGGACCACGCCCACCTTCTCGGTCCCGTCGATGATTGGCATCGGGGTGCCGCTATTCGTGGTCACGATGGCCACTCAGAACATCCCCGGCATCGCGGTCATGCGCAGCTTTGGCTATGCCCCGGTCGCAGGACGGCTGTTCTCGGCCGTGGGTGGGGCCAGCATCCTGTCGGCCTTCTTCGGCGCGCCTGCGACCTGCCTCGCGGCCATCACCGCCGCCATGTGTTCGAACGAGGACAGCCACCCCGACCGGGATCAGCGCTTTTGGTCTGCGGTCATGGCTGGGGTGTTCTATTGCCTGTTCGGGGTATTCGCTGTGGCCATCACCGGGTTTGCCGCCCATGCCGATCCGATGCTGATGGGCACGTTGACCGGCGTGGCATTGATCGGGGTCATGGCCAATGCCACCTTCGCCGCACTCGAGGTTCCGGCCGAGCGCGAAGCCGCGATCCTGACCTTTGCCATCACCGCCTCGGGCATCACCGTGTTCGGCCTGGGCGCGGCGGTCTGGGGTCTGCTGGCAGGCGGCATCGCCTATGGGGTGACGACGCGCCTGCGGGGCTGAGGCCTAACTGGCTGCGCCCCGCGAGCTCTATTTGAACTCGGGCTTGCGGCCCTGCATCTGGGCCATCACCACTTCCATCTGGTCGGGTTTGCCGATCAATTCGACCTGTTCGGCGGATTCGGCCAGCAGAACCTCGGCGCGCGACTTGCATTCGGCCACCTCGATCAGACGTTTCGCGGCGCGAATGGCCGAGGGGCTCTTGCCCGCAATATCCTCGGCCAGTGCGATGGCTTCGGTCAGCGGATCATCCGACAGGCTGGTGACCAACCCCCAATCGGCGGCTTGTGCAGCACCGATGGGCCGCGCGGTGTAGGTCAGCAGGCGCAGCACGTCCGACCGCACCAGTTTCGGCAACAGGACCATGCCGCCCATGTCGGGGATAATGCCCCATTTCATCTCCATCACGGCCAGCTTGGCGTCGGGATGGGCAATGCGGATATCGGCGCCCAGCGCGATCTGCAGGCCACCACCATAAGCCACGCCCTGAATGGCGCAGATCACCGGCACCGGCACGCGGCGCCAGACCAGCGCCAGTTCCTGCATCTCATTCGCATCGTCATGGCTGCGGGTCATCAGCCACTCGGTCGGGTCCTTGTGCGCCATGGTCGCGAAACTGGCCATGTCGAGCCCCGCGCAGAAGCTTTTGCCCTCGCCCGACAGCACCACGGCACGGGCGTCCGAGGCGGCGACCTCTTGCCCCGCTGCCAGGATCGCCTTGATCATCGCATCATCCAGCGCGTTCATCTTGTCGCCGCGGGTCAGGGTGACATGGGCGATGTGGTTCCTGTATTCGACTGATACGCGCGCCATCTGGGCCTCCGGGTTTGATGTTCCGGGCAAACCATGCCCCGAAACCCGCAGCCGACGCCAGCCCGACGTGAGGGCAGATCAGTGCGGACGCCCCGGCCCCATGCAAGGCTTGCCCCGGCCATGCCCTTGGGATTATCTGCGCCCATGACCGGACCCAGATACACCCCGCTTGCCCAATCCCTGCCTGCAACCGTGCCCTTCGTCGGCCCCGAGACGCAGGAGCGCCAGCGCGGTGCGCCCTTCGTGGCCCGGCTGGGCGCGAACGAGAGCGTGTTCGGCCCCTCGCCCCGCGCGATCGAGGCGATGCGTCAGGCCGCTGACGGCATCTGGATGTATGGCGACCCCGAGAACCACGATCTGCGCCATGCGCTGGCCGATCACCACGGGTTCAACCCCGACAACATCGTGGTCGGCGAAGGCATCGACGGGCTGCTGGGCTATCTGGTGCGCCTGATGGTCGGTCCGGGCGATGCGGTCGTGACCTCGGACGGGGCCTATCCGACCTTCAACTACCACGTTGCGGGATATGGCGGGTCGATCCACAAGGTGCCTTATGCCAACGATCACGAAGACCCGGCCGCCCTGTTCGCCAAGGCGGCCGAGGTCGGGGCCAAGCTGGTCTATCTGGCCAACCCGGACAACCCGATGGGCAGCTGGCACCGCGGCGCGGACATCGTCGCGGCGCTGGACGCCCTGCCGGACGGCTGTCTGCTGGTTTTGGACGAGGCTTACGTGGAATGTGCGCCTGAAGGCACCGCCGCGCCGGTCGCGGCGGATGATCCGCGCGTGATCCGGATGCGCACCTTTTCCAAGGTTTACGGCATGGCCGGCGCGCGGGTCGGCTATGCGATCGGAGCGCCCGGGTTGATCTCGGCCTTCAACAAGGTGCGCAACCATTTCGGCATGAACCGCATGGCGCAGGCCGGGGCGCTGGCCGCCCTGCACGATCAAGACTGGCTGACGCAGGTACAGGCGCGGATAGTCTCGGCCCGCGACCGGATCGGCGCTATTGCGCGTGACAACGGGCTGAGCCCGCTGCCCTCGGCCACTAATTTCGTGGCAATCGACTGTGGGCACGACGGAGCATTTGCCAAGGCGGTGCTGGAGGCGCTGGTGGCGCAAGGGATCTTCGTGCGGATGCCATTTGCAGCCCCGCAGAACCGCTGCATCCGCGTCAGTTGCGGCACCGAAGCCGACCTGAACGCCTTTGCCGCCGCCCTGCCGCAGGCGCTGGCGGCAACGCGCAACGCCTAGCCCGCCAGAACCGCCGCCGCAGCCTCGAGCGCGCCGGACCCGCGCGGGATCTCCAACGCGGCCATGGCGGTTTCGATGCCGCCAAGCAGGCCCATGACCATGTGACCGTTCAGATGGCCCATGTGGCCCAGCCGGAAACACGCGTCCTCGTCCGCCATGCCCAGCCCGATACCCAAGGTCAGGCCCAAATGCCGCTCGGTATAGCTGCGTAGAGGCGCGCCGCGACCCTCGGTCAGGCGCAGGGCGGTGACGGCATGACTGCGATGCGTGCGATCACCAACGTTCAGGTGCAGCGCCCCGCCCTCGGCCCACCTCTCGCAGGCGGCCCAGACGGCCTGTGCCAGCCGCGCATGGCGGGCCCAGACCTGCTCAATCCCTTCGGCATGGATCAGATCCAGGGCGGCGCGCAGACCATACAGGTGGTGGGTCGGCGCGGTGCCGCCGAAATACTGATAGAACCAGTCGGGCTCTGATCGTGGCTGCCAGTCCCAATAGCCCGAAACCCGCGGCATCGCGGCCCGTTTGGCCTTGGCCCGGTCGTTGAAGAACACGAAGGACATGCCCGCCGGGGTCATCAGCCCCTTCTGGCAGGCGGTGACCATGACATCGACGCCCCAGTCATCCATCTCGAAACGGTCGCAGCCCAGCGAGGCGATGCAATCCGCCATCAGCAATGCCGGGTGGTTCAGATCGTCCAGCAGCGCCCGCAGCGCCGGAATGTCGTTGCGGATCGAGCTGGACGTGTCCACATGAACCGCCAGAACCGCCTTTATCCGGTGGTTGGCATCAGCCCGCAGGGTCTGTGCAATCCGGTCCATGTCCCACGGGTTGGAAGGGCCGAAATCGATCAGGTCGACCTTCACGCCCAGACGCTCGGCCATTTCCGCCCAGCCATGGGTGAACCGCCCCGAAGCCGGAGCCAGCACGGTTTCCCCTGGCGCCAGAACGTTGGACAGTGCCGCCTCCCACGCGCCGTGGCCGTTGGCGATGTAGATCGCCACCTCGTGCCGGGTACGGGCCACGCGGCGCAGGTCGGCCGTCAGGTCGGGCATCATCTCGACCAACTCGCCGGCGTAGATATTGGGCGACGGGCGGTGCATGGCCTGCAGCACCGCGTCCGGAATCACGGAAGGGCCCGGAATGGCCAGATAACTTCGCCCTTGGGCCAAGGATATATTGTCTGTCATGTGGATCAACCTGCCTGATATGGCGCCCACCCTAGCGCCGGGTCAGGCGAGGTCAATCCATCAGCGCGGCCGCCTCACGCGCGAGGGCTTCGATCCTCGCCCACTCGCCCTGCGCCACCATCTGTTTCGGCGCGACCCAGCTGCCGCCCGCACAGATCACATTGGGCAGGGACAGGTAGTCGCGCGCGTTGGCGGGCGAAACACCGCCTGTCGGGCAAAAGGTGATCTGCGGCAGCGGCGCGCCGATCGCCTTAAGCGCAGGCGCCCCGCCCGAGGCTTCGGCCGGGAAGAATTTCAGCATGTCATAGCCCTGCTCGAGCAGGCGCATCGCCTCGGTCGCGGTGGCCGCGCCGGGCAGCAGCGGCAGCCCCTCGGCCTCACAGGCGGCGATCAGGGCATCAGTAGCACCGGGCGATACGCCGAATTGCGCGCCGGCTTCTTTCGCGGCGCGGACATCTTCGGGCGTGACCAGGGTGCCGGCCCCCACGACCCCGCCGGGCACCTGCGCCATGGCGCGGATCGCGTCCAGCGCGGCGGGCGTGCGCAAGGTCACCTCGAGCGCGGGCAAGCCACCGGCCACCAGTGCCTCGGCCAGCGGGCGGGCATGCGCGGCGTCATCGACGACCAGAACCGGGACGATGGGCGCCAATCCGCAGATCTCGCGGGTGCGTTGGGTTTTTGCGGACATAGGATCAGGCTCCGAAAATGCTGGCACCGGCATCGGCCGAGCCGACGGCGTTGCGGAACGTGGTGAACAGGTCGCGGCCGACCCCGTATTGATGCGCCGAAAGATCGGCGGTGGCGACGGGGCGGTCCAGCACGCCGGGGGTCAGGATTTCAAGCTGACCCTGCACCGCGTCGACGCGCAGCAGGTCGCCATCGCGCAGCTTGGCGATCGGGCCGCCATCCAGCGCCTCGGGGCAGACATGGATCGCCGCGGGCACTTTGCCCGAGGCCCCCGACATGCGGCCATCGGTCACCAGAGCCACCTTCTGCCCGCGCCCCTGCAGGATCGACAGGATCGGCGTCAGCGAGTGCAGCTCTGGCATGCCATTGGCCTTGGGCCCCTGGAAGCGGACCACGACGATGACATCGCCGGTGAACTCGCCGGCCTTGAACGCGGCCTTGACCTCGTCCTGGTCGTGGAAGACGCGCACAGGGGCCTCGACCACCTGGTGTTCGGGCGCCACGGCCGAGACCTTCATCACGCCGGTACCCAGATTGCCGCTCAGGCGCGACAGGCCACCGGTGGGCTGGAACGGGTCATTGGCAGGGCGCAGGATCTTTTCGTTCAGACTGTGGCCGGCGCCGTCCTCCCAGACCAGCGCGCCATCGATCAGCTTGGGTTCCTGCGTGTAGTGATGCAGCCCCTGCCCCGCCACGGTCAGCGTGTCGGGATGCAGCAGGCCTTCGTCCAGCAACGTGCCGATGGTATACCCCAGCCCGCCCGCGGCATGGAAATGGTTCACGTCGGCCAAACCGTTGGGATAAACCCGCGCGACCAGGGGCACGACGCCCGAGATGTCCGAGAAATCCTGCCAGTCCAGCACGATACCCCCGGCACGGGCCATGGCGATCAGGTGGATCAGCAGATTGGTCGACCCGCCCGTGGCCATCAGCCCCACAATGCCGTTCACGAAAGCCCGTTCGTCGAGGATCTGGCACACTGGCGAGTAATTGTTGCCCAGCGCGCTGAGCGACAGGGCACGGCGGGCGCCTTCCTCGGTCAACGCATCGCGCAGCGGCGTGTTGGGGTTGACGAAGCTGGAGCCCGGCAGGTGCAGGCCCATGAACTCCATCAACATCTGGTTGGTGTTGGCGGTGCCGTAGAAGGTGCAGGTGCCCGGCCCGTGATAGGCGGCCATTTCGGCGGCCATCAGTTCTTCGCGCGTGGCTTCGCCGGCGGCGAATTTCTGGCGCACCTTGGCCTTTTCGTCGTTGGGCAGGCCGCTGGTCATCGGGCCGGCGGGCAGGAACACCGCCGGCAGATGGCCAAAGCTCTGCGCTGCGATCACCAGCCCCGGCACGATTTTGTCGCAGACCCCCAGGAACACCGCCGCGTCAAATGTATTGTGGCTGAGCGCCACCGCCGCCGCGAGCGCGATCACGTCGCGGGAGAACAGCGACAGTTCCATCCCGGCCTCACCTTGCGTGACCCCGTCGCACATGGCCGGCACCCCGCCCGCCACCTGCGCGGTGCCGCCCGCGGCACGGGCCGCGCGCCGGATCAGTTCGGGATAGCGCTCGAACGGCTGATGCGCCGACAGCATGTCGTTATAGGCGGTGACTATGCCTAGATTGCCCACGCTGGTGGTGGCCAGCGTCTGCTGATCGGCCCCTGCCCCGGCATAGGCGTGGGCCTGGCCGCTGCAGGACAGATGCGCGCGTGCCGGCCCTTCGGACCGAGCCCGCTCCATCCGCTGCAGATAGGTGCGGCGGGGATCGGCGCTACGCTCGATTATTCTTTGGGTGACATCGGTGATGACGTTGTGAACCATCTCAACCTCCGATCTGGCGCCAGCGGCGTCCGTCGCGATGCATCAGCATCAATGCGTCTTCCGGGCCGGAACTGCCCCGATCATAGCGCGAGGGACGGTCGCCGCGCTCTTCCCAGCCCTTGATGATGGGATCGACCCAGGCCCAGGCGGCCTCGACCTCGTCGCCGCGCATGAACAGGGTCTGGTCCCCGCGGATCACGTCCATCACCAGCCGCTCATAGGCGTCCTGCGCGCGCACATCGGCACCCAGCGCCTCGGCAAAGCTCATGTCCAGCGCCACATCCGTCAGGCGGAAGCCACCCGGGCCGGGATCCTTGATCGTGGTGCGCAGGGTGATGCCCTCGTCGGGCTGCAGGCGGATCACCAGCACGTTGCCGTGCAGCGGGCCGACATTGGGAAAGATCGTGTGCGGCGGGTCGCGGAAAAACACCGCGATTTCGGATTCACGCGCGCGCAGACGCTTGCCCGTGCGCAGATAGAACGGAACTCCCGCCCAGCGCCAGTTACCTACGCGCACCTTCAGCGCGATGTAGCTTTCGGTCAGGCTGTCAGGGTTGCCCACATGATCGACATACCCGTCGCCGCCCTTTTCCGCCCGGTACTGGCCGCGGGCGATGTCGGTCGAGGCCACAGGTTCCAGTGCTTCGATCACCTTGACCTTTTCACTGCGCACCGAGTTGGGCGAAAAGGTCGAAGGCGGCTCCATTGCAGTCAGGCACAAAAGCTGCACCAGGTGGTTCTGCACCATGTCCCGCATCGCGCCGGACTGGTCGTAATAGGCGCCACGCCCTTCGACCCCGACGGTTTCGGCCACGGTGATCTGGACATGATCCACGTGGGTCGCGTTCCACAGCGGTTCGAACAGCGAGTTGGCAAAGCGCAGCGCCATCAGGTTCTGCACCGTTTCCTTGCCTAGGTAATGGTCGATCCGATAGATCTGATGTTCTTCGAAACAGGCGCGCAAACCTTCGTTCAGCGCCTTGGCCGAGGCCAGGTCATGGCCAAAGGGTTTCTCGACCACGATGCGGCTGTCGGGCGTGGCAAGCCCGTGATCATGCAGGCGCTGCGCGATGCCGGGAAACAGTTTCGGACCGACCGACAGGTAAAAGGCGCGCACCACGTCGGGGCGCAGTGACTTGGCCAGCTTGTCCCAGCCGTTTTCGCCCAGCGCATCCACGGGCACGTATTCGACCCGGGCCAGGAACCGGTCCAGAACGTCTTTCTTGAAGGACGGCGCGAATTCCTTCATCGACTTGCGCACCTGCGCGCGGAACCCGTCATCGTCCATATCCGACCGCGCGGTCCCGATGATGCGCGCATCTTCGGGCATCTGCCCCACTTCGAACCGATGGTAGAGGCCCGGCAGGATCTTGCGCTGGGCCAGATCTCCGGTCGCGCCGAACAGGACCAGATCGAATGGATCTACGGGGATTACGCGTGAAACCATGGCTGGCTCCCTTTTTCGGACAATCCGGCGCAGTCTGCAGCCAGACACCCTGTTACCGCTAACATTTGTGGCTTGGATAGAAAGACCAAGCCCAAAAAGCAAGCCCGGATTTCGCTAACGGGCCCTTTTTCGCGGCCATCATGCCTTCAGCCGTTGGCGCGCAGATACTCCATGATCGCCGGGCGCACCGATTGTTCGCCGCGATGGCGGGCGTCGGCGATGATCTTGCGGACCTCCTGCAGGTTGGACCGCAACAGCAGGCTCTTGACCGGGCCGATCGAGGCCGGGCGCATTGACAGGGTGCGGATGCCCATCGCCGCCAGGCACAGCGCCTCGATCGGGCGGCCGGCATCCTCGCCGCAGAAACTCAGCGGCGTGTCGGAAATTCCGCACCGTTCGACGATGCGCTCGATCAAGCTGAGGAAGCTGACATTCAGGGTGTCATAGCGGCGTCGCACCAGCTCGTTCTCGCGGTCGGCGGCGAAGAAGAACTGTTTCAGGTCGTTGCCACCGATCGAGATGAAATCGACCTCGTCAAAGAATTTCTGGGGGGCAAAGGCCAATGACGGTGTTTCCAACATCGCCCCGATTTCAAGCGTTTCAGGCAGAACATGGCCCAGGCGCTTTTCGCGCTCGATGGTCTTGTTCACCTCCCACCGGGCCTCGCGGTATTCATCGGCTTGCGCCACGAAGGGGAACATCACCGTCAACGGTCGCCCCTCCGCGGCGCGGATCAGCGCCTGCAGCTGCATGCGCATGACCCCGCGCTTGTCCAGGCCCACGCGTATGGCGCGCCAGCCCAGCGCCGGGTTGGGCTCGGCGACATGCTTCATGTAGGGCAGCACCTTGTCCGACCCGATATCCAGCGTTCGGAATACCACGCGCTTGCCATCGGCCGAATCGAGAACGCGTTTGTACTGCGCCACCAGTTCGGACCGCTTCGGCATCTGGTTGCGGATCAGGAACTGCAATTCGGTGCGGAACAGGCCAACGCCCTCGGCCCCAGACGTTTTGAGCGACGGCAGGTCGGCCATCAGGCCGGCATTCATCACCAGGTTTATCCGCTCGCCATCCTTGGTCACGGTCGGGGTTTCACGGATCGAGGCATAGCGTTTCTGCGCTTCGGCCTGCATGGCCATCTTGTCGCGGAAGGCGCTGACCACAGTATCCTCGGGGCGCAGATGCACCACCCCCTCGTCGCCATCGACCAAAATGTGGTCGCCGTTCAAAGCCTCAGTCGTGATCCGGCCCACATGCACAACCAGCGGGATGGCCAAGGCGCGGGCGACGATGGTGGCATGACTGCCGACCGAGCCTTCCTCGAGCACGATGCCCCTCAGCGACCGACCATATTCAAGCAGATCGCCGGGGCCTATATTGCGCGCCACGAGGATCGGATCGGGCGGCATCTCCTTGCCGTTGTCGCGGCCCTGCCCCGTCAGAATGCGCAGCAGGCGGTTCGACAGATCGTCCAGATCGGCCAGCCGTTCGCGCAGATAAGGGTCGGTGACCTGGTTCATCCGAGCGCGGGCCTGCGACTGCTCCTTTTCAACCGCCGCCTCGGCGCTGAGGCCGCGGGCGATGTCCTCCTCCATCCGCCGCATCCAGCCCTTGGAATTGGCAAACATCCGATAGGCTTCCAGGACCTGCAGCTGTTCGGTATCGCCGCCCCGCGAGATTTCCAGCATCTTGTCGACGCCCACGCGCAGTTCTTCGACCGCCGCGTTCAGGCGCTCAAGCTCGCGGTGCGGATCATCGGCGATGGGGTTGGTGACCACGACGCGCGGTTCGTGCAGCCAAACATGACCTTCGGCCGACCCTTCCTGCGCGGGCCCACCCCGCAACAGCCGCGATTGCTGGTGCAACGGCGACAAGGCCGCCCCTTCGCCCACGAAGGCGCCCAGCTCGGCCATCTCGGCCAGCACCATCGCGACCACTTCCAGCGCATAGACCTCGTCGGCGGAAAACTCGCGCGCGTCGCGCGACTGCACGACCAGAACGCCCAGCTTCTGGCCCAGCCGCTGGATCGGCACGCCCAGGAACGACGAATACCGCTCCTCGCCTGTTTCCGGCATGTAGCGGAAACCCTTTTCCGAAGGCGCATCGGCTGTATTGATCACCTTGCCGAACTTGGCCACGCGCCCCACCAGGCCCTCGCCCAGTCGCATGCGGGTCTGGTGCACAGCTTCGGGGGCAAGCCCTTCGGTCGCGCAGAGTTCAAGGGTTTCGTCGTCGCGGAACAGGTAGATCGAGCACACCTCGCACCGCATGCTGTCCGCGATCAGGTGCGTGATCCGGTCAAGACGCTCCTGACCGGCCGCCTCGCTTGCCATCTCCTCGCGCAGCCGCCCCAGCAGCTTGCGGGATTCCGTTTCCATTCCGTCTGCCATCGCCCGGTCTATCCTGCGGTGTCAGGCGGGACCTTGGCCGAAACGCTCAGGCCGCCTTGTCCAGTTCAAAGGCATCATGCAGCGCCTGAACGGCAAGTTCCATGTATTTCCGGTCGATCAGCACGGAAATCTTGATCTCGGAGGTTGTAATGACCTTGATGTTGATCCCCTCATCCGAGAGTACCTTGAACATCTTGGCCGCCACGCCCGACTGCGAGCGCATGCCGATGCCCACCACCGAAACCTTGGCCACATCGGTATCGGCGACCAGTTCGGCATAGTTCAGATCACCACGCTCCTTGACCGCCAGCAGCGCCTTTTCGGCGCGCGCCACCTGGTTGGTGGGGCAGGAAAAGGTCATGTCCGTGCGCCCCTCGTCCGAGATGTTCTGCACGATCATGTCGACATTGATCCCCTCATCGCTGAGCGCGTTGAAGATGATCGCGGCGATGCCGGGGCGGTCGGCGACCGACACGACGGTCATCTTGGCCTCGTCCCGCGAATAGGCCACACCCGAGACTACATTGGATTCCATGATTTCCTCCTCGTCGACGACCAGGGTTCCGGCCTCGTCGGACTGTTCCTCGAAGCTCGAGAGAACACGCAGTTTCACCTTGTACCGCATCGCCAGCTCGACCGAGCGGGTCTGCAGCACCTTGGCCCCCAACGAGGCCAGTTCGAGCATTTCCTCGAACGAGATCTTGTCCAGCTTGCGCGCCTTCTCGCAGATGCGCGGATCGGTGGTATAGACGCCATCCACATCCGTGTAGATGTCGCAGCGTTCGGCGTCGAAGGCCGCGGCAAAAGCCACTGCGGTGGTGTCCGAGCCACCCCGACCCAACGTGGTGATCCGCCCCTCGGGGCTGAGGCCTTGAAAACCCGCCACCACGGCGACCTTCATGCCCTCGCCGAACTTCTGGTTGATGTTGTCGGTCGGAATGTCCAGGATCCGCGCCGCCGAATGGGCGCCATCGGTCAGCAGCGGCACCTGCCAGCCCTGCCAACTGCGGGCGGGGATGTCCATTTCCTGCAAGGTCAGTGCCATCAGACCGGCGGTGACATTCTCGCCCGAGGAAACCACGGCATCATATTCGCGCGCGTCATACAGTGGCGAGATCTCGTCAACCCAGCCGACCAGTTCGTTGGTCTTGCCCGACATGGCCGACACGATGACGATGACGTCATAGCCCTTGGCCACTTCGACGCCGATGCGCTTGGCTGCGCGGCGGATGCGGTCGAGGTTGGCGACGGATGTGCCGCCGAATTTCATCACGAGTACGGGCATGGGGGCAAATGTCTCCGCGCCTTGGATTTCCGGTCCCGTGCGTCTTATGCGAGGGGACCCGATAGGGCAAGAGTGCAAAGGGGCGCGCCCTGCGGCGCGCGGCCGCTTTACAACCGGTGCCGGCAATGCCAGCGTGGGATCAGCCGTTTACACCATGAGGTTTTTCATGCTGCGTTTCGTTTCCGCCCTTGCCCTGATGTCCACACCTGCGGTGGCCCAGGTGGCCACCCTGTCCGGCACGGATGGTCAAAACGCCTTGGGAACCGTGCCTTGCACTGCCCTGTCCGGCCAACCCCTGCAAAGCTGCCCGGCCGAGTTGCGCCGTAAAGAGGACGGAACCGCCACGCTGGCGGTACAACTGCCCACTGGCGAGGTGCGCCGCATCTATTTCACCGATGGAAAGCCGGATTCCAGCAGCGCAACCGCACAGATCACGTCGGAAACCCGCGGCGATATTCTGGTGATCTTCATCGATCCCGGTGAAGTCTACGAGATTCCCAAAGCAGCGCTGGCAGCTCAGTAAGGATGCGCCTGCCCGTCCCACGTTTCGAAACACCCGGTGGTATCCAGGCTTAGCGCCTCGAAACGCTCGGCCAGCCCGGCAACGGCCTGTGAGACGGTGATGTCGGCGGCCTGACCGCCCATGTCCGTCCGCACCCATCCGGGGTGATAGATACCGACGGCGACGCCGTCCCGCTTCAGATCGACCGCCAGGTTGCGCCCGAGATTCAGCGCGGCGGCCTTTGAAGCACGATAGATATAACTCCCTCCTGGCGCCCGTGTGTGCGAGGCCATCTGCGACGAGATGATCGCGATCTTGCCGCGGGCGGCCCGCAGATTGGGCAGCAGGGCCTGAATAGTCAGAAACACGCCGGTCACATTGGCGGCGAAGGTCTGGGCCCACATCTCGGCCGGATAGCCCTCGATCGTCTGGCCCTTGTCCAGATAGACGCCCGCGTTGCACACCAGCAGGTCAACCGGTTGCCCTTGCAGCGCGCGCGCCATCGCCGCATGATCGGCCGGATTGGTCACGTCCAGTTTGACCTTGGCACTGCCATCGCGGGCGGTGCCGGTGACCTGGTGGCCCTGCCCTTGGTAGAGATCGGCCAGAGCCCGTCCGATCCCCCGATTGGCGCCGGTGATCAGAACATGCATCGCTCAGTTCGTCTTTCGGCTGGGCACGAAAGGCAGAGGCGCCACGGGCACACCATCTTCGATCAGCGCCTTCGCCTCCTCCAACCTGGCCTCGCCATAGATGGGACGCTCGGGTGCTTCGCCCAGATGAATCTTGCGGGCCTCGCGCGCGAAATCCCGCCCGACGTAGTCGGAGTTGGCCTCGACCTTGGTGCGCAGCTCTTTCAGAACGCGTTCGATTTCGACACGGGACGGAGCTGCGCCAGGGTCGGGGGCGGATCGCGGCATATGGGATTCGGCCGTGCGCCCTGTTTGCAAGCGAGGCGTCATGATCGCTTTTTCAACAGACGTGCAGCCGCATTGCGCGCAGGATACCATGCCCGCCTTGGCAAGCTTGTCATAGGCATCGGCCGACTGGAACCAGCTGTCGAACCCGTGACCGTTGCTGCATTTCAGGGCGTATTGAATCATCTTGCGTCCCAAAAGTCGGTTGTTGAATAGATACCGTCAGACATGGCGATATCAAGCCTTTCTCGCTGAGCCACGGGCCTCAGCAGGCGAAAAGCCCCGGAGCAATGCGGACAGGTCCCGCCCGGAAACCCTGTCGGCCCCCTCGTCCAGCTTGAACCATGCCCTGCGCCGCTGACCGGCCTCGGGGAAAATTTCGGCCACCTCGGTGACCCGCAGAGGGAAGACGTCGACCAGACACATCACGCGCCCCAGCCGCTTGTGGTGCTTGGCATGGGCGAAACTTCCGATACGCCGGGTGTCGCAATGGCCGGTCGCGCCGGCCTCTTCCCAAGCCTCGCGCGCGGCGGACTCCGCGTCGCTCAGCCCGGTTATTGCCCAACCCTTGGGAATGATCCAGCGGCCGGACCCGCGCGTAGATATCAACAGAACTTCAAGCCCTGCCTGCGTCTGTCGATGGCACAGGGCCGCCACTTGCCGAATGACCGGCAGTGGCTCGGAGGCGAATGCGCCGTCCGACGAAATCCCGGCGTCTTTCACGTTCAGCATCCTCTCGACAGGCCTCATTTTCCTGCTAAACCGCCCGCTTATCCCGCAGGTCGGTCAGTTTCAAACTACCACTTCAGGCGGAATTGTCCAATTTGGGGCGATCTGTCACCCAATTATGCGGCGCTCCAACCGCTGAACCAGATCTTCATGTGGAATGTCGGCGTCGACGGCCAACCGACGCAGGCCGAAGTGAACCCGGGCGATCTGCTGGTAATAACGGGAATAGACATAGTTGATGCCGCCCCCGGCAACGGCCCCAAGCACCGGCAGGGTCTGCGCGGCCAATTTCTGACCAAGCGCCACCGACAGTCTGGGCGCAACGGCCGCGATCAGCTTTTGTATCGCCGGGCCGGTCAATGTCAGGCGCACCGAGAAGAAACCCAGGTCGGCGCCATCGTCATGCGACAGCGGGCCGGCGGCGGACAGAACCCGCACGCAGTCGAACTTGACGTTTTCGGCCGATGGATCGAACCCCTCGCGGGCGGCAGCCCCCTGGATCGCACGCAACAGCATGGTCGTCGTGACCGGCAGTTCGATCAGCGCGGTGGTCAAGCCACCCGTACCGCCAACTGCGCCCATGGTGGTGGCGACGATCGTGTTGACCCACGGCTCTTGATCCGGGACTGCGCGCCGCGATCCGTTCGCCGCACGGACGGCCACCCACAGCGCCTGTTCGGTGGCCCCCGTCAGACCCGATCGAACCGGAGCTGGCAATTGCTCGAGCAATGATTCCGCCGATCCGCCCATGCGGTTCAGAAACTTCACGCCGGCGCCCCCGGCGTCGCGATAGTATCCCGCAAGTCGGTCAAGCTCGGCTTCGGGGTCAGGGCGCTGCACTCGCAAAATATCGTGCATCCGGTCTCCTCCTGCCCCCGAAAGATCGGCATCAGCGCGCGCGCTTTCAATAGGTCAGCGTGTCCAACGCGTGACTTCTCCGCCTATTCCCTTCCAGGCGCCGGGCGCCAAATCCAGGCCAAGCACACGATCCGGGTTGGTTGGCGGCGGCATCTCTACCCCCTCGAGCCGGGCAAACCCAAAGCGTGAATAGTAGGGCGCGTCACCGACCAGCATGACCCGCTCCCACCCTTTGGCCCGCCCCGCTTCGATGCCTTCACGGATCAGAAAACCACCCAACCCTTCGCCCTGGTGGGTCGGGTGGACGGCCACGGGCCCCAGCAAAAGCGCATCGTGTGCGCCAACATGAACGGGCCAGAATCGGATGGCCCCGGCCAATATCCCCTGCCCGTCGCGAGCCACCATCGACAGCCCTGACACTGGCGGAACATCGTCGCGCAAGCGGTAGGACGACAGCGCCTCGCGCCCCGGCGCAAAGCACAGGTCGTAGAGGGCTTCGACTTCCCACCAATCCTCCGGCTCTTCCGGCCTGATCCCGAACTGCTGCACCGCGGCCCTCTTTTCGACTCTGGAAATCGCCCTAGCACTTCGCTAGGCCTTGAGCAAACGCTTGGAGATCAGATGTTCTATCGCCCCGAAGACGGTCACGGATTGCCGCACAACCCGTTCAACGCCATCATCACGCCGCGCCCGATCGGATGGATCTCGACCCGCGGCGCGGATGGGATCAACAACCTGGCGCCCTATTCGTTCTTCAACGGGGTCGCCTATACACCTCCGCAGGTGATGTTCGCCTCCACCGGCACAAAGCACGACCAAGACAGCGGAAAGGACAGCATCGCCAATATCGAGGCGACCGGGGTCTTTTGCGTCAACGTGGTGGCCCACGCCCATCGGGATGCGATGAACGCAAGCTCGGCCAGCCTTCCGAAAGAGGTGGACGAGTTCGCCCACGCCGGCTTGACACCGGTGGAATGCGAAACCATCCCATGCGCCCGCATCGAAAGCGCCCCTGCCGCGCTGGAATGCAAACTGACCCAGATCGTCACGTTGCCTGGCCAAGCCAACCGGGTGGTTTTCGGAGAGGTCATCGGCGTACACCTGCGCGATGACTGCCTGAAGGAGGGCAAGTTCGACGTCACCACCTTTCAACCATTGTCGCGGCTTGGCTATCGCGACTACTCGGTGGTTACGGAATTGTTTTCCCTCAATCGTCCAGACGATTGAGCCGGGTTTGGGGGCTCTGCCCCCGCCGCGCTGTTCGCGACTCCCCCGGGATAATTTTGGTCAGATGAAGGGCTCGCGCGTTCTTCATCTGGCTGTAAATATCCCGGAGCGCGAGGCAGAGCCTCGCATTTCCTCAGTGGCCGCCCAGAATGCCGGTTCGAACAGAATAGTCGACCGCAAGGCCGTAATCCGGGTCATCGTCGCTATCGACCATCAGGTGACCCGCTTTCTTGAGCAGCTTGTGACAGTCGCGGCTGAGATGGCGCAGCATGACACGCTTGCCTGCCGCCTCGTATTTCGCGGCGACGTTTTCGATGGCCTGCAGGGCCGATTGGTCAACCACTCGGCTGTCGGCAAAGTCCACGATCACCGTTTCCGGGTCGTTCTGGACATCGAACAGTTCAACAAACCCCTCGGACGAGCCAAAGAACAACGGGCCCTTGATCTCGTAGACCTTGGCGCCTTTCTCGGTTTCGGAGTCGCGGGTGACCGCGTGGATGCGCTTGGCGTTGTTCCAGGCATAGGCCAGCGCCGAAACGATCACACCGACCACGACGGCCACGG
>NZ_JBXWSH010000015.1:0-98023 GCF_059613325.1 Ruegeria sp. BHSA191
AACAAATCCTCAAGATGCCCCAGTCTCTCCTGAGCGTCACAACCGTCTTTCCAGTCCGTCAGGCCGCCTCTCCAGCCCGTCACCAACGCCTCACCAGCGCCGGTGAAGGGGTATTTACGGATTAGGTCCGGGACCTGCAAGACCCATTTTCAAAAAACTTCCATTTTTTTCTCAGTTGACGATTTTCCTATTAAATTACATACAATTAACGACTTCATCATGCAGCTTTCATCCAACTGTACGCCCGTTTTGCCCCGAGAAACTTTAGCAAATGATGCCGCAACGCGGAATCGCAGTGGGAATCCGCTGTCGGGACATGGGTCGGAGCATTCGCAGCAAGACAAAAGGCCGCCCCGATCAATATCGGGGCGGCCTCCATGGGTCAGCGAACCTGCGGCTCAGACCAGGTCGAACCGGTCCGCGTTCATCACCTTGGTCCAGGCGGCGACGAAGTCAGACACGAACTTGCCGTCCGCATCCGCCTGCCCGTAAACCTCGGAAATCGCCCTCAGTTGCGAATTCGAGCCGAACACCAGATCGACGCGCGTGCCAGTCCATTTCACGTCGCCCGTGGCCCGGTCGCGGCCTTCATACACGCCCGGCTGGTCCTCCGCAGGTTTCCACTCGATTCCCATATCCAGCAGGTTGGTGAAGAAATCGGTGCTCAGCGCTCCGACCCGGTCGGTGAACACGCCATGCGTCGATCCGCCGTGGTTTGCACCCAGAACCCGCAGCCCGGCGACCAGAACGGTCATCTCGGGCGCCGACAGGGTCAAAAGCTGGGCCTTGTCCACCAGCAGGTCCTCGGGCGAGACGCTGTATTCCTGGCGCTGATAGTTGCGGAACCCGTCGACCATGGGTTCGAGCACCGAGAAGGATTCGACATCCGTCTGCTCCTGCGATGCGTCCGTGCGGCCCGGGGCGAAGGGGACCTCGACCTTGTGCCCGGCGGCAGCGGCGGCCTGTTCGACGGCGGCGGCCCCGCCCAGAACGATCAGATCGGCCAGCGACACTTTCTTGTTTCCGCTTTGCGCCGCGTTGAACGCTGCCTGGATGCCTTCGAGGACCGAGAGCACCTGGGACAGCTTTTCCGGCTCGTTCACGGCCCAGTCCTTCTGCGGGGCCAGCCGGATCCGCGCACCGTTGGCGCCTCCGCGCTTGTCAGAGCCGCGGAAAGTCGAGGCCGACGCCCAAGCGGTCGAGACCAGCTGTGGGATCGACAAGCCGCTGTCCAGAATCCGGGCCTTGAGATCGGCGATATCCTCCGCGTCGATCAGGTCATGATCCACCGGCGGCACGTTGTCCTGCCAGATCAGCTCCTCGTCCGGCGCCTCGGGGCCGATATACCGGATCTTGGGGCCCATGTCGCGGTGGGTCAGCTTGAACCAGGCGCGCGCGAAGGCATCGGCGAATTCTTCGGGGTTCTCGTGGAACCGCTTCGAGATCGGGCCATAGATCGGATCCATCCGCATCGCCATGTCGGCGGTCGACATGAAGATCGGAACCCGCTTCGACGGGTCTTCCGGATCGGGAGCCATGTCCTCGGGCTGGATGTCCTTGGGTGTCCAGACCCAGGCCCCGGCCGGGCTTTTGACCAGTTCCCAATCATATTTGAACAACACGTCGAAATAGCCGTTGTCCCACCGGATCGGGTTCGCGGTCCAGGCACCTTCCAGCCCGCTGGTGATAGTGTCGCGCCCTTTGCCCTTGCCGAAGGTGGACAGCCAGCCGAACCCCATCGCCTCGATCGGGGCGGCTTCGGGCTCGGGGCCCACATGGCTGGGATCGCCCGCGCCGTGCATCTTGCCGAATGTATGGCCGCCCGCGGTCAGCGCCACCGTTTCCTCGTCGTTCATAGCCATCCGCGCGAAAGTCTCGCGGATGTCACGGCCCGAGGCCACCGGGTCCGGCTTGCCGTCGGGGCCTTCGGGGTTCACGTAGATCAGGCCCATCTGCACGGCGGCCAGCGGGTTTTCCAGCTCGCGGTCGCCGGTATAACGGCTGCCTTCGGTATCGCTGGTGGCCAGCCATTCGGCCTCGGGGCCCCAATAGATGTCTTCCTCGGGCGCCCAGATATCCTCGCGGCCGCCGGCAAAGCCGAAGGTCTTGCCGCCCATCGATTCGATGGCGCAGTTGCCGGCCAGAATCATCAGGTCGGCCCAGGAAATCTGGTTGCCGTATTTCTGCTTGATCGGCCACAGCAAGCGGCGCGCCTTGTCCAGGTTGCCGTTGTCGGGCCAACTGTTGAGCGGCGCGAACCGCTGGGAACCGGTCGAGGACCCGCCCCGACCATCCGCGGTACGATAGGTTCCGGCGCTGTGCCAGGCCATGCGGATGAACAGTCCGCCGTAGTGGCCATAGTCCGCCGGCCACCAATCCTGCGAATCCGTCATCAGATCATACAGGTCCTGCTTGAGCGCCTGGTAATCCAGCTTCTTGAACACGTCGGCATAGTTGAAATCGGCGCCCAGAGGATTGCTGACCGGCTGGTGCTGATGCAGGATCGCCAGGTTCAGCTGGTTGGGCCACCAGTCCCGATTCGATCGGGTTCCGGCGCCGTGCATGATGGGGCATTGGCCCGTGTTGGGGGTGTCGCTTCCGTCCATCTCAATCTCCGATCCTGGCTGGTGTCAGTCTGTTTGCGAGGCAACCGTGCGAATGGCACGTCAAAAAGGGGCGGACCGCAGTCCGCTGGAATACCCCGAGTCATAGCAAATCCCAGCCATGAGAAAAAATTTTGTTTTCGGATTGATTTGATAGATATTGATTATGGCTCTGCCGGGTTCCTTCAAACCGATCCCCATCCACATGACGCGGCGTTCCCCAACGCCCAGATTGCCTTTTGCGGCCGGTGCTTCAAACTGCGGGCTGTGACGCGCGACACCGCGCGGGCCACAGGGGAGGATCGCCATGCAATTCGACTACGTCATCGTCGGCGGAGGGTCCGCGGGATGTGTGCTGGCCAACCGTCTGAGCGCCAATCCGGGCACGCGGGTCTGCCTGCTTGAGGCGGGCGGGGGCGGAAACGGCATTCTGGTCCGAATGCCCGCCGGGGTGGTCGCAATGCTGCCGGGGCGACCCAGGATCAACAACTGGGCCTTCGAGACGGTGCCGCAACCGGGGCTGGACGGCCGCAAGGGCTATCAGCCGCGCGGCCGGGCCCTGGGCGGATCCAGCGCGATCAACGCGATGCTCTATGTGCGCGGGCAACGGCAGGATTATGACGGCTGGGCCGATCTGGGCTGCGAGGGCTGGGACTGGGACAGCGTCCTGCCCTATTTCAAACGGTCCGAGAACAACGAACGCGGCGCGGATGACCTGCATGGCGCCGACGGCCCGCTTCAGGTGTCCGATCAGAAAGAAGAACGCCCGATCACGCGCGCCTTCGTCGAGGCCGCCGCCCAGTTGCAGCACAAGGTGACCGACGATTTCAATCGCGGCGACAACGAAGGCGCGGGGCTGTACCAAGTCACCCAGTTCCATGACCCCGCCAAAAACGGCGAGCGGTGCTCGGCCGCCGCGGCCTATCTGTTTCCAGTCATGGACCGGCCGAACCTGACGGTCATCACCGGGGCGCAGGCGCGCGAGATCACCTTTGACGGCCACCGCGCCACGGGCGTGATCTATCGCCAGGGCAGTAAGGGCGCCGACCTCACCGTCACCGCCACGCGCGAGGTTCTGGTTTGCTCGGGTGCGCTGAAATCGCCGCAACTGCTGCAGCTGTCGGGCATCGGCGACCCCGAGGACCTGACGCCGCATGGCATCGCCGTCCGCCACGCGTTGCCAGGCGTGGGCAAGAACCTGCAGGATCACCTGGATTTCATCCTGGCCTACAAGACAAAGGACACAGACAATTTCGGCATCGGCGCCGCCGGTACGGTGGGGCTGATCAAACACCTCATGCGGTGGCGCAAGACCGGGGTGTCGATGGCTGCCACCCCCTTTGCGGAAGGCGCCGCCTTTCTGAAGACCTCTCCCGATCTGGACCGCCCCGACATCCAGCTGCATTTCACCATCGCGCTGGTGGACGACCACGCGCGCAAGCTGCATCTGGGCTATGGGTTCAGCTGCCATATCTGCAAGCTGCGCCCCGAAAGCCGCGGCACCGTCTCGCTGCACAGCGCCGACCCCTTTGCCGCCCCGGCGATCGACCCGGCCTATCTGTCCGACCCGCGCGATCTGGACACAATGATCAAGGGCGCGCGGATGACGCGCGAAATCCTCGAGGCTCCGGCCCTTGCCGAATACCGCCACAAGGAAATGTTCGGCACCGACACCGCCCGGACCGACACGGATTGGGAACGCCATATCCGCGCGCGGGCCGATACGATCTATCACCCCGTGGGCACCTGCAAGATGGGAGTGGACGACATGGCGGTGGTCGATCCACAGCTGCGGGTGCGCGGGATGCAGGGGCTACGGGTGGTCGATGCTTCGGTCATGCCGACGCTGGTTTCAGGCAACACCAACGCGCCCACGATCATGATCGCGGAAAAGGCCGCCGACATGATCCTGGCGGATGTGGCCTGATCAGTCGCCGTTCAACGCCTGATCCGCGTGCAGCGCCTCAAGGCCCACGCGATAGTTGGGGTATTTCAGCTTCACGCCCAGATCGGTCTTGATCCGGTCGTTCCGAACGCGCTTGTTCTCGTTGTAGAAGCTGCGGGCCATCGGCGTCAGGTCGGCCGTATCGAAATCCACCGCAGGCGGCAGCGGCAGCCCCTGAAGCTGCGCGGCATAGCCGATCACGTCCTGCGGCGGCACCGGTTCGTCATCGCAGACATTGTAGATCGCGCCCGGATCGGGACGGAGCATCGACGCCTCGAGCACCTGTGCGATGTCCTCGACATGAATGCGCGAAAACACCTGCCCCGGCTTGATGATCCGCCGCAGCCCGCCTTTCTTCAGCTTGGAGAACGGCCCCCGCCCCGGCCCGTAGATGCCCGCAAGGCGAAAGATGTGCAGCGGCAGGCCGGGAATTGCGGCCCAGTCCTGCTCGGCCTGCAACCGCCAGCGCCCGCGCTCGGCCGTCGGGGTCGCCGGCGTGGACTCATCGACCCAGCCCCCCTGGTGGTCGCCATAAACGGCGGTGGTCGACAGGTACCCGACCCAGTCGAACCGCCCGGCGCGGGCGGCGAGCTCATCCCGCAGGGCGGCCAGAACCGGATCTCCCTTGGCCGTGGGCGCGGTCGAAATCAACAGATGCGTGACCCCGTTCAGATCGGGGTCCTCGCCCGGCCAGACCAGCGGTTCGGCCCCGGTGGCGCGGATGGCGTCTTTCTCGGCGGCATCGCGGGTGGTTCCGACGATGCGCCAACCCTTGGGGGCCAGCCGGCGCGACAGCGCGCGCGCGGTATAGCCGTGCCCGAATGAAAAAAGAGTTCCAGTCATGGCCCCTT
Source organism: Ruegeria sp. BHSA191 (assembly GCF_059613325.1). Classification (NCBI taxonomy): domain Bacteria; kingdom Pseudomonadati; phylum Pseudomonadota; class Alphaproteobacteria; order Rhodobacterales; family Roseobacteraceae; genus Ruegeria; species Ruegeria sp. BHSA191. The sequence goes on from NZ_JBXWSH010000015.1 coordinate 5,400, forward strand.
GTTGATCGCGCCGCGGGCGGGATGCAAGCGCCGGATGGACGCACTTGATTCGAATCTCCGCCTGCGCCTTCATGGTGTGATGAGCGATGACAAACCCAGCCTGCACGCGGCTTATGCGCTGAAAACTCCGGCAGACAACAAACGGCTCTATGCCGAATGGGCGGGAGATTACGATCGCGGATTCGCCGCGCGCGAGGATTACCAGCTGCACATCCATACCGCCCGCGCCTTTGTCGGCGCCGGGGGGCAGGGTCCGGTGCTGGATGTGGGCGCGGGCACCGGCCTGTGCGGCGCGGTTCTGGCCGATCTGGGCGTGGGGCCGATCGACGCCACCGACATCAGCGCCGAGATGCTGGACAAGGCAATGCGCAAGGACATCTACCGCGACGCGATCGAGGCTGACCTGAACGAGGGCATCCCGGTTCCACGTGACAGCTATTCGGGCATCGTGTCGTCGGGCACCTTCACCCACGGCCATCTGGGCCCCGAGGTTCTGCCCGCCCTGCTGCGGGTGGCCCGGCCCGAGGCGCAATTCGCCCTGTCGATCAACGCCAAACACTTCGAGGCGCTGGGATTCGCAACCGCCTTCGACAATCTGCAGGCCGAGGGCCGTATGGAACATCTGACCCTGACCCCGGTCCGCATCTACGGCGACCTCGCCTCAGGCCCCAACAAGGACGACACCGCGCTGATCGCCCTGTTCGAGAAATCCTGATCCGCCTCAGCGACCCTTCCAGACCGGGTCGCGTTTCTCGGCAAAGGCGCGGGCGCCTTCCAGATTGTCCTCGGAGCCATAGAGAACATCGACCGTGCGCAGCTGCCGCTTGGTGATGCGGTTCATGATGTCCTGGAACTTGGAATCCTCGGCCTCGCGCACGATCTCTTTGATTGCGGCATAGACCAGCGGCGGACCGCTGGCCAGCAGGCGAGCCAGCTCCCATGCACGGTCCATCAGCTGGTCGGCCGGGACGATCTCATTCACCAAGCCCCAGCGATGCGCCTCTTCGGCGTCGAACCAGCGGCCGGTCAGCAGCAGTTCCATCGCGATGTGGTAAGGTATGCGCTTGGGCAGCTTGACGCTGGCCGCGTCCGCCACCGTGCCCGAGCGGATTTCCGGCAGGGCAAAGGTGGCGTGATCGGCCGCCAGAATCATGTCGGCACTCAAGGCCAGTTCCAAACCGCCGCCGCAAGCAATCCCGTTCACGGCGGCAATCACCGGCTTGTTCATGTCCCGCAGCTCTTGAAGGCCACCGAAACCGCCGACCCCGTAATCCCCATCCACGGCATCGCCCTCAGCCGCGGCCTTCAGATCCCAGCCGGGGCAAAAGAATTTCTCTCCGCCCCCCGTCAGGATCGCCACGCGTAGGCCCGGGTCATCGCGGAAGTCGCGGAACACTTCGCCCATCACCCGGCTGGTCGCCAAATCGATGGCATTCGCCTTGGGCCGGTCCAACGTGACCTGAAGGATTGCACCATCGCGGTGGGTTTTGATCGGGTTCATGGTCATGCCTTTCGGATCAGGGCATCAACGGCGACCACACTGTCGGCCGCGCAGATGAGAGGGTTGATTTCAACTTCGTCCACGACCGCCGCGTTGGCAATGACGTAGTTCTGTACCGCCATGGCCACCCGCACGACCGCATCGATATCCACACCGGGCTTGCCCCGATATCCGCTCAACACGGGCGCACAGGCCAGCTTGCCCAACGCATCGCGTACCGCGGACGGCGTGGACGGGATCAGGATCGAGGTCGAGTCGCGCAGGATCTCGGTCAGAACCCCGCCCGCCCCAAGGGTCAGCACATAGCCATGCGCCGGGTCGCGGGTGACGCCGATCAACAGCTCGACAATCCCGGTCGGGGCCATTTCCTCGATCAGAACCTCATCGGTGCCGATTGATCTCGCGACCTCGGGCAGATCTTGTCCAGAAACGCCCAGCCGCACCGCGCCATGTTCGGATTTGTGCGCCAGGCCAACGCCTTTCACCGCAAAGGGTCCGCTCAGACCGTCCACCGCCTTTTCCGCCCGATCCGCCCGCGCGACGACCGAGCGGGGAACCGGCACGCCGCAAGCGGCCAGTTCGGCCTTGGCCTGAGCCTCGGTCAGAGCGGTTGTGGCCGCATTGGCGGCGGGCAGCAAAACTGGCTCCTGCGGTTCGGGATGCGGGCGTGCTGCAGCGCGTGTCGCCGTCAGCGCCTCGCGCAGCCCGGCGAAGGGCACGACACCGCCCGCCATCAACCGCTCGGCTACGTCCTCGGGCATCAGTTCCGGCAAGGTCGCGGCCACGGCAAAGGGGCGACCGGTTCCGCGCGCGCAGGTCAACGCCGCACGGGTGGCGCAGTCCCAATCGGTGGCATCGGTGTGAGGGTAGTCAACGATCGAGATCGTCATCGCCACATGCGGCCCCGTCATCGCCGACCACGCCCGTGCCATCGCGTCAGCGTCGCGCCAGACATAGGTGTGGTAGTCCAGTGGATTGGCCAGCGCCACCATCGGCCCCAGCGCCGCGCGCAGGCCCGAGACTTGATCCGCGGTCAGCGGCGGAAAGTGCAGGCCGGTTCCTTCGGCCATGTCGGCGGCCAAGCTGGCCTCGCCACCGGAACAGCTGATTGTCGCCACTCCGGTCCCGTCCAGCGGCCCGGTGACATGCAACAGCTTCAGTGTTTCCAGAAACTCGGGCACGTCGTTCAGCCGCGCGATTCCCAGCCGGACCAAAAACGCCTGCGCCCCGGCATCGCCCCCCGCCAGCGAGGCGGTGTGCGAAATGGTGGCCGCCTGCGCCTGAGCTGACCGCCCCACCTTGAGGGCCACGATCGGTACGCCCCGGTCACGCGCCTTGGCCGCCAGCGCCTCCCATTTGCGCAGGTCGCCAAAGCCCTCGACATGCACACCGATGGCGGTGATCCGGTCATCCTCCAGCAGCGCCATGGCGATTTCGGCGTGGTGGGACTGTGCCTGATTCCCGCAGGTCAGCATGAAAGCCAGCGGCAGCGCCCGGCGCTGCATGGTCATGTTGATGGCGATGTTTGAGCTTTGCGTTAGAATGGCGACGCCCCGCTCCACCGGGCGCATCCCGTGCTGGTCGGGCCAGATCGCCACCCGGTCCAGTCCGTTGACGAAGCCATAGCAGTTGGGGCCGAGGATCGGCATGTCCCCCGCTGCAGCCACAAGCTGCGCCTGCAAGTCCGGCCCGTCCGCATCCTCAGCCAGCGCCTCGGTAAAGCCCGAGGCGAAACACACCGCCCCGCCCGCGCCAATGCGGGACAGAACCTCAACCGCCTCGATGGTGGCGCGGCGGTTGATGCCGACAAAGGCCGCGTCGGGCGCTTGGGGCAGGTCTTCGATCGTGGCAAAGACGCGCTCGCCCGCCACCTCGTCGGCCTTGGGATGCACCGGCCAGACCGGACCGGTGAACCCCAGTTTCCGCACCTGCCGGATGACCTCGGCACACCAAGCGCCCCCGCCGATCACCGCCAGCGAACGAAACCCCAGCATCCGCCTCAGCGCGGCGAGTTTTCCCGGCGTGAGCACATCCGCCGCGCCGTTCAGGCCCGGCGCCACGTTCATGCCCCCAACGCGCGCAGCAGGTCGCGGCTGATGATGTGGCGCTGGATCTCGCTGGTACCGTCCCAGATCCTCTCCACCCGGGCATCGCGCCAGAACCGTTCCAGCGGATAGTCATCCATCAGACCCATCCCGCCATGTACCTGGATCGCCGCATCGGTCACCCGCGCCAGCATCTCCGAGGCAAAAAGCTTGGCCGAGGCGATCTCGCGGTTGGCGGGCAGGCCCTTGTCCAGCCGGTCGGCAGCGGCCAGGGTCAGCAGGTCGGCGGCGTCGATCTCGGTGATCATGTCGGCGATCTGAAAGCTGACGCCCTGGAACTTGCCGATCTTCTGGCCGAACTGTTCGCGCGTGGCGGCATAGTCCAGCGCATAGTCGAAGGCCCGCCGCGCGCGACCCACGCACATGGCGGCCACGGTGATGCGGGTGGCGTAAAGCCAGGTGTTCATCACCTCGAACCCGCCATCGACCTCGCCCAGCACCTGCGCGTCGGGCAGGCGGCAGTCGTCGAACTCCAGCACCATGTTCTTGTAGCCGCGATGGCTGACCGATTTGTAGCCGTCGCGGATGGTGAACCCCGGCGTGCCGCGATCGACCAGGAAGGCGGTGATGCGCTTCTTGGGGCCTTTCGGCGTCTGATCCTCGCCCGTGGCGATGAAGACGATGATGAAATCGGCATGTTCCGCGCCCGAGATGAAATGCTTGGTGCCGTTCACCACCCAATCGCCGCCATCACGATCGGCGGAACACTTCATGCCCCGCACATCCGAACCCGCGCCCGGTTCGGTCATCGCCAGCGCATCCATCTTCTCGCCGCGCACGGCGGGCATCAGATAGCGTTCGACCTGATCGCCCTGACAGGCCATCAGGATGTTCTGCGGCCGCCCGAAGAAATGGTTCAGCGCCATCGACCCACGGCCCAGTTCCCGTTCGACCAGCGCGAATTCCAGGTGGTTCAACCCGGCGCAACCCACGCTTTCGGGGAAGTTGCAGGCGTAGAAGCCGAGTTCGATCGTTTTGCGCTTGATCTCGTCGGCGATCTCTTTCGGCACCTCTCCGGTGCGCTCGACCAGCTCTTCGTGGGGATAGATCTCTTTTTCCACAAAGATGCGGACGGTCGAGACGATCATTTCCTGTTCTTCGGACAGCCCGAATTGCATGGTGGTTCTCCAAGTGCAGATGTTGCGAACAGCCTGACCCGTCTTGCGCGCGTTTTCATGCAGTAATAGACATTCAATATGCAGAAATGGACTAAATCGACCTCTGCGATGCAGCATTTCGGCGTGTTGCTGTTCGACGGGTTTTCGAACCACTGTTTGGCCAACACAGTCGAGCCGCTGCGCGCGGCCAACACGCTGTCGGGGCGCACGCTCTACAGGTGGCAGTTTCTGTCGTTGAACGCGGGGCCGGTGACCTCATCCTCGGGGCTTCAGGTGTCGCCGCATGACAGGCTCGGCAACGTGTCCGGCGACCTGCTGGCGGTCATGCCATCCTATGGCTTTCGCGATCACGGCGGCTGGCGCATGCAGGCCAGCCTGCGCGCCGCCGCGCAACGGTTCCGCATCATGGCCGGAATGGACACGGGCAGCTGGCTGCTGGCCGAGGCCGGCTTGCTGGACGGGCATCGCGCGACCATCCACTGGGAGGAGTTGACGGGGTTCTCGGAACGCTTCCCCGAGGTGGAAACCTACCGCGAACGCTATGTCATCGACGGAGACCGCATCACCTGCTCGGGCGCGATGGCGGCGTTTGACCTGGTGATGCACCTGATCGGGCGGGATCACGGTCAGGCACTGGCGCTGGAAGTGGCGCAGCTGTTCATGACCCGCGATTCCGCCCGTTCACATATGGGCGGGGCCGGGTCGGCCAGCGCCTTCGTCAACAAAGCGTTGGCGCTGATGCAGGAACATCTGGAAACGCCCCTGCCCATCCCCGAGGTCGCACGGCGCGTCGGCCGCTCGCAAAAGGCGCTGGAATCGCGGATGCGGGCCGATCTGGGGGCCAGCCCCGCGCAGGTCTATCGCCGCCTGCGCCTGAACCTGGCCCGCAAGCTGGTATCCGAGACCGATCTGCCCATCGGCGAGATCGCCCTGCGCGCGGGCTATGACGACCCCAGCGCGATGACCCGCGCTTTCCGCGCCGAGTTCGGCACCTCGCCGCGCGCGATCCGGGCGGCCTCGTAACGCGGTCAGCCGCGCCCGCGATAGGTGGGAACGCCCTGATCGGGGATCCACACGCCCGGCAGCTCCGGCCCGGTCTGATAGAACACGTCGATCGGGATACCGCCGCGCGGATACCAATAGGCGCCGACACGCAGCCATTTCGGCTCCAGCACCTCTTCCAGCCGCTTGCCGATCGTGACACTGCAATCTTCGTGGAACGCGCCATGGTTGCGGAACGAACCCAGGAACAGCTTGAGCGACTTGCTTTCCACCAGCCAGTCACCCGGCACATAGTCGATCACGATATGCGCGAAATCCGGCTGCGCCGTCAGCGGGCAGAGCGAGGTGAACTCCGTCGCGGTGAAGCGCACGGCATAATCGGTGCCAGCCTGCGGGTTCGGCACCCGCTCCAGCACCGCCTCTTCGGGCGAGTTCGGCAGGTCGGTCTTGCTGCCCAGTTGGGTCAGGTTTGCATAGATGTCTTGGTTTGTCATTGTTAGAGCCTCATACACCGCGCTTGTTGTCCCAGATCAGGACATGCAGCTGCGGCAGGATGGTGGGGGTGAACCAGCGGTCGCCGAGGGTCTTGTCGATCAGCCATTCATAGCGGGACATGATCCCGTCCATGTCGATCTCGGCATCCTCGGCGTTGGGTGGCGGCGGGGTGTGGTTGCCCGGTTGCAGATAAAGCGGCAGCGCTGGAAACCGCTCGGCCGCGGCGCGGGCCCAGCGGTAATCCTCATCATCGAAGACCACGATCTTCATGACGGTGGGCGCGCCGTCGGCCCTGGTGATGCAGTCCTCGAACCGCGCCCAGTCGACGGTTTCGCCGGACGAGGGCGGTTTCGGGCTGAGGATCAGGGTGGACAATTCGCGGAACCAGTCCTGCGCCACCGAGCCCTGGGTTTCCATCACGAAGTCATAGCCCTTGGATTTGCCCAGCGCGATCAGCGGGCCGAAATCCTGAATGGCCGGGTTGCCGCCCGACAGCGACACGGTCAGGGGTGTGCCGCCGGACAGGGCTTCGACCTGCGCCCAGATCTGTTCGGGGGTCATCGGCGTCCAGTCATGGCGATAGGCGCTGTCCACCGCATGCAGGCTGTCACACCAGCTGCAGCGGTAATCGCAGCCACCCGCCCGCACGAAGACGGTCGGCACCCCGATCACGGCGCCTTCGCCCTGGATCGTGGGGCCGAAGATCTCGGCGATGCGCAGCAGTTTCACGGCCGATACTCCGCCCAGGTCTTGGGCGTCTCGCTGACCCGCACGGCGCTGGTCTGCGCCCAGCGCGCCTTGCAGTAGTCAAAGATCTCTTTCGCCAGCCGCTCCGAGGTGACCATGTCATGCCCGAACACGTCGTTCAGGTGCCGGTGATCCAGCTCCTCGTCGATATAAGTCTTGAGCGGCTTCAGATCGCGGTAGTCCACCACGAAACCATTTGCATCCAGCTCTTCGGCGGCCAGTTCCACCTCGACGATGTAATTGTGCCCGTGCAGACGCGCGCAGGGGTGGTCGTCGGGCAGGTGGCACAGCTGATGCGAGGCCGAGAAGTGGAATTCCTTGGTGATACGGAACATCAGTGCCCCTCCACCGCGGCTTTCCAGAACTCGGGATCGGCATAGACGGTCGGGTCTTCAATGCCGGCGATGTGAAACGCCTCGCGCCGTTCGACACAGGTTCCACAACGGCCGCAATGGGTCTCGCCGCCCTTGTAGCAGGACCAGGTGTCGGCGAAGGGCGTTCCGTGCTTTGCGCCCTCGGTCACGATGGCCGATTTCGGGATGTGAACGAAGGGCGTATAGAGCCTGACATTGGCATATCCGTCCAATGCCTTGGTCTGCATGACCTCGAAGGCTTCGGTGAATTCCGGCCGGCAGTCGGGGTAGATGAAGTGATCCCCGCCATGCACCGCCGTCGCCACGGCATCCGCCTGCTTGGCGGCGGCCACGCCAAAGGCGATGGCCAGCATGATGGCGTTGCGGTTCGGGACCACGGTGACCTTCATGTTCTCTTCGGCATAGTGCCCGTCGGGCACGTCGACGTCATCGGTCAGGGCCGAGCCCGACAGATGCTTGCCGATATGGCTCATGTCGATCAGGTCATGCGGCACGCCCAGCCGCTCCGCGCAGCGGGCGGCAAACTCGACCTCCTTGCGGTGACGCTGACCGTAGTCGAAAGAGATCAGGCCGATCAGTTCGTTTTCGGCGGCAACCTTGTGCGCCAGAGAAACCGAATCCAGTCCGCCCGAGCAGATGACGATTGTCTTCACTTTTCAGATCCTTGTTTTGTAAGCCGGGTAGGCTGCGACCGGCGCCCGGTTCATCCGGACCAGCGGTGTCTATCAGACCCCGCGCGGAAAGGTAAAGACCCATCAAAACGGAAAGCCGCCCATCGGCGGCTTGTCCAGACGGTGTCACAGCTTGGGGTGCGGCTGGTGCCCTTCAGCCGAACCGTTTTTTCTTGTAGGCGCGGGTGCGTTCCGTAGCCTCGGCCGAGCCGTCGTGATAGGTGCCGAACCACCGGTCGAAGGGAATCTCGGAAGTGCCATAGTTGCACTCGAAATACCGGTGGTGCAGTTGGTGAAAGAAATCGCCCGCCCTCGCCGCTTCCGTGTCCCCCGCTTTCAGCTTTTCGAACCCCGAATGGGACAGGATCGGGCTGACCTGCTGGAAGTAGGCATGGAACAACAGGTGCAGCGGGTGCGACGGCACGATCAGGTGGATGAAATAGGTCGTGAAATACAGCAGGTTCTCGTACCAGTGGTTCGAGATGCCCGACCACGGACCAACATTGACGTTCCGGTGATGCACGGCGTGCACATGCTTGAACAGTTTCGGATGATGCTCCAGCCGGTGTACCCAATAGAAATGCAGCCCGGACCACATCGGGATGAACAGCATCCAGACCACGCACCAGACCGGCGCCTGTTCCCATGTGACGGTTGGCACCCAACCGTTGGCCATCACCCAGTAGATTCCCCATTGATAGACGGTCGCCACCGTCATGGCGCTGCCCAGCGTCCACCAGATGTTGTCCCAGACCTGGTTGTTGAAGGTGAAGATGCCGTTCTTGCGCGTCAGATCCCGGCGGTCGAACTTCTTGTACATGCCCTGGCCCTTGCGGATGTAGAGCCACCAGTGCAGCCCGCCCGCGACAAGGGTCTGAGGCACCATGTTCAGCAGCCAGATGCGGAACATCCAACCGGGTGCGAAGCTTTGCATCGCCTTGAGCGGCGGCAGGAAAAGCACATAAGCTGTCAGTGCCAACACTATGCACAGGGTCAGCGCGGTGATCTGCAACCACGCACCGCTGTACCATTTCACTACCGCCATCGGTCTGGGCGGCCAGCTGAACAAAGGGTTCAACACCACTGGATCAGATGGCCGATAGTGCCAGCGGGCAGCTTCGGGATCATGCGAGGCATCGGTCATGGCAAAACCCTCTAGGTGGCGTAATCCGAGCCTTCGGCATCCAGAACGGCCTTGATCTCGCGCAGATGGGCCTCGGCCTGCCCCGGATAGTCATCCAGCTCATGCGCGGTCTTTTCGGCGATCTCGTCCGAAAGCACCCGCAACGGCCGGCCCGTCTGAAGGGCGCGAATATAGGTCTCGGCGGCGCGCTCGAAATAATAGAGTCTATTGAAGGCATCTGCCGCATCGCTGCCGATCACCAACACACCGTGGTTGCCCATGATCATGACCTTCTTTTTCGGGTCGGACAGCATCGTGGCACAGCGCTCGCCCTCGCTTTCAAAGGCCAAACCGCCGAATTCCTCGTCGATGACATAGCGGTTGTAAAAGGTTGCTGTGTTCTGGTCGATCGGCGGCAGGGTGCTGTCGGCCAAGGAGGCCAGGACGGTGGCAAAGATCGAATGCACATGCATCACGCAACGCGCATGCGGGCACCTGCGGTGAATCGAGCCATGCAGCCCCCATGCGGTGGGGTCCGGTGCGCCGGGCTTGCTCATCGTGTCGGGATCGTTGGCATCCAGCAGCAGAAGGTCCGAGGCACGGATGCGCGCGAAATGCATCTGGTTCGGGTTCATCAGGAACTGCGTGCCACACTCGTTCACGGCAAGGCTGAAATGGTTGGCGACTCCTTCATGCATGTTCAACCTTTCGGTCCAACGGAAGGCCGCGGCCATGTCCACGCGCTCCTGCCAATGGTCGATATTCGGCTTCAGATTGGTGACGCTCATCCGGAGGCTCCGTTCGGCTTGTGCAGAGGGCTGATACAAACCGTGCCGGGCCGGGGCGCAATTGACCAACGAAAAAATTGGCGTTTTGGCATTAGCTGAGCTTATGATTGGATTATGAAACCTCGGAACCCTCTTCCCCCGCTTGGCTGGCTGCGGACCTTTGAGGCCGCGGCCCGCCACCTGTCCTTCACCGGCGCGGCGAGCGATCTGAACATGACGCAAAGCGCCGTCAGCCAGCAGATCAAGTCACTCGAGGGTTATCTGGGCCAGCCCCTGTTTCACCGTCGCCCCCGCGCATTGGAACTGACCGAGGCCGGGATCACCTATCTGCCCGTGGTGCGCGAAGCGTTCCGGACGCTGGTACGCGGCACCCAGGCCGTGACCGGGCAACAGGAAAATACCGTTCAGGTGCAGTGCAACATCACCTTTTCGGTGAACTGGCTGGCCCCCCGCCTGCCCGCGTTCCGCGCGCTGCACCCCGATGTTCACCTGAACATCTTCACCGAATTGTGGGAGCCGCGCGAGATGGCCGAAGGCGCGGCGGTGGAAATCCGCTATTCCCTGCGCCCGGCCGACACGGTCCGCACTGAGCTTTTGCGCAGCGATCACTACTACCCCGTCTGTGCCCCCGACTATCCGGTCACGCTGGAAAACCTTCAGCAGCAACCGCTGTACGACTGTTCGAACCTTCTGTCGAACTGGGTCAGCTGGGCCGAAGATCAGGGTCTAAACTGGGAAAATCCGCCGATTACTTACGCCACGACCTATATGGTCGGCCTGTCCGTCGCGATGGCCGGCGGCGGGCTGTGCCTGGCCCATGATACCATCGCAAAGCGCCTTCTGGACGAAGGCCGTCTGATCGCGCCGTTCGAGCATCGCGCGCCGATGCCCGAAGCCTACTACCTTCTGCTGTCGCCTCAGGCCGAGGAGACGCCGGGTGCCGTGGCCTTTGCCGAATGGATCCAGGCGGAAATCGCCGCCGAGCAACACCTCGCCTGACCTTCATCCGTCCTTGGGGCGGCTGGCAACCCAGGCATAGCCGTTCTCGCATAGGATATAGGTCTCGCGCAGGCCGTGAGGCTTGTCGCTCGGCTCCTGCAGCACGACCGCGCCAGCGGACCGGGCGCGCTCCGCCGCGTCGTCCGGGTCGGTATCGTACAGGTGGATCTCGATCCCGCCACCGCGCGGGGGCGTTTCGGGAACCAACCCAAGCAGCGGGTTGGAATGATAGGTGCCGTCCGAATGCAGCTGAAACACCTGATCGCCATAGGTGACGATGGCGAAATCCGCCGTCACCTGATGGGATTTCAGGCCAAAAACAGTCTCTAAAAAAGCACATTCCGCTGGCACGTCGCGCACCAGCAGGTTCAGCCCGATCCCGCGCAGGCTGCGGCCGAAACTGTCGGCATCCATGGTTTCGTAATCCATGCCCCTACCAGACCCCGCATCGCGGCGCGGATCAAGCATTTGCTGCCCCGGACCAGGCCGGATGACGGTTTCATGAAGGTGGCACGGCAGGGGTTGCACCTTCCGATGCATTCGGGAAAGTTGTGCCATGGAATACGCACCCTTCCCCTCTTGGCCCGACGTCGCCCCCCGCCTGATCGCCGTTGCCGCCGGCCGCGAAGCCGCCGACATGGTCATTCGCGGCGGGATCTGGATCAACGTACACAGCCGCGAGGCGCTGCCCGATCATGCCATCGCCATCGCCGCCGGACGCGTGGCCTATGTCGGCCCCGACGCCAGCCACTGCATCGGCCCCGACACGCAGATCATCGAGGCCAAGGGCCGCTACATGATCCCCGGCCTGTGCGACGCGCATATGCACATCGAATCCGGCATGCTGACCCCGGCCGAGTTCGCCCGCGCTGTTATCCCGCATGGCACGACGTCGATGTTCACCGACCCGCATGAGATCGCCAACGTGCTGGGGCTGGACGGCGTGCGGATGATGCATGACGAAGCGCTGATGCAGCCGGTCAATATCTTTACCCAGATGCCGTCCTGCGCGCCCTCGGCGCCGGGTCTGGAAACCACCGGTTATGAGATCACCGCCGAAGACGTGGCCGAGGCCATGACCTGGCCCGGCATCATCGGGCTGGGCGAGATGATGAATTTTCCCGGCGTGATCCATGCAGACCCCAAAATGCTGGCCGAAATCGCCGCCACCCAGCGCGCGGGCAAGACCGTGGGCGGACACTATGCATCCCCTGATTTAGGGCCTGATTTTGCCGCTTATGTCGCCGGCGGCCCGGCGGATGACCACGAAGGCACCTGCGAGGCCGACGCCATTGCCCGCGTGCGACAAGGGATGCGGTCGATGATGCGGCTGGGCTCGGCCTGGTATGACGTGGAAAGCCAGATCACCGCCGTCACCGAAAAAGGGCTGGACCCGCGCAACTTCATCCTGTGCACCGATGACTGCCATTCGGGCACGCTGGTGAACGAGGGCCACATGAACCGCGTCGTCCGTCATGCCATCGCCTGTGGCTGCGACCCGCTGATCGCGTTACAGATGGCCACGATCAACACCGCCACCCATTTCGGGCTGGAGCGCGAGATCGGCTCGATCACGCCGGGCCGCCGGGCGGACGTGATCCTCAGTTCGGACCTGACCGACTTGCCGATCGAGATGGTCATCGCGCGCGGACAGGTGGTGGCCGAAAATGGCGCGATCAAGGTGGATTGCCCGCATTACGACTGGCCCGACCGGGCGCGCAACACGGTGCATCTGGGCCATGCCCTGACCGCCGCCGATTTCGAGATCCCCGCGCCCGAGGGCGCCAACCGCGTCCGCGCCAACGTGATCGGCGTGGTGGAAAACCAGGCCCCCACCCAGGCGCTGAAGGCCGAGCTGCCCATCATCGGCGGGCTGGTCGAGGGCGAAGGCGATGTCTGCCAGATCGCGCTGGTCGAGCGGCACCGGGCCACGGGCGGCGTCACCAACGCCTTCGTCTCGGGCTTTGGCTATCAGGGCCGGATGGCCATGGCCTCGACCGTGGCGCATGACAGCCACCACATGATCGTGGTCGGCACCGACCGCGAGCAGATGGCGCTGGCCGCCAATCGTCTGGCCGAAGTGGGCGGCGGCATCACCATCTTCCGAGATGGCGAAGAGCTGGCGCTGGTCGAACTGCCCATCGCCGGCCTGATGTCCGACAGCCCGGCCTCCGACGTCGCGGCCAAGGCGCAAAAGATGGTCGAGGCGATGCAGACCTGCGGCTGTCAGCTGAACAATGCCTACATGCAGCACTCGCTGCTGGCCCTTGTCGTGATCCCCGAACTGCGGATATCCGATCTGGGACTGGTGGATGTCCGCACATTCGAAAAAATTGACCTTCTGGAACCCCTCGCATGACAAAAATAACAACGCCCGAACCACGGGACCCCGAGATTTTCACCGATGCCGCCGCAGCCGTTGCCAGGCTGGAAGAGCTGTATAACGAGGCCACCGCCTTTCTGTGCGAAAGCTTTGCCGAGGCGATGGAAAGCGGCGCGCCCAAGGTCCGGTACAGAGCCTATTATCCGGAAATCCGTATCCGTACGGCGTCCTACGCGCATGTGGACAGCCGCCTGAGCTTTGGTCACGTGTCCGAGCCGGGGGTCCATGCCACGACGGTAACCCGGCCGGATCTGTTCCGGTCCTACCTCACGCAGCAGATCGCGCTGCTGATCAAGAACCACAACCAGCCGGTGACCATCGGCCCATCGACCACGCCGATGCCGGTGCATTTCGCCGTGGCCGGCAACCCCGATCTGGTGGTTCCGCATCAGGGTGCGGCGGGGTTCACCCTGCGCGACGTGTTCGACGTGCCCGATCTGACCACCACCAATGACGACATCGTCAACGGTGTGCACGAACCGCTGGATGGCGTCGGCCCGCTGGCCTTGTTCACAGCGCAACGCATCGATTACTCGCTGGCCCGGCTGGCCCACTACACAGCCACCGATCCGGACCATTTCCAGAACCACGTTCTGTTCACCAACTACCAGTTCTACGTCTCGGAATTCGAGAACTATGCCCGCGCGCAACTGGCCGACCCGGACAGCGGCTATACCAGTTTCGTTTCGACCGGGAATGTCGAGATTACCGACCCCGACGCGCCGCTGGACCAGCCGCTGAAGCTGCCGCAGATGCCGACCTATCACCTGAAACGCGCCGACGGGTCGGGGATCACGCTGGTCAATATCGGCGTCGGGCCATCCAACGCCAAAACCGCCACCGACCACATCGCGGTGCTGCGCCCACATGCCTGGCTGATGGTTGGCCACTGCGCAGGGCTGCGCAACACGCAGGCCCTGGGCGACTTTGTGCTGGCCCATGCCTATCTGCGCGAAGACAAGGTGCTGGACGACGACCTGCCCGTCTGGGTGCCGATCCCGCCGCTGGCCGAAGTTCAGGTCGCGCTGGAACGCGCCGTGGCCGAAGTGACCGAGCTGGACGGCTATGAGCTGAAGCGGATCATGCGCACCGGCACGGTGGCCTCGGTCGACAACCGCAACTGGGAACTGCGCGACCAATCCGGCCCGGTGCAACGGCTGAGCCAGTCGCGCGCCATCGCGCTGGACATGGAAAGCGCAACGATCGCCGCCAACGGCTATCGGTTCCGCGTGCCCTACGGTACCTTGCTGTGCGTGTCCGACAAGCCCCTGCATGGCGAATTGAAGTTGCCCGGCATGGCGTCCGAGTTCTATACAACTCAGGTCGGCCGCCATCTGGCGATTGGAATCCGGGCGATGGAACACCTGCGGGGCATGCCGCTGGAACGTCTGCACAGCCGGAAATTGCGCTCGTTCGATGAAACGGCCTTCCTCTGACGCAAAAAAGCAACGAAATCCCCATATTTTTTGGGGGTTCGGCGCTACTATTCGTTGTGTTCGCCCACAATATCCCGTTACAGTTACGCGGTGAGGCCCAATAGATCGGGCACGTTAAGGAGACCAAGAAATGGCAAAGCCTATGACGAAGACTCAGCTGGTTGCTGCTCTCGCTGAGGAAATGGGAACCGACAAGAAATCCGCGAACGCGGCGCTGGAAGCGATCACCAACCTGATCACCCGCGAAGTTTCGGCCGGTGGCGCCGTGACCCTGCCGGGCGTCGGCAAGATCTACTGCCGCGAGCGCCCCGAGCGTCAGGTGCGCAACCCGGCCACCGGTGAGACCTTTACCAAAGAGGCCGACAAGGTCGTGAAAATGACCATCGCCAAGGCCCTGAAGGACAGCGTCAACAGCTGATCCCACCCCAAGGTGGTACGAAACAGGGGCCGCGGTTTCGCGGCCCTTTTTCTATGCCGCACGGTGCCATCCGCCGGTTGCAGACCCAGAGAAAATCAGGAACAGTCGCCACAGAATTCAAACGAGGCTTGTCATGGATCTGCGCGCCATCGCCATGGGGCTGGCCTTTGCCTTCATCTGGTCGTCGGCCTTCACCTCGGCGCGGATCATCGTCGCGGATGCCTCGCCGCTGTTTTCGCTGGCCGTTCGCTTTTTGATTTCCGGCATCCTGGGTGTCGCCATCGCCGCGGCTATGGGCCAGAGCTGGCGCCTGACGCGGTCGCAATGGTACGCGACCATCCTGTTCGGAATCTGCCAGAATGCCCTGTATTTGGGTCTGAATTTCTATGCGATGCAAACGGTCGAGGCCTCGGTCGCGGCGATCATCGCATCGACCATGCCTCTGCTGGTGGCGCTGGCCGGTTGGCTGCTGTTCGGGGAACGGTTGCGCCCGCTGGGTGTCCTGGGGCTGCTGGCCGGGTTCGCCGGTGTGGCCCTGATCATGAGCAGCAGGATCAGCGCCGGGATCGACCTGTTCGGCGTTGCCCTCTGCGGGCTGGGCGCGCTGGCTCTGACTTTCGCCACGCTGGCCGTGCGCGGGGCGACCTCGGGCGGGAACTTCATGATGGTCGTCGGCCTGCAGATGTTCGTCGGCTCGGCGGTTCTGTTCATCGCCGCCCCGCTGTTCGAGACGATTTATGTCCGCCCGACCTGGCCGCTGGCGCTGGCCTTCACCTACACGACCCTGTTCCCCGGCCTGCTGGCCACGCTGATCTGGTTCCTGCTGCTCAACCGGATCGGGCCGATCCGCGCGGCGACCTTCCATTTCCTCAACCCGGTGTTCGGGGTCACGATCGCCGCGATTCTTCTGGGTGAACGGTTGGGCGCAATGGATGCCGTCGGTGTTGCGGTCACCACGCTGGGCATTCTGGCCGTGCAGTTGTCACGCCAGCCGGTTCAGCGCAGCAGGGCCTCGACCTGACGGCGCAGCTTGCGGGAGTCCGGCCGCGTCGTCGACCCAAAGGTCGCCACGACCTCGCCTTCGGGGCTCAGCAGGATCTTGTTGAAATTCCAGTTGGGCACAAACCCGGTCTCGGCGGCGACCGCCTTGTAGAACGGGTGGGCCTGCGGGCCGGTCACGGGGGTGATGTCGGTCATGGGCAGGGTCAGGTCATAGTTCAACTCGCAGAACTCCTTGACCTCGCTGGCGGTTTCCAATTCCTGGTTGAAGGAATCCGACGGGACCGCCAGAACCACCAAACCCTCGGATCCATAGGTGTCCTGCAGCTTTTGCAGCCCAGCATATTGCCCGGTGAACCCGCATTGCGAGGCCGTGTTGACCACCAGAACCGGCTGGCCGCGCCAATCCGACAGCGACAGCGTGCCGCCATCAATTGAAGCGAACTCTCCGGACACAGGCGCGGCCTGCACCATCCGGCCGATCAGCAACAGGGCAGACAACAGCAGCATTCTGAACATGGCTTGACCTCCTCTTTGTCATTGATACGCACGAAGAACGGCGGCAGATCACCCGCACGATCGCGCGAGCCGGGCAAAACAGGGCTTTGCTTTTGTCGCGGCGCACCCCAATTATCTCGGGAAAGGAATAACGCCGGAGGACCCATGTCAAAATATACCAAAGATCCATCGGTTGTCGCCGCCCTCTCGCCCGAGGAATTCCACGTCACCCAGCGCAACGGGACCGAACGCCCCGGCACCGGCAAATACCTGCACCACAAGGAACCGGGCATTTATGTGGATGTCGTATCGGGTGAACCTCTGTTCGCCTCGACCCACAAATACGAATCGGGCTGTGGCTGGCCCAGTTTCACCAAACCCATCGTGCATGACCACGTCACCGAGCTTGAGGACCGCTCGCTGGGCATGATCCGGACGGAGGTCCGCTCGAAACACGGCGACAGCCACCTGGGCCATGTGTTTCCCGATGGTCCGCTGGACCAGGGTGGGCTACGCTACTGCATCAACTCCGCCGCGCTGCGGTTCATCCATCGTGACGACATGGAGGCCGAGGGCTATGGCGAATACCTCGATCAAGTGGAGGACCCGAAATGACCGAACAACGCGCCGTTCTGGCCGGAGGCTGCTTCTGGGGCATGCAGGATCTGATCCGCAAGCTGCCCGGCGTTCTGCGCACCCGCGTCGGATATACCGGCGGCGACGTGCCCAACGCGACTTATCGAAACCACGGCACCCATGCCGAAGGGATCGAGATCTGGTTCGACCCCGCGCAGATCACCTATCGCGATCTGCTTGAGTTCTTCTTCCAGATCCACGACCCGACCACCGTGAACCGTCAGGGCAATGACATCGGAATGAGCTATCGCTCGGCCATCTATTTCTGCGACGAGACCCAGAAACAGATCGCGCTGGACACGATCGCCGATGTGGATGCCAGCGGGCTGTGGCCCGGCAAGGTCGTGACCGAGGTCGAACCCGTCGGCGATTTCTGGGAGGCCGAGCCCGAGCATCAGGACTACCTTCAGCGTATCCCCAATGGCTATACCTGCCACTTCCCGCGCCCGGACTGGGTTCTGCCCAAACGCAGCAGCGCTGCAGAATAGCAGTCAGCCGACGGCCACCCGCGGGCGGCCGCTGGCTTCGACGGTCAGCATCGCCTCGACAAAGACATCCTTGCCCTCGATCCGGGCGGTGCGGATGTCGCGGTTGACGATCACGCGGACATCCTGGGCACCGGCCTCGCGCACGGCGCTTTCGGTCTCGCGCCGCAGTTCAGCCTCCAGCAGGTCCAGCGCGGGTTCAGGCGTGGGGAAATCCTGCGGCCCGTCGTTCAGATGCACGCGGTACCGGCCTTCGGACGGAGCAGTCACGGTGCCCGCCCGGCGCATGGTCAGCCGCCCCACGACGGCCCCGATCGCATTGGCCACCCCGGCATAGTCGGGCAGCACCATTGTACAGCGCAGCCGCTCACCGACCGCAGGGTAATAGCTTGGCGCCGAGGCCCCCAGCCCGACCACATCCACGTTCAGCTTCGTATCCAACGCCAGCAGACCGCGATGCCCGCGCAACCCCCGCCGCGTCAACACATGGCGCGCCAGATCCTCGGGCGGCAGGCCGAACTCCTCGGCCTCTTCCGCAAAAGCAGTCTCTAACAAGGTCAAAATCGTCTGTTCGGTCAACTGATCCACGATCATCCCGGCCAGTTCTTCGGCCGAGCCCGCCAGCCGGTCGCCTGACCCCACACGCCGGCGCGCAATCAGTTCCAGCGCCTTGCGCGCGGCATCGGCATCCCAATCGGACAGACGCCCCAGAACGTGGCTGGCATCCGACGGCGTCACCCCCGAGACCTGAACGATCCCGCGGTCCACCAGCCGGGTCAGAGCACCGTTTTCCATCCGGGTGCGCAACAGGGCGCTCAGGGGCAGAACCTTGTCCCCCAGCCGCTCCAACAGCCCCGCCTCGCGCGGACCCAGACCCTCGGCGTGGATGCCGGGCACACGGCGGGCGAAACGGGTATCGTGCTCGCCCACCGTGGTCGCGCGCAACTGCTCGTCCAGAGCGGCATGGACCACTTCGGGCGCCTGGGCCGCGATCAGAGACACCGGCAGCACCCGGCGCGGACCGAGGAAAACGCCGCCGCGCAGGCCCTCGGTCACCACATGCACCTGGCTGTCACCGCCCAGACCATGAGTGCGCATCGCCACCGCCTCGACCATGGTGCGGAACCCGCCAACCCGGGCGCCCGCCGGGTCGATCGCGGGTTTACCATCGCGGATCAGCGCCACATCGGTCGTCGTCCCTCCGATATCCGAAACCAGCGCGTCCTGAACTCCGGTCAGCCACCGCGCGCCCACGATCGAGGCCGCCGGACCGCTGAGGATGGTCTCGATCGGCCGTTCCCGCGCCTGCTCGGCGCTCATCAAGGCTCCGTCCCCACGCACCACCATCATCGGCGCGTCGATGCCCAGCTCGTGCAGAACATCCTGAGCCCGGCCGATCAGGCGGTCGATCATTCCGATCAGACGCGCGTTCAGCACCGCCGTCACCGCACGTTTCGGCCCGTTCAGCTTGGCCGACAACTGATGCGAGCAGGTCACAGGCGCGCCGGTCTTCTCGGTGATGATCCGCGCAACCTCAAGCTCATGCGCGGGGTTGCGCGTGGCGAACTGGGCCGCGACCGCAAACCCGGAAATCCCGGACTGCTGGTCCAGAAATTCGGTCAACGCCCTTGTATCCAACGGCGCGGCCTCGGCCCCGGCATGGCTGTGCCCGCCCGCGATCACCAGCGCCGGGTCGCCCTTCAGCGCATCGCGCAGCCCATGCCTGTCCAGATCACCATCCCGAAACCCAACATATATCAGCGCAACGCGCCCGCCCTGCCCCTCGACCAGCGCGTTCGTGGCCAGCGTCGTCGACAGCGACGCCATCGAGATCTGGCCGGGTGCGACCTGCGCCCGGTCCAGCACTGCCCGGATCGCCCGCCCGACGCCGATCGCAAGATCCTCGCGCGTGGTCAGGGACTTGGCCGAGGCGATCACCTCTTCCTCGTCCCGGATCAGCACCGCATCGGTGTAGGTTCCACCGGTATCCACGCCCAAAGCCAACGCCATCGGGGTCTCCATCCTGTTCGCAGTCACGGGTGTAGCGGATTGAACCGACGCGTCCAGCCTGTTTGCGGCATTCACGACAGTTGTTCGACCGCCCAGCGCGCCGCGTCGGCCACCGTCGGATCGGGATCCTCGGTCAGCGCCTGCGCGACCGGAATCAACTCGGCCGACCCGGAATTGCCGATGGCATACAGAACGTTGCGCACGAACCGGTCGCGCCCGATCCGCTTGATCGGAGACCCCGAGAACTTGTCCCGGAACGCCGCATCGTCCAACCCGGCCAATTCCGCCAGCGGCGGCGCCATCAGGTCTTTGCGCGCGGCATAGCGGATGTCGCTGGCCGCCACCGCGAACTTGTTCCACGGACAAGCGGCCAAGCAATCATCACAGCCATAGATCCGGTTGCCCAGCTTGCCGCGCAGCTTTTGATCCACCGGCCCCTTGTGCTCGATGGTCAGATAGGAAATGCAGCGCCGCGCATCCAACTGATAGGGTGCCGGGAAAGCATCCGTCGGACAGGCATCCAGACAGGCCCGACACGACCCGCAATGATCCACTTCCGGTGGATCCACCGGCAGGTTCAGAGTGGTGAAAACAGACCCTAAAAAGGCCCAATTGCCCCAATCGCGGCTGACCAGATTGGTATGTTTGCCCTGCCACCCCAGCCCGGCCGCATGGCCCAGTGCTTTCTCGGGCACCGGCGCGGTATCGACGAACACCTTTACCTCGCCGCCAGCCTCGGCAATCAGCCATCGGGCCAGCCGCTTCAGCCGCTTCTTGACCAGATCGTGGTAATCCCTGTTCTGCGCATAGACCGAGATCGCCCCGCGATCAGGTCGCCCCAGAACCTCGGTCGGATCATGATCCGGCGTGTAACTCTCGGCCAGCATGATGACCGAGCGCGCCTCGGGCCACAGCTTCGCCGGATCCCCCCGCCAATGGGTCCGCTCGGCCATCCAACCCATTTGCCCGTGATAGCCCGCCGCCAGAAAGGCGGCCAACCGCGCAGGCACCTCCGGTACGTCCCACGGGCGGCAGATCCGGCACGACACGAACCCCTCGGCCCGGGCCTGCGCCACCAACCTGTCCTTCAATGCTGTCGCGCTGTTCATCTGGCCCAAAATATCCTCGGGGGTGAATTGGCCCAACGGGCCAAGAGGGGGCAGACAGCCCCCTGACCCAACCTATCAGAAATCAAGGTCAGCGTAATGGGCAGGCGGGCGGAATCCCGGTACTTGGTCCGCAAGGATCGATCGGAATGCCGGGCGTGATTTGATCTTGGCGTACCAGTCCTTGACCACCTGGCTGCGGTTCCAGTCCACGTCTGAAATATAGTCCAGCGCCGACAGGTGCGCCGCAGCTGCAAAATCGGCCAAGGTCATCTGATCCCCCGCCAGCCAGCGCCGCTGATCCAGCAGCCAGGCCATGTAGTCCAGGTGGAACTTGATCGCCCGCGCGCCCTCTTTCACATTCCTGCTGTCCGGATAGCCCTGCCCGGTCATCTTCTTGTTCACCCGTTCGTACAACAGCTTCGACGTCACCTCATGGTGGAACTTGTCGTCGAACCAGTTGACCAGACGGCGCACCTCGTACCGGGCTTCGGGTTTGCGGGGCATCAGGGCGGGGTCCGGGCGGGTTTCCTCAATATATTCACAAATCGCGGTGCTTTCTGCCATGATCCGCCCATCCAGCCGCAGAACCGGGACTTTTCCGGCCGGGTTGCGACGCAGGAAATCCGGATCCTTCTCCCAATATTTCTCGGAGACCAGCTCAACCTCGATCTTCTTTTCGGCCAGCGCCAGACGGACCTTTCGGCAAAACGGGGAAAGAGGAACGTGAAACAAACGCGCCATGAGAGTCCATTCGATCCAGTGAATACCGCTCAGCAATAGCCGCTGAGCGGCAAGGGTTTCAATCCTCGAAACAATCGGCGCGGCCATCTGCGCGGATGGTGGCCGCCCCATCCAGTATCGCGGCGGCCCTCCGCCGGGTATAGACCGACGGGTCCGTCACCGATCGCGCGCGCGGCGCGGGCAGGATCGCGGCCAGGCGGGCGGCCTGCACCGGGCTCAGCTCCGCGGCGCTTACACCGAAATTGCGGCGCGCCGCAGCCTCGACTCCGAACAGCCCCTCGCCGGTTTCGGCCACATTCAGATAGACTTCGAGGATCCGCTTCTTGCTCCAGAAAATTTCGACCACCGGGGTCAGCACTGTCTCCATCGCCTTGCGGACCCAGCTGCGCCCCTGCCACAGGAACACGTTCTTCACCACCTGCTGCGTGATGGTCGAGGCGCCGCGGTTGCCGCCATCCTCCAGCGCGTCTCGGATGGCGTTCACGTCGAACCCCCAGTGCAGGCAGAAATTGGCATCCTCGGCCGCCACGGCCGCACGGGCCATGACCGGGGCAATCTCCTCGATCGGCACCCAGTCGCGCTCGACCTTGCCCAGACGGCGCCATTCCGACCAGATCGTGTGGGTGATCGGCGGGTTCACCACCGAATAGATCAACACCAGCGCCAGAAAGACGCCGGCAACCGCCAAAGCGCCGCGCACCACCCATCGCCGGATACGGGGCAGGAGCGTCCGAGTCTTTTTCGGCCGGGTCGCCTGTTTCTTTTTGCCGCTGCTCTTGCGGGCCGCTTTCTTCGCCATGGGTCCGCTATACGCCGCGCAGCCGAATTTTGGAACGGCTTTGTCAGCCGAACAGCTGCGCATCGCGTGGGCGGATGACCGGGCGCGCGGTCTTCAACGTGCCCAGATCCGCACGGTCGAGTTCGGGGAACAGATCGAAAAGCTCGCGGCAGGTATCCCGCTCGGATTGCGACAGGGCATGTCCGGGGTAATAGCTTTCGCTTCTGGCGCCATTTGCTGTCACGATCTCGTGCTGGTCGAACAACAGATGGTAATAGGTGACATCTCCACCCGCGGCTCGGGTCACGCTGGTGCCATTCACAAGGCAATGCGCCGCGATCAGGATCTCGGGATAGCCATAGAAGTACTCGGCCCGCCAGTCGTCGATCAACATTCGGTGCTGCGGCGAAACCAGTGTTTCGCGATCCAGCCCCAGAACACCGGCCGCAAACCGGATCGGTGCGGTCTTTCCGATGGCCGGCACGCAAGTCTTTCCGACCCACAGCAACGGTTTGGCACCGTTGTCGACGGTCAGAACCAGATCGCCAGCGCTCAGGTCCTGAACCGGCGTTGGGCCGTTTGGCGTCTCGATCAACGTATCGCGCGTGAAACAGGGCGGCCCCAGCTCACCGGGCACAGTCAGGGGACCTTGCGAAGAAACGAATGACGTGGACACCAATGTGCCCTGCTGCAGCACCTGCCCATCCGTCGGAGTGAACACGCGGCTGCCATCGGCCAGATAGAAGGTGATGCCGGTGTAAGTCACGTTCCCCGTGCCGGGCACGTTGACCGTGACTGTGTCGCCGGGCCACGAATTGGTAACATCCTGACCGTTGACCGAGTCATTGTCGAACCGGTCGATGTCTCCGTCATCATTCTGATCGATCAGATTGTATTTCTGGACCACCATAACAGTCCCTGCCGCAGGCGGGCTGAAGGGATCAATGATAAAAAACTGATCGAGATAGGTGGTCGGCATTCCCAAGGCTCCTGCGATTTCTGCGACCTTATCGAACGATTGGCCCGATTTCACGATGATTTTGTGGCGCAATTCGCCCATAACCCCGCCTGCGAGGGCGGTCACCCGGACGTCTGCCCGCATGAAAACAAAGAACCCGCGCGCCGGGCTACGGCGCGCAGGTCTTGTTCGGGGTCGGCCCGGGTTACTCGGCCGGAACCGCCGTCGCCTCGTGGCTGAGCGGATAGGCCAGCTTGTTCAGCATCTCTTTCGGGCAGATTTGCAGGAAATTGGCCTTTTCCACGTCCCAGTGCTGCAGGATGTCGGCGGCCTTGCGGCTGCCGGTTTCCGTGGCGTGGCGCTCGATCAGCGATTTCAGCTGCATCTCCCAATGCTCGACCGTAACGGGGCAGGTCACCAGGGTTTCCATGTTCATCAGCAGCTGCGCCTTGCCTTCGGGGTCGTACAGATAGGCCATGCCACCCGTCATCCCCGCGCCAAAGTTCGCGCCGATGTCCCCCAAGATCACCGCAACCCCGCCGGTCATGTATTCGCACCCGTTCGAGCCGCAACCCTCGACCACCACCTTGGCCCCCGAGTTGCGCACGGCGAACCGCTCGCCTGCCCGGCCAGCCGCGAACAGGTACCCGTCGGTCGCGCCGTAAAGAACCGTGTTGCCGATGATCGTGTTCCGGTCGGCCTGCAGCGGGCTGACCTGCGGCGAGCGCACGACGATGGTGCCGCCCGACAGGCCCTTGCCCACATAGTCGTTGGCGTCGCCCGACACCTCGAGCTTGAGCCCCGGCGCGGCGAAGGCGCCCAGCGACTGACCGGCTGAGCCTTGCAATTTCACATGCAGATGGTCCGGCTGGAACGTGTTGCGCATGCCGAAATTCTGCACGATGTGGCTCGAGACCCGGGTGCCCACCGTCCGGTGCGTGTTCTGCACCGCGTAAGACAGCTGCATCTTTTCGCCGTCCTTCAGGAACCGCGCCGCGTCGCGCACGATTTCGGCGTCCAGCGTGTCGGGCACCTCGTTGCGGGGCTTGTCGCGGTCATAGACGATGTTCTGGGCGCCATCGACGGTGATCAGCAGCGGATTCAGGTCCAGATCGTCCAGATGCGCCGACCCGCGGCTGACCTGCGCCAACAGATCGGCCCGACCAATGATCTCGTCCAGCGACCGGGCGCCGATGCTGGCCAGAATCTCGCGCACTTCCTGCGCGTAGAAGGTGATCAGGTTAACCACCTTGTCGGCATTGCCGGTGAACTTGGCGCGCAGGGATTCGTCTTGCGTACAGACGCCCACTGGGCAGGTGTTCGACTGGCACTGGCGCACCATGATGCAGCCCATCGCGATCAGGGCGGCGGTGCCGATGCCGTATTCCTCGGCCCCCATCATCGCGGCCATGACGATGTCGCGCCCGGTGCGCAGGCCGCCATCGGTCCGCAGGGTCACCCGGTCGCGTAGGTTGTTCATCGCCAGAACCTGATGCGCCTCGGTCAGGCCCATTTCCCACGGCAGGCCGGCATATTTGATGCTGGTCGCGGGCGACGCGCCCGTGCCGCCATTGTGGCCCGAGATCAGGATGATGTCGGCCTTGGCCTTGGCCACCCCGGCGGCAATCGTGCCGACGCCCGAGGACGCCACCAGTTTCACAGTCACCTTGCAGCGCGGGTTGATCTGTTTCAGGTCATAGATCAGCTGCGCCAGATCCTCGATCGAGTAGATGTCGTGATGCGGCGGCGGCGAGATCAGGGTCACGCCCTTGGTCGAGTGACGCAGGCGCGCGATCAGATCGGTGACCTTCATGCCGGGCAGCTGGCCGCCCTCGCCGGGCTTGGCGCCCTGGGCCACCTTGATTTCCAGCTCTTCGCAGTGGTTGAGGTATTCGGCGGTCACGCCGAACCGGCCCGAGGCCACCTGCTTGATCTTGGCCGAGGGGTTGTCGCCATTCGGCTCGGGCACGAAATGTGCGGGATCTTCCCCACCTTCACCCGAGTCGGATTTGGCACCGATCCGGTTCATCGCCACGTTCAGCGTCTTGTGCGCCTCGGGGCTGAGCGCGCCCAGCGACATGCCCGGCGTGACGAACCGCTTGCGGATCGAGGTGATCGACTCGACCTCCTCGATCGGGATCGGCTTGCCCAGCGGTTTGAAATCCATCAGGTCGCGCAGGTGGATCGGCGGGTTCGCCTGCATCTTGGCCGAATACTGCTTCCACAGCTCGTACGAGGCGCGGTTGCAGGCCATCTGCATCATGTGCATCGAGGTCGCTTCCCACGCATGGGTCTCACCGGATTTGCGGGCCTTGTAGAACCCACCGATGGGCAGAACGTCCAGGCCGCTCTCCCAGCCCTTGGCGTGGATTTCCTCGGCCTTGGCCTGAATGCCGGTGACGCCGATACCGGAAATCCGGCTGGTCATGCCAGGGAAATATTCAGCCACCATGGCGCGGCTCAGTCCCACGGCCTCGAAATTCAGGCCGCCGCGATAGGACGAGATCACCGAGATGCCCATCTTGGCCATGATCTTCAGCAGGCCCTGGTCGATCGCCTCGCGGTAACGCGCGACGTTTTCGGTCAGGCTGCCTTCCAGCAACCCGCGTTCGATCCGGTCGGCGAGCGAATCCTCGGCCAGATAGGCGTTGACCACGGTCGCGCCACAGCCGATCAGCACCGCGAAATAATGCGGGTCGATGCATTCCGCCGAGCGTACGTTCAACGAACAGAAGGTCCGCAGACCCTGACGGATCAAGTGCGAATGAACCGCGCTGGTGGCCAAGATCATCGGCATCGCCACTTTGCCGGGGCCGGAATACTGATCGGTCAGAACCAAGTGACCCGCGCCCGAGCGCACGGCCTCCTCCGCCTCGGCGCGGATTCGCGCCAGCGCGGCGCTCAGCGCGCCGGGACCCGGTTCGAAGGTACAGTCGATCTCGGCCAGCGGCGCATCGAAATTCGCCACCAGTTCTTCCCACTGAGCATTGCCGACAAAGGGGCTTTCCAGCACGATGATCTCGGTCTGGCTGCTGTCCTCGTCCAGCACGTTCTTGAGGTTGCCGAACCGTGTCTTCAGCGACATCACACGGTATTCGCGCAGGCTGTCGATCGGCGGGTTGGTCACCTGGCTGAAATTCTGGCGGAAGAAATGGCTGAGCGGTCGGTACTGTTTGGACAGAACCGCCGAGGGCGTATCGTCGCCCATCGAGGCGATGGCCTCTTTGCCGTCCTCGGCCATAGGGGCAAGGATCTGCTCCAGCTCTTCGACCGTGTAGCCCGCCGCGATCTGGCGCTTGCGCAGCTCTTCACCGGTGAACAGCGGCTTTTCGGCGACCTTCGCCAGCTTTTCGTCCAGATCGTTGATCTTGCTGACCCATTCGCCGAACGGCAGGGCCGCGGCCAGCTTGTCTTTGATCTGCTTGTCGCGATACAGCTTGCCCTTTTTCATATCGACGGCCAGCATCTGGCCCGGACCCAGCGCGCCTTTCTCGACAACGCTGGCCTCGTCGATCGGGACCATGCCCGCCTCGGACCCGGCGATCACCAGACCGTCGCCGGTGACCACATAGCGCATCGGGCGCAGGCCGTTGCGGTCCAGCCCGGCGCAGACCCAGCGGCCATCGGTCATGGCCAGCGCGGCGGGGCCGTCCCACGGCTCCATCACCGAGTTGCAATAGGAATACATGTCGCGCCAGGACTGCGGCAGTTCCACCGCCTGTTTCGACCAGCTTTCCGGCACCAGCATCGTCTTTGCCATCGGGGCCGAGCGGCCCGCGCGCACCAGAACCTCGAACACCGAGTCTAGCGCCGCCGAATCCGACGATCCGCCTGCGATGATCGGCTTGATGTCTTCGGCATAGTCGCCAAAGGTTGCCGAGGCCATGCGGATCTCGTGGCTTTTCATCCAGTTGATGTTGCCCTTCAGCGTGTTGATCTCGCCATTGTGGGCCAGCATGCGGAATGGCTGCGCCAGCCACCATTGCGGGAAGGTGTTGGTGGAATAGCGCTGGTGATAGATCGCAAAGGCCGACTCGAAACGGTCGTCCATCAGGTCGGGGTAGAACACGGCGACCTGCTCGGCCAGCATCATGCCCTTGTAGATGATCGACCGGCAGCTGAGCGAGGCCAGGTACAGACCTGAAATCCCCGCGGCGGCGGCGGCTTTCTCGATCCGGCGGCGGATGACGTACAGCTCGCGCTCGAACGTGTCCTCGTCAACGCCCTTGGAATTCGAGATCAGGATCTGCTCGATCTCGGGCCGGGTCGCGTTGGCCTTTTCGCCCAGGCAGGTGACATCCACCGGTACGTGGCGCCAGCCATAGATGTAGTAACCCATCCGCAGAACTTCGGTTTCCACGATGGTCCGGCAGCGCTCCTGCGCGCCGAAATCGGTGCGTGGCAAAAACACCTGCCCCACAGCGATCAGCTGGTCCATCTTGGGCTCGTGCCCGGTGCGGCGGATCTGGTCATAGAAGAAGGGGGCCGGGATCTGCACATGGATGCCCGCGCCGTCGCCGGTCTTGCCGTCGGCATCCACCGCACCGCGGTGCCAGATTGCCTTGAGCGCATTGATCCCGGCCTCGACCACCTTGCGGCTTTTCTTGCCGTCAACCGAAACCACCAGGCCGACCCCGCACGAGGAATGCTCTTCCTGCTCGGAATAGAGACCGTTTTCGGCCATCCACTTGCGCTTGGCTTCCTCGGCCCGGACCCAATCGGCATCATATTTCGTCATTGGCTGTCTCCTTCTTCCGACGGGGCGTACATGGCCATGACCTCGGCTTCGGTCATCTGGCGGCGTTCACCTGCGAACGCGTAACCCTCGGGCTTCTTGTCGATGTAAAGTTCAAGTTTCAGCGTGTTGCCGGCCGCGTTGTCGAACAGGCCGGCCGCGATCTGTGTCTGGCCGTGCATCTCGCCCGGCAGCGTGATCCGGTACCACAGGGCCGAGCCGCACTCCTCGCAGAAGGCGCGTTCGGCCCAGTCTGACGAGGTGAAGGTCTTGACCGGCCCCAGCGCCGCATAGCCCGGTTGTGCCGGAAAGGTGACCAGCGCACTGCTGGTCCAGCGGCGGCACATGTCGCAATGGCAGGCACCCAGCGCGTCGCGTGCGGGGGTCGCGGTCACGGTGACCGCGCCGCACATGCATTGGCCTTGCAATTCGGGCATCCTGTCGCTCCTGTCGCTGGGCTGCGGTGTCACTCGGCCGCAAGCGCGGCCTTGCCGTTGAACCGGTCGATGATGGCCTGCGCGCAGTCACGCCCGTCGCGGATCGCCCAGACCACCAGCGAGGCACCGCGCACGATGTCACCGATGGCATAGACGCCGTCCATCTCGGTCTCGCCGGTCTCGAACGCGGCTTTGACGGTGCCCCAGCGGGTCACGGGCAGGTCGGGCTGGCCGAACAGGGTGGGCAGGTCCTCGGGCTCGAAGCCCAGCGCCTTGATGACCAGATCGGCCTCTTCGACGTAATCCGCGCCTTCGATTACTTCGGGCGTTTGGCGGCCAGTCGCGTCGGGTTGGCCCAGGCGCATCTTCTGCACTATTACACCGGTAACGCGCTCATCGCCCACGAACCCCTTGGGCGCGCTGAGCCATTCGAAGATTACGCCCTCTTCCTCGGCGTTCTGGGTTTCGCGCTGCGAACCTGGCATGTTCGCCCGGTCGCGGCGGTACAGACATTTGACTGAGGTCGCGCCTTCGCGGATCGCGGTGCGCACGCAATCCATCGCGGTATCGCCGCCGCCGATCACGACCACCTTCTTGCCCTTGGCGTTCAGGCGGCCGCTGTCATATTCCGGCACCGTGTCACCAAAGCTTTTGCGGTTCGAGGCAGTCAGGAAATCGATCGCCTTTTCGATGCCAGGCAGACCGCTGCCGGGCATGGACAGATCCCGCGACTTGTAGACGCCCGTTGCAATGATCACGGCGTCATGCTTGGCGCGGATCTCGGCGAACTTGGCCGCATCCACGTTGCAGTTCAACTCAAAGGTCACGCCACCCTCGGCCAACAGTTCGTTGCGGCGTTGAACCACGTCCTTTTCCAGTTTGAAGCCCGGAATGCCATACATCAGCAACCCGCCCGCGCGGTCATAGCGATCATAGACCGTGACCTGGATCCCGGCCCGGCGCAGCATGTCCGCCGCCGCCAGACCGCCGGGGCCGCCACCGATGATACCCACGCTTTCGGGGCGCTCGGCGGCTGGCGAGACCGGCTTGACCCAACCTTTGTCCCACGCGGTGTCGGTGATGTATTTTTCGATCGCGCCGATGGTCACCGTTCCGTGGCCGGATTGTTCAATGACGCAGTTGCCCTCGCACAGGCGGTCCTGCGGGCAGATGCGACCGCAGATCTCGGGGAAAGTGTTGGTGGCCTGGCTGGTCTGATAGGCCTCCTCCAGCCGCCCCGTTGCGGTCAGGCGCAACCAGTCGGGGATGTTGTTGTGCAGCGGGCAGTGCGACTGGCAATAGGGCACCCCACACTGGCTGCAACGGCTGGCCTGTTCGGCGGCCTTTTCCGCGGCGAACTCGGCATAGATTTCGTGGAAGTCATCCTTGCGGTCATCAGCAGCACGCTTTTGGGGCATGTCACGATCGATCTGCACGAATTTCAGCATCGGTTGCTTGGCCACGGTCAGACTCCATGAATTGGCTTGGTCGAGTTTCTTTAGGCGACAGCTTTTCGAATGAAAAGTCAACTGTACTGACCTAAATTCAAAAAAATGCTGGAAATGCGCCGTGAGCACCCAGATTTTTTTGTTTTTTATGTCCGATTCGGACCCATCTCGGCGCTTTCCTTTTCATCATGCCAGTTATACCCATTGCGGACAAAGAAAACGTGACAGCGGGCAGGTGTGCGGATGAGTCTTTTTCAGCTGATTCTGGTGGCGATCATCCAAGGTATCACCGAGTTTCTGCCGATCTCGTCCTCGGGCCACCTGATCTTGCTACCCAGCCTCACCGGGATGGACGATCAGGGCCTGGCCATCGACGTGGCGGTGCATGTGGGCACCTTGGGCGCGGTGGTTCTGTATTTCTGGAGCGACGTTAAGCTGGCCCTTGCAGGCCTGCCCTGTGCGTTGCGCGGACGCATCGACACCCCGCAATCGCGATTGGCCTTGGCCTTGATCGTGGCCACCATCCCGACCGTCATCGTCGGTGCCATCCTGCACCTGACCGGGCTCAGCAGCGCGATGCGGTCCGTGGCGGTGATCGGATGGACGATGCTGGGCTTCGGGCTGCTGCTGTACTGGATGGACCAGAAAGGCCCCCAGACCAAAGAGGCCGCCGACTGGGGGTTGCGCGATGCGGTGATCTTGGGCCTGTGGCAGGTTCTGGCGCTGATTCCCGGCACCTCGCGGTCGGGGATCTGCATCACCGGCGCGCGGCATCTGGGCTATTCCCGCGAGGACGGCGCGCGCATCGCGATGCTGATGTCGATCCCGACGATCCTCGCCTCGGGTGCTCTGCTGTCGCTGGACGTGATCGATCAGGCCGATACCCAACTGGCCAAGGACAGCGCGATTGCCGCCGTGTTCGCCTTCGTCTCGGCCCTGCTGGCGCTAAGCCTGATGATGCGGCTGTTGCGCAGCGTCAGCTTCACGCCCTATGTGATCTATCGCGTGATCCTGGGCGTTGTCCTGCTGAGCATCGCTTACGGCTGATCAGGCCCGCAGGTTTCGGGCCGAGTTCTGGATCTCGTCGTACTGTCCCGACGGGCGGAACTTCCACAGGTATTCCGGCAGCACCGATTCAAGCGTGGCCGGCTCGATCCCCAGATCGGCGAAACCCTTCGTCCCCTCCGACACGACATTGTCGCGGCGCAGATTCTTCAGTTGGTCGCGGGTCAGGATGTTGTTCGGAAACAGCTGGAAGCTGACGAATTTCACGATGTCCAGAACCCCGGCCATGATCCGCCCCACCCAGAACGGCAGGCCGATGATGATACGGCTGCGGTGGATCACCCCAAGCATCTGCTGCATCAGCTCGCGGAAGGTTTTGACCTCGGGGCCGCCCAGCTCGTAGATCCCCGGCTCGGCCTGCCCCAACACGCCCTTGATCGCGGCCTGCGCCACGTCATCCACATAGACCGGCTGGAACCGGGTGTCGGCACCGAAAATCGGCAGAAACGGCGACATCCGGGTCATTCCCGCGAACCGGTTGAAGAACTGATCCTCGGGCCCGAAGATCACCGAGGGCCGCAGGATGACGGCGTCGGGCATATGGGTAAGAACGCCGGCCTCGCCCTGCGCCTTGGTGCGCGCGTATTCGCTGTCGGAATCGGGATCCGCGCCTATGGCCGAAATATGCACCATCCGCTTGATTCCCTGCTGCGCGGCCAGACGCGCGATCCGCTCGGCCCCTTCGGCCTGCACCGCCTCAAAGCCGTTCTTACCCAGATCGTTCAGAACACCGACGCAGTTCACCACCGCATCCGCGCCCCGCATTGCATTTGCTACCGAAGCGTCGTCGCGGATGTTGCACAGGATCGGCTCGACCTGCCCCACGACGCCATAGGTCTTGACGAAAATGGCCTCGTTCGGGCGCCGAACCGCGACGCGGACGCGCCACCCCTCATTCGCCATGCGCCGCGCGACATAGCGACCGACGAATCCCGATCCACCGAAAATCGTGACCAGTTTG
This sequence comes from Ruegeria sp. BHSA191, assembly GCF_059613325.1. Lineage (NCBI taxonomy): Bacteria > Pseudomonadati > Pseudomonadota > Alphaproteobacteria > Rhodobacterales > Roseobacteraceae > Ruegeria > Ruegeria sp. BHSA191. The sequence continues at coordinate 37,420 of NZ_JBXWSH010000015.1, forward strand.
GACATGACAGCGCTCCTACTGTGTGGGTCTTGATGTGATCTAACGTCCGCAAGCGCTGCAAACAAGGCGCAATAACGCCGCGCAAGCGACGAAAACCCCGCATTTGGCCCAGGGGTCCCGAACCGATTTCGGCGGCGGCAAAAAAACTTTCAAAAATCTGTTCGAATCCTGTTGACGCCCCCCGCGACTAGGCTTAAACGCCCCTCCACGACACCTGCCCAGGTGGCGGAATTGGTAGACGCGCTAGCTTCAGGTGCTAGTGTCCGTATGGACGTGGAGGTTCGAGTCCTCTCCTGGGCACCATAACTTTCAGTCAAGCAATTGAATTTTATAAGTTTTTCTAGCTAGGTTGTCGCTCTATCCACCCTAATATCCACCCTTTCTTGTGCGCTGCCTGTTTTTTCTTAGCGCATGTTAAGGATTCGTAAGGTTGATACTTGTTGGTGTTGATTAGTATTGAATTGGGGAAACGCGAATAGGGTGGGTTGTACGGTTTTCCGACAAAGGTTTGCACAGTTTCGATGCCCCCCCCGAGGACTTTGCGGATCGTTGCAGATTCACCTTGGCACATTGATGCCGCTGGGGGCGGTCACATCATCAATGCCGGGTTTGGTCAAAAACGCTCATCTAGCGGACTAGAGTCGGCACTGATGTTTCGCGGCTCAGCGTTTAGAATTTAGTGTTTGCGTTGTTAGAAAACCGGCCAATGCGCCTCAGCCCAAACATACCAAGCAATGCACCGAACAGAAGAACGCCACTTGCAGGCAAAGGGACCGGTGCGATAACCGGTGTCACGTTAAGGTTATCAGCCCAAAATTCGCCACACCACTCCTCACACCAAACTAACCCTGGTGTAACTGCGTCTACTCCAAAGCTCGAACCAAAGAAGCTCTGTGCTGATGCCGGAATGTTGAGGCTAAGGATTAGACTATCTAGGCGCCGAAATGATTTTGAGAACTTGATCGTTGTCCAATCCGTTGGCCCAGCAAACTGTGTTGCGACTACCTGATTATTTCGTACCCCTTGAAAGGTTAAAGACGCGGGGGGGGCGATTCCAGATGTGGCCCAAGAATAGATATCACTTGGGTCACTTGGTTTCGGTCCGCTGCCAGCCTTATTGACGAGAGAGAAGCCTCGAACATCCATTGTGTGAGGCGTAAACCTTGTACTATTTTGCGGTCGGATTTTTGTACTCAATAAGCCACTATCATCGTGCAGTTGCACAAAAAGCCCGGCTGCGTAGGCGTAGCTTCCATCATAAAGAAAACCTTGGCTTTCAGCCAAATAATCTGCTCCCGGAACTGTACCCGGTCCGATGACATTCCCATCGAAAGTGACTGTCAAAGCTTGCGCTTGACCAGCAAACATCAATGCAGCAACGGCGGTGAAAAGTCTCATCCTCGCCCCCAAAATTGAACAAAATATATCGAAAATGCTAACAAATGAACTTTCAAAACGCAATTAACCACGGTTCTGGAAGTGTCTAACAGTGAAAACCAACTTAATCAAAGCCTATGGCTAGATGTATATGTGTCCGGGTTTCTGTGACGCCGTTCGGGCTGATTTCCGGTTTGGCGTCACAGTATTCAGGACGGGTTTGGCTCAACCAAGGTCAATCACCGCTCCACCGTCACAATCATTGTGACGCGGTGTCCTGTTTTTTGTGCGGGGCTTTTGTTTTTGCCGCCAGGACATGAACCGCTTTTCGGCGGGTTTGCCATCACGGGTTGGTAGTTCGCCCAGCGCCCAGACCGATGCCTTGCCGATGCCAGACGGGCCAAGGTGCGGGGCTTGGGTCATGGTGATGAAGCCGCGTTCCTGAAGTTCCCGGAACCACGGGCCAACCGTATTGCGATGGACGTTCAACGCCGTCGCCGCGTCACGATGGCTTAGATAGATATCGCCGTTGTTCGATCCGTTGTAACGGCGTTTCAGTTCGATGTAGAGCGCCCTCGGCCCAGGTGACAGGGTTGCCCATGCCTCGGACGCTTGCAGCCATTCTGGAAGCTGGACATGCCGCCCAGCCCCCCTTTTGTATCGCTTGTAGGGCTTTGCCATTATTTGCGCCCCTTTTGGGCCAGCAGAGCCAGCCAGACGCGCACAGCGACAATCTGATCGGGGCAACCGCCCAGCGTCAGCCAAGCGGCCTCTGTGGCGGCTCCTGCGCCCTTGCGGGCCATGATTTGCCACGTCTTGCCATTGCGGGTCAGCTTGAAGTCATCTGCCATCACCGCGCCTCCCCATAGGCAAGAGCCGCGACCAAGCGCGCCTGGGCTTCTGACAGACCAAAACGCCGACGAAGATGAATAATGCGCAAGCGGTCCATCATGCAGCCTCCCCATCGCTGAGACTGCGCGCGGATCTGGGGAAGCGCAGGGCCGTCCGGTCAAAGCCCGGTCGCATCGAGTAGTAGGCGACGTTCTCCGGCCCTCGGTATTCGGCCTGGATCGGCCAGCCGTATTCGGATTTCAAGCGATGGACGATTGCGCCCAACCGCCAGCCGCGCACTTCGCGGATTTCAGTTTTGTGTGAGATTGTGCGCCCGTCCAGAAGTGCCTTGCACGTCCAGAAAACTTGGCTCTGACTTGAATACCATTGATTATTGCTCATGGCCGTTGCTCCTTTTCACAGTTGAGCAAACAAGGCGCTGGGCGTATGGTGCAGACGTTCCCGCAAAGAACATTCCCGCCCCACGCCCAGACGCCAGGTCTGGGTGGGGTGGGTCTTATTGCCCATGTGCCGCGATTGCGGCGTCTATCTCGGCTTCGGCCCAATACAGGCGCGAACCGATCTTCACGGGCTTGGGCAAGCGGCCCAATTCCACGTCACGGTAGATGGTGGTGCGGCCTCGGCCACCGAGTTTTTCTTGAAGGTCGCGGAAGGTGAGATAACGCATTTTGGTGCTCCATCGTATTTGATGGACCCAAAATGAATGCTGCAAATTCGGATTGGTTCACCACTTATACCTGAATTCTGCGCCTGAATTGGTTACATTGGTCAGCGCACGGACAGCTGACCGGGCGCTGGGAACCTTCGCGCCAGGCTTAAAAGTGGAGTACAGTTCGTCCAGCATATCTTGCAGTAATCGTCCGAATGGGCCGGGCGCATCAGCATGAATTGTGGTTGGCGCAGGTGCGTCTGTAACTTTTCCCCAAAAACCGGAGAGGCTACCGGCAAGCGCAGCGGCTTGCCAATCGACGCGTTTGTCAATGGCGCGCGCTTCCAAAAAGCGCTGCAAGATTTCAATATTTTTTATTGCTTGGGAGATAGGACTGTTGTTGACCTTCGGAGTTAGACCAACTCTCCGGATCCGACGTTGTTCCATCTCACTGAGTGCAACAAAAATCGGTCCACTTAAGCGCCGTGTTGACGCGCTAGCTGCACGTAGATGCTTAAGGGTGATTTCAAGCTGTGCCAGGTCTGTTTTTCTTGACGCGAAATCAAATGCTTCCCTGCCGTGCTCGAAATGCCCCACAATTGCGGCGCATGTAATTCTTTTGCCGGAAGAATCCATGAGCAGATAGGTGTTCGGCACCGGATTGAAATGACTATCCAGAATATGCGCGAGGCGATCCGTCAGCTTCAAAAGATCTACAGTCAAGATTTCACCACTTGAGGCCGAGATGCACAGGGGTTAGGTACCAAGCAATTGCATTGCCCATCGTTCCACTAGAATTACGCGATGCTCAAGATAATCCGTCCGCCGATAACTCCGCTCGACAGCACCGCCAACGGTATGGCCCAGCGCCGTCTCTGCCACTTCGTGCGGGGTATTGGTCGCCTCGGCAATCCAATCGCGGAAACTGGATCGAAACCCGTGCGGACGCTCCACCAAGCCGCGCCGCTCCATAAGTTTGCTCATGGTCATGTCGGATATCACGCCCTTTCGGACGCCCGGAAACAGATAGCCGTCTCTCGCAAACGGAGTGGCCTCAGCAATCACCCTTTGGGCCTCTTGCGACAACGGCACCCGAAAATCGCTGGTCGCGCCCTTGCGGCCTTTCATGGCCTCTGCCGGTATGGTCCAGATATCGCCGTCGATCTGGTCTAGGTGCAGGTGACGCAAAGGATAGCTGCGCACCGCCGTCAGTATCAGAAGGCGCAGCGCCAGTTCAACCGTCGTGCCGCCATCCAAGGATTGATAGAACGCGGGCACATCCTGCCACGGCATGGCCGGGATGTTGGTCGCCTTGTGCCGCTGCTTGCCCAATAGGGCTTTGGCCTTTTCCGTCGCCTGCAGATCCACATCCAAGCCCAGCGCCGCCGCATGGCGCATACAGATAGACAGACGGTTCATGGCTTTGCGCGCCGTATCGGCCTTGGTGTGCCAGATCGGAGCAAGGGTGTCGCGAATGTCGCGCTGGTCAATCTGCGATACGGGCATTTTGCCCAGCTTCGGCAAGACGTGCAGTTCCAAGGGGCTGAACCAACGCCCAGCCTTCCCGTCGCCTTTCAGTTCGGCCTTGCGGCTTTCAAAGGCGTCCTTGGCGATATCGGCCAGAATGTTCAGATTGCGTTCCGCTTCACGGCTCTGGCGTTCCCGCTCCTTGATGGCGTCTTTGCCATCCCGAACCACCGCCTGCCACTTCTCGGCTTCTTGTCGCGCCGCCTTCAACGAAACCGCCGGGAAGCTGCCAAGCCCCATTTCATGCCGCCGCCCGAACAGTGTGTAGCGCAGAAACCATTGCGCGCCGCCATCGTGCCGCTTGTGAAACCATAGACCGCCCCCGTCCGAATACTTGCCTGGGGCTTTGGCCTTGAGTTCGGCGCTGGAAAGCTTGTGCTTTGGCCGTGCCATTTTCTGTCCACCTCTCTATCCACCCCTAGATATGGGGTATGGTGGGGCAGAATGAAACAACCTGAAACAAAGATTCCTATATTTTATTGGTATTTACTGCGATACTGATGTTTCGTGGTACCCCAAGATATAGGAATTCGATGCCTCTCCTGGGCACCATTCCCCTATAATGAAAAATATCCCAAAACGCGGTATTGCCGCAAGCTGTCTTGATGTGGCCACACAGGCTTGTTGATCGGGAAAGCATTGTTCTATCGGACTGGCGGCTCAAAATGCGCTGATCGAACCGGACACGGGCCGAGCCCGCCACACCGTCATGGTAGTGGGGGTGGGTCTGAAGGGTTCCGGAGCCTGATTGCCTCCAGTGACGCGATCCGGGGCGACGTGTCAAATCAGGGGGTGACGGGGAGTGGATGGCGAGCCGGTAGGGCACAGGGTGAAGACTCCCAGGCCATTGTTTTTAAGTTATATTCTCTGCGGAAAGCCGGCTACCGCATCACCCAGCCAACCACCTTGCGCGCACTAATTCGTTCTTTTGCGCATACTTCTGGCTATTTTGGCACAACATTTTGATTTTTATGGCGACCCCGGCAGGATTCGAACCTGCAACCTGCCCCTTAGGAGGGGGCTGCTCTATCCAATTGAGCCACGGGGCCGCGCGGCGCCTTCTCTAGCCGGGTTTTTCCCGCTTGTCATGACCTTTGCACAACAGTTGAACAGATTGCCCCGTTCGCGCTAGCATCGGGGGCAAACAACAATGCAGGTATCCCCGGTGACAACAGAAACGAAACGCCCGCTTACCCTCCGTGATGTCTCTGAAGCGTCCGGTGTGTCGGAAATGACGGTCAGCCGGGTCCTGCGCAATCGGGGCGATGTGTCCGAGGCCACCCGAACCCGGGTTCTGGCCGCCGCGAAAGAGCTGGGGTACGTGCCCAACAAGATCGCCGGTGCACTGGCCTCGAGCCGGGTGAACCTGGTGGCGGTGATCATCCCGTCGCTGTCGAACATGGTCTTCCCCGAGGTGCTGACCGGCATCAACCAGGTGCTCGAGGATACCGAGCTGCAGCCCGTGGTCGGCGTCACCGACTATCTGCCGGAAAAAGAGGAGAAGGTTCTGTACGAGATGCTCTCGTGGCGTCCCTCGGGCGTGATCATCGCCGGGCTGGAACACACCGAGGCCGCGCGGGCCATGCTGGATTCGGCGGGCATTCCGGTGGTCGAGATCATGGATACAGACGGCAAGCCTGTGGACGCGATGGTGGGCATTTCGCATCGCCGGGCCGGGCGCGAGATGGCGCAGGCGATCCTGAAGGCCGGGTATCAGCATATCGGCTTCATGGGCACCAAGATGCCGTTGGACCACCGCGCGCGCAAACGGTTCGAGGGCTTCACCGAAGTTCTGGGCAAACACGGAATCGAGATCGAGGACCGAGAGTTCTATTCCGGCGGTTCGGCCCTGGCCAAGGGACGCGAGATGACCAAAGCCATGCTCGAACGCTCCCCGGATCTGGATTTCCTGTATTACTCCAACGACATGATCGGCGCAGGCGGGCTGCTGTACCTGCTTGAGCAAGGTATCGATGTGCCCGGGCAGATCGGTCTGGCCGGATTCAACAACGTTGAACTGCTGCAGGGTCTGCCGCGCAAGCTGGCGACGATGGATGCCTGCCGATTGGAAATCGGGCGCAAGGCGGCCGAAATCATCGCCGCCAAGCGGGCCGATCCCGACGCCGAGATCGAGACCCGCATCACCCTTACGCCCAAGATCAGCTATGGCGACACGCTCAAGCGGCGCTGAGGCACCCGCGCGACCCCGGCTGGACAACCGAACCGCCCGTGCGTTGTTCATGGACCGCCACGTGCTGGCGGAACAACCCGCGGTTCCGGCCAAGGGGCCCGATCTGCTGCACCTGATCCACCGGCTGGGGTTCGTGCAGCTCGACAGCATCAACACCGTTGCCCGCGCTCATGACATGATCCTGTTCTCGCGCCGCCCGTCCTATCGGCCGAACGACCTCAAACGCCTGTACGAGCGCGACCGCGACCTGTTCGAACACTGGACCCACGACGCCGCCGTAATCCCGATGGCGTTCTATCCGCATTGGCATCTGCGCTTCCAGCGCGACGCCGAGATGCTGCGGGCCCGCTGGCGCAACTGGCGGCGCGACGGGTTCGAACAGCAGTTCGAGACCGTGCTGCGGCACATCCGCGACCACGGTCCGGTATGCTCGGCCGATCTGGGTCAGGAGGAGAAAAAGAGCTCGGGCGGCTGGTGGGATTGGCACCCCTCGAAAACGGCGCTGGAATACCTGTGGCGCTCGGGCGCGCTGACGGTGGTGGGGCGCCGAGGGTTTCAAAAGCAATACGACCTGACCGAGCGCGTGATCGATGCCCATCTATGCCCCGGCGTGATGGAGTGCGACCATCACGCGACGGTGGACTGGCTGTGCCGCGCGGCGCTCGACCGGTTGGGCTTTGCCACCTCGGGCGAACTGGCCGCCTTTTGGGATACGGTCACCCCTGCCGAGGCGAAAGAGTGGTGCAAACAGGCTCTGACACGGGGTGATCTGCAGGAAATCGAGGTGGAATGTGCCGATGGTCGAATGCGCCGCGTGTTTGCGCGGCCCGATCTGACGGACCGGGCTGCCGACCCTGCCCCCGCGCCGGGACGGATCCGCGTGCTCAGCCCGTTCGACCCGATGCTGCGCGACCGCACCCGCGCCCAACGCCTGTTCGGCTTCCACTATCGGATCGAGGTCTTCGTGCCCGAGGCCAAACGCACCTATGGGTACTACGTCTTTCCGCTGCTCGAGAAAGACCGTCTGATCGGACGGATCGACATGAAGGCCCATCGCGACGAAGGCACCTTGCGGGTCCGCGCCCTGTGGACCGAGCGCGGGGTCCGGTGGTCGCACCCCCGCACCCGGCGGCTCGAGGCCGAGCTGGACCGGGTGCGCCGTTTTGCCGGGCTGGATCGGGTCGCTTTTGACGCAGACTGGCTTCGCGCGCCTGTTTGAGCAGCTGAAAACCCTTTCTTAGGGTCTATTCCGCCGGCCCGAGGGTTAGGCGGATGGGGTCCAGCCCGTCGATACCGCCGGTCAGCACGTCTCCGGCGACAACCGGGCCGACACCGGCGGGCGTTCCGGTCAGGATCAGGTCGCCGGGCCGCAGGTGATAGAACCGGGACAGGTGCATGACGATCTCGTCGATCTGCCAGATCAGTTCGGACAAGGTGGCGTCCTGCCGGACCTCACCGTTGACGCTCAGATGGATGCGAATGTCATCTGTCGCCGCCCAATCGGCGGCTCGGGTCAGCGGTGCGAAGACCGCGCCGTTTTCCACATCCTTGCCCAGATCCCAGGGGCGCTGCTTGTTGCGCTCGCGGATCTGCAGGTCGCGCCGTGTCATGTCCAGCGCGCAGCAATATCCGAACACGGCATCCCAAGCCTGCTGCGACGTCGCCTGAAACACCGGGCGACCGATGGCCAAGGCCAGTTCCATTTCGTGATGATAATTCTCGGTTCCCGGCGGGTAAGGCACGGTCTGCCCGGTCAGAGTGGCGTTCTGCGGGGACTTGGTGAAATAGAACGGCGCCTCACGGTCGACCTCGTTTCCCATCTCGGCCGCATGGGCGGCATAGTTCCGGCCGACGCAAAAGATGCGCCCAACCGGATAGGTGGTATCTTCGCCTGATACAGGGATCGCCAAGGGGTCGGGCAGGGAAAACAGAGGTCGGGTCATGGCGTGTCCGTTTGTGGCCGTTGCCCGCAGCATAGACACCACACCCGGACGTTCAAGCATTCCGGGCAGTGGTGCGCGAGGGGCTGTTCGGAATTTCGATTGACCTGCGCCGCAGTGTGTCCATCACTGGCGCGGAAAAGATGCAAAGAAATAGGTGACCGATGGAATGGAGTGAATTCTCGGACTGGGGCAAGCGGGTGGCCGAATGGGCACAGCATTATCACCAGACCGTCGGCGATCACCCCGTGCGCGCCCGGACCCGGCCGGGCGACGTGCTGAACGCCCTGCCCCCCGCCCCGCCCGAAACCGGCGAGCCGATCGAGGGGATATTCGAGGATTTCGAGCGGATCGTGATGCCCGGCATCACTCATTGGCAGCATCCGCGCTTCTTCGCCTATTTCAACTCGAACGCCTCGGCGCCGTCGGTGCTGGCCGAGTTTCTGGCCAGCGCGATCGCCCCGCAATGCATGTTGTGGCAAACCTCGCCCGCGGCGACCGAGATGGAAACCCGGATGATGGACTGGCTGCGGCAGGCGCTGGACCTGCCCGAAGGGTTTGCCGGTGTGATCCAGGATTCGGCCTCCTCGGCCACGCTGGCCGCCGTTCTGACCATGCGGGAAAAGGCGCTGAACTGGCAGGGCAACCGTCAGGGCCTGTTCGGGCAGAAACCCTTGCGCGTCTATTGCTCGTCCGAGGTGCACACATCGGTCGACCGCGCCATCTGGGTCGCCGGGATCGGGCAGGACAACCTGGTGCGTGTCCCGATCAAGGGTGACTGGCGCGGCATGGACCCGGCGGCGCTCGAGGCCACGATCCGGGCCGATCTGGACGCCGGCCTTCACCCCGCGGGGGTGATCCTGTGCGTCGGCGGCACCGGAACCGGCGCGACCGATCCGGTGGATGAGTGCCTGAAAGTCGCGCAGAAATACGGGCTGTACACGCATGTGGATGCGGCCTGGGCCGGGTCGGCGATGATCTGCCCCGAATACCGCCACTATTGGCCGGGGATCGACCGGGCCGACAGCATCGTTTTCAACCCGCACAAATGGTTGGGGGTTCAGTTCGACTGCTGCGCGCATTTCCTGAAAAACCCCGACGATCTGGTGCAGACGCTGGCGATTAGCCCCGAATACCTGAAAACCCATGGCCAGGACGGGATCATCAATTATTCGGAATGGTCGGTGCCGCTGGGCCGCCGGTTCCGGGCGCTTAAACTGTGGTTCGTGATCCGCGCCTACGGGCTGGAAGGGCTGCGCGCGCGGCTGCGCAACCACGTCAACTGGTCGGGCGACCTGCATGACCGGCTGGCGGCCGAGCCGGATTTCCGGATCGTCACCCCGCCCATGTGGTCCCTTTGGACCTTTCGCTATGAGCCACCCGGCACCGCGGATCTGGACGACCTGAACCTGCGGCTGGTCAACGCCATCAACGATGACGGCCGCATCTATCTGACCCAGACCCGAGTCGATGGCGACATCGTCATCCGCTTTCAGGCCGGCCAGTTCGAAACCACCGAGGAGGACGTCCGGATGGCCTTTGACGTTATCACCCAAATCGCCCGCACCTTGCCCACACCCCCGAAGGAGGACAACTGATGCCCGCCCCCAAAAACCCGTTCAAACAGGCTCTGACACAGGGCGAAATGCAGATTGGCTGCTGGATGAGTTTTGCCGAGCCCGTCACCGCCGAAATCATGGGAACCGCCGGGTTCGACTGGCTGGTGATCGATGGCGAACATGCCCCAAACGACATCCGCTCGATCCGCGATCAGCTGATGGCGCTAGCCAACAGCCGCTCGCACCCGGTGGTGCGGGTGCCCGTGGGCGAGACCTGGCTGATCAAGATGGTGCTGGATGCCGGCGCCCAGACCGTTCTGGTGCCGATCGTCGAAAGCGCCGACCAGGCGCGCGAACTGGTGCGTGCCTGCCGCTATCCGCCGACAGGCGCGCGCGGCGTCGGGGCGGCGGCGTCGCGGGCAACGATGTACGGTCAGGTCGGCGACTATGTGCAGACCGCCGATGACGAGATCTGCCTGCTGGTGCAGGTGGAGAACCGGGCTGGCCTGGCCGCGCTGGACGAGATCCTGCAGGTCGAGGGTGTGGATGGTGTGTTCATCGGCCCGGCCGATCTGTCCACCGACATGGGATACAAGGGCGACAGCACCGCGCCCGAGGTCCGCTCGGCCATCGCCGATGCGCTGAAACGGATCCGGGCCGCAGGCAAGGCGCCTGGCATTCTGGGTACCAATGACGAAGCGGTTCAGACCTATCGCGACATGGGCGCGCAGTTTCTGGCGGTCGGCATCGACGTGATGCTTCTGGCGCAGGCGGCGCGCGGGCTGGCCGCGAAGTGGAAGGCCTAGAGCCGGCTCAACCCCGCATCGCGGCGGCAGCCCGTGCATAGCCGCCCGAGGCGCCATCGACGAAATGCACATGATCGTCGCGGGTGGCGGCGGGGACGACGCAGGTCATCATCGCCTCGTGCTGGGAATGGATGCCGTACCGAACCTTGCCGCGCCCGCGCGCATCGTCGAGCAGCCGGGTGATCCGCGACAGGGTCTCGCCGTCGCAATCCAGCGTCATCTTCAACCCGTCATCGAATTTGCGGAAATCCGCATTTCGGCTGACCATGGTCTTGTAGTGGCCCGGCTCAAACTCGCCCAGTCTCTTGCCCGTTTTGAACAACAGCCAGATCAGCAGGTTCTGTACCAGCAGCGCGGCCTTGCGCACCGCCAGGTTGCGCCCCGCGCGCGAGACATGAGCATCGAGCGCCAGCCCCGGCGGCGGCCATTTCATTGGCGGTCCTCCAGCCGGCACGGGATGACCCGCGCGCTCCAGCGCCTCGGCGGCGGACAGGACCGATTGGGCCAAATCGGCAAAATCGCGTTCGGTCGCGCGGGCGGTCGGCTGGATGACCAGCGACACGATCTGCCCGTGCCGCGCCGGGCTGTTGGACCAGCGGCAGGACAGGCCCGTCAGGTCGGGCTGCGCCTCGGGCCCGGCGGGCGGAACCTCGTACCGACCGGCCTTCATCTGCGCCTCGGCCCAGGCCAGCCCGCCGCCGGTGAACATAGCGTAGTCCACCCCTGAGGACGGCGCATGGCGTGCCACCCGCAGGTCGTGCCCTGCCGCGCGCAGGTCGGACACGGGCACCAGGGCCGCGCGCAGGGCGATGTCGAACTCGGCCGCGGCCCAGCTGCGCAGCGCCGCCAGCGTGGCGCGTGCCTTGGATTCGTGTTCGGGCGCGACGGCGAATCCGGCCCCGTCGCCGCCGAATACATACGGGAAATTCTGACCGCCCAGCGCGTTGATCATACCCGAGATCACCGCCGCACCCACCGTGTTCACGGTTTTGTAGCGGCCACGGGCGATTTCGCCGGTCGAGTCCACGATATCGGCCACGCCGACGATCCAACCGTCCGGGACCGGCGTGAACCGCGCCGGGTCGGACAGGGCAAGAAAATCGCGCGTGACGGGAATCCGGTCATAGAATCCCAGATCGGCGTCTTTCATCGTCCCTCCCATTACCTCAAGATCATGTTAGCGCAGTCCGCGTGCCTGTCCCGACATTGCAACATATCACACGCGCTTGTGCATGGCATCGGGACGTGCCAAGCATCCTGCCAAAGCGGACGTTAGGGAGACTGACATGCAGGCAGGTTTGGTGATCTTGTGTCTGGCCTATGTCCTCAGCCAGTTCTTCCGCGCGTTCCTTGCGGTTCTGACCGCCGATCTGGCCCGCGACATCGGCGCCACGCCCGAGGATCTGGCTTGGGCCTCGGGCCTGTGGTTTCTGGTCTTTGCGGCCATGCAGATCCCGGTGGGCTGGGCGCTGGACCGGGTTGGCCCGCGGCAGACGGCGGCGGTTCTGCTGCTGATCGGCGGCGCGGGTGGGGCCGCGGTGTTCGCGCTGGCCACGACGCCCCTGCACGTGGCGTTGGCGATGGCGTTGATCGGGGTCGGGTGTTCGCCGGTTCTGATGGCCTCGTATTTCATCTTTGCCCGCGAGTATCCGCCCGCGAAATTCGCGACCCTGGCCGCGGTGATGCTGGGCGTGGGGTCGGTTGGCAACCTCGTAGCTTCGTATCCCACGGCGCTGGCGGTCGAGCTAATGGGCTGGCGCGCGACGCTGGCCGGGCTGGCCGCGATCTCGGGCGCGGTGGCCGTGGGCATCTGGGTCACGGTTAAAGACCCCGCGCGGGTGGTGTCAGAGCAGAAGGGTTCGGTTTTGGACCTGCTGCGCGAGCCAGCTCTGTGGGCGATTTTGCCGTTGATGCTGGTGGCCTATGCGCCCTCGGCCGCGCTGCGGGGGCTGTGGGCCGGCCCCTATCTGCTGGACGTGTTCGGGCTGAGCGCCACCCAGATCGGGCAGGCCACGCTGGTCATGGGCGCCGCGATGATCGCGGGCACCTTTGTCTATGGGCCGCTGGACCGGCTGCTGAACACCCGCAAATGGGTGATCTTCGGCGGCAACGCGCTGGCGGTACTGGCGCTGGGGCTGTTGGGGCTGTGGGTCGCGGACGCCGTCTGGCTGTCGGTTCTGCTGATGTCGCTGATCGGGTTTCTGGGGGCATCCTTCCCGGTGATCATGGCGCATGGGCGCGCCTTCATCCCGGCGCACCTGGTGGGGCGCGGCGTGACCCTGCTGAACCTGTTCGGGATCGGCGGCGTGGGGCTGGCGCAATTCGCCACCGGCCGCATCCATGCGGCGACGGTGGACATGGGACCAACCGCACCCTACACAGCGATATTCGCCTTCTTTGCCGCCACGCTGGCGATCGGCTGCGTGATCTACCTGTTCAGCCTTGACAGCATGGAGTGAGACCCCGCCGGAGCGCATCCCGTGAAAGACCCCGTTGTCCTTGCCCCCAACCTGAAACGCCGCCTGTCGGGCGTGACCGCCACGATCGCACGGCTGGTGCCGTTGCAGGCGCAGTGGATCGACATCGCCGCCACCGGCCCGGGCCTGCCTGAGGACATCCCGCACATCCCGCTGGGCCACCTGCCCTTTCTGTCGCGCAAGACGCTGCGGGTCTGGCACGCCCGCCGCAACACCGAGATGCTGCTGGGCCTGATCCTGCGCGACCTGCTGCGGCTGCGGCTGAAACTGCTGTTCACCAGCGCCTCGCAGCGGGCGCATACGGGCTATACCAAGTGGCTGATCGGCAAGATGGACGCGGTGGTGGCCACCTCACGCAAGACGGCCGAATACCTCGAGCGGGACGCGCAGGTGATCATGCACGGGATCAATCTGCAGGATTTCACCCCTCCGCAGGACAAGGCGGCGCTGCGCCAGAAGCTGGGGCTGCCCGACGGGTTGCTGCTGGGTTGTTACGGGCGCATCCGGCACCAGAAAGGCACCGACGCTTTCGTGGATGCCATGATCGGGCTGTGTGGGCAGTTCGACGACGTGTCAGGCATCGTCATGGGGCGGGCCACGGAAAAGCATGTGGGCTTTCTGAACGACCTGAAGGCCAAGGTGGCCGAGGCCGGCCTGTCCGACCGCATCCTTTTCAAGCCCGAGGTCACCGTGGACAGGATCGCCCAATGGTACCAGGTGCTGGACCTGTTCATCGCCCCCCAACGCTGGGAGGGGTTCGGACTGACCCCCCTCGAAGCGATGGCCTGCGGCGTGCCCGTGGTGGCCACCGATGTGGGTGCGTTTTCCGAGATCGTGACCGACCCCGCGTTGGGTCGGGTGGTGCCTCCGGGCGACATTCCGGCGCTGGCCGCAGCCGCGGCCGAGATGTTGGCGGACCGTGATTCCCTGGCCCGCGCGGGTCAGGCCGCCCGCGCCCATGTTGAACGGAATTTCGACATCAACGGCGAGGCGCAGGCGCTTGTTGCGCTCTATCGACGGCTGCTGGCCGGCTGAGGTGCCGCAAAACTGCGTCAAACGGTCAATTCCGCCGCGAAGACCCTTTTTTCTTTTCGGTTTCGCGGCTATGAACGCGCGTCCTTAATTCAGGAGACTAGACATGGGCTATCGCGTCGTTGTCGTCGGCGCCACGGGGAACGTGGGCCGCGAAATGCTGAACATCCTGGCCGAGCGCCAGTTCCCGGTTGACGAAATCGCCGCTCTGGCGAGCCGCCGTTCGCTGGGCACCGAGGTCAGCTTTGGCGACAAGACACTCAAGACCCAGGATCTGGACACGTTCGATTTCACCGGCTGGGACATGGCGCTGTTCGCCGTGGGCTCGGCCGCGACTAAGGATTACGCCCCCAAGGCGGCGGCCGCGGGCTGCGTGGTGATCGACAACTCGTCGCTCTATCGCTACGACCCCGAGATCCCGCTGATCGTTCCGGAAGTGAACCCGCAGGCGATCCACGACTACAAGAACAAGAACATCATCGCCAACCCCAACTGCTCGACCGCGCAGATGGTGGTGGCGCTGAAGCCGTTGCATGACCGCGCCAACATCAAGCGCGTCGTGGTCTCGACCTATCAGTCGGTCTCGGGCGCCGGCAAGGAGGGCATGGACGAGCTGTGGGACCAGACCAAGGCCGTCTACAACCCGATCAACGATGTGCCGCCGAAGAAGTTCACCAAGCAGATCGCCTTCAACGTCATTCCGCATATCGACGTCTTCATGGAAGACGGCTCGACCAAGGAAGAGTGGAAGATGGTCGCCGAAACCAAGAAGATCGTCGATCCGTCGATCAAGCTGACCGCCACCTGCGTGCGCGTGCCGGTCTTCGTGGGCCATTCCGAGGCGATCAACATCGAGTTCGAGGAATTCCTGGACGAGGACGAGGCCCGCGACATCCTGCGCGAGGCCCCCGGCCTGATGGTGATCGACAAGCGCGAGGACGGTGGATACGTCACGCCGGTCGAATGCGCGGGCGATTTCGCCACCTTCATCAGCCGCATCCGTCAGGATTCGACCGTGGAAAACGGCCTGAACCTGTGGTGCGTATCGGACAACCTGCGCAAGGGCGCAGCCCTGAACGCCGTCCAGATCGCCGAGCTGCTGGGCCGCGAGGTTCTGAAAAAGGGCTGACATCCGGCCCTGATGCAATTGCAAGGCCGCCTCCGCCGAGGCGGCCTTGCGTGTTTTCGGGACGGGCGCCCGTGGGCAGCCATTATTGTGGCAGCGGGTCTGGACGCGAGGCGGGTCAGAGCGCATATCCTGACCTGACCGTAGACCCGGGGCGTTGAATGCAGGCATTGACCGGAAAAGCCATCTTGCGGCGCTTGATTGCGTTGTGCGCCGCGCTGTTGGCGGGCGTCGTCCTGATGGGGTTCACCGGGCGCTATCTGGCCGTGGGGGATTCGCTGGCCTTGCTGCGCCCTCAGGCCGGGGCCTTGCTGATGGTCTGCGCCTTGGTGCTGGCGCTGGTCCGGGCCTGGCGGCTGGCTCTGGTCTCGATGGCGTTTTCACTGGTCGCCGCTGCATCGATCGCGCTGGGCTACGCGCCGGCCGACACCAGCTGTGACGACGGCTGCCTGACCTTCTATCAGAAGAATCTGATGCGGAAGGCATGGCCTCGATACGAGCTGGCCGAGGATATCATCGCATCCGGCGCCCGGATCGTGACGCTGCAGGAGGTCTCGAGCCACAACCGAAAATACATGCACACCCTGTTCGAGCACTACCCTACTGCGGTGTACTGCAGGTTTCGCCCCGAACAGAACGTGGCGGTTCTGACCGATCTGCCCGCCATCGACGGGTCGGACTTCTGCCTGTCAGGGCTGGGTGCGGCCGGGATCAAGGTGCTGACCCCGGACAACGGGCCGGTCTGGGTGGTCTCGATCCACATGCAGTGGCCGTTTCCGTATGACCAGTTCGACCAAAGCCGCAAAATCGCCGAATATATCGAAAACCTGGATGGCCCGGTTCTGGTCGGTGGCGATTTCAACATGGTGCCCTGGGGCGGCAGCGTGGCGCGAATCCGCTCGGCCACCGGCAACCGGAATTTCGGAATGATGCTGAACACCCATTCCCTGGGCAGCTGGATGATGCCGATGCCCATCGACAACCTCCTTTTCCCCAAGGGCACGACCGGCACGGTGCATCTCCGCCCCTATCTGGGGTCGGACCATCTGGGCATACTGGCGCGGATTCGCCTGCCCTGACCCGCCGGGTCGAATCGGCCGGGTGCGCGCGTACGCGCCGATCAGACCAAGGCGAACTTCTTCTCCTTGGGGTCGTAGAATTCCAGCGCGCCCTCGCCGATATCTGTCCACAGCCCGTGGATCGACATCTCGCCGGCTTTCACGGCGCTTTCGACGAAGGGAAAGGTCATCAGGTTCTCGAGCGAGGCGACGACCGCCTGCCGCTCGAACTGGCGGGCCTGTTCAGTACTGTCGTCAACATCGGCGACCAGATCGAACCGGGGCTTGAGGATGTCCATCCAGCGGCCGACAAAGCTTTCCTTGGCCTCCAACTGCGGAGCGTTGCCCTTGCACATGTCGATGCAGCCCTGCACGCCACCGCATTGCGAATGGCCCAGCACAATCAGATGCGCCACCTTCAGCGCCGTCACCGCATATTCGATCGCCGCGCTGGTGCCGTGGCGCTCGCCGTCGGGCTCGTAGGGCGGAACCAGGTTGGCGATGTTGCGGTGGATGAAGAACTCGCCCTGATCGGCGCCGAAGATCGAGGTGACATGCACCCGGCTGTCACAGCACGAAATCACCATGGCGCGCGGGCGTTGCCCCTCGGTTGCCAAGCGTCGGTACCAGGCCTGGTTCTCGGAATAAGTGGTGGCCTTCCAGCCGTGATACCGCTGAACCAGATAGCTCGGCAGAGGTTTGGCAAATTGCATTGGGCTGTCCCTGATAGTCTTTCTGGCGGCCGCTGTAACCCAAATTCAGGAAAAATTCGAGCGATTTTGCCGGTTGGCCTCAAGGAATTGCAAAGGTTCAGTGTGGCAGGGTCACCGGTGCCGTGGGGGCATGAAGATTGGGGTGAATGTGGTGGACAAGATTGTCACGCTTGAACAGAAGGAATCCGTCCGTCTGGACCCGGACTGCCTGAGCGGGCTGTACCGGCAGCTGGGCGACCAGAACGCGATGGACGTGCTGTGCCGCACGGTCGAGGAACTGGCCGTGCGTCTGTCGAATTGCGAGCGGCACTGGCGTCAGCGCAACTGGACCGACCTGCGCAAATGCGCCAGGTCTCTGATCGCGATCGCCGAACAGGTGGGCATGACCCTGCTGGCCCGTGTGGCCGCGGACGTGACCCGGGCCGTAGATGCGGGCGATGCGGTGGCCGCCGGCGCCACGCTTAACCGGCTGATCCGGGTGGGCGAACGGTCGCTGACCGCCGTGTGGGACCAGCAGGATCTTTCGATCTGACGGGGGTTGCGGGCGCCATACCTGTCGCTAGTCTGTGCACGACCCTGATCAGACCGAGGCGCCCATGACCCTGACATTCGCTTCCCCCGACCAACCGGCCACTGCGCTGCATGTCATCGACCAGGACGCACGCGATGGGTGGCTCGAAGCGCAGCCGCCGCAGGTTCAGGCCTGGGTGGCGGCGAACAGGTTCACCGGGGCGTTGGGGCAGGTGTTGCTGATCCCGGGTGCTGAAGGGGCGCCCGATCGTGCACTGGCCGGCTATGGCACCGCCGACCGGCGCGCGCGGGTTCGGTTCCCGCTGGCCGCCGCGGCCGAGGCGCTGCCCGAGGGCACCTATGCCATCGCTTCGGGCCTGCCCGCCGACCGCGCCGAGGTCGAGGCGCTGGGCTGGTTGCTGACCGGCTATGCCTTTGACCGATATGCCACGCAATCGGCCGCCAAGGCCAGGCTGGTCGCGCCGGACGGGGTGAACGCCGCGCGGGTCGAGATCATGGCCAATGCCGAGGCGCTGATCCGCGATCTGGTCAACACGCCCGCGGCCGACATGGGCCCCGATCAGCTTCAGGCCGCGGCCGAGGCGCTGGCCGGGGAGTTCGGCGCCCAGTGTTCGGTGACACAGGGCGACGCGCTGTTGGAACGGAATTTCCCGATGATCCACGCCGTGGGCCGGGCCGCCGAACAGGCCCCGCGCCTAATCGAGATGACCTGGGGCACATCCGGCCCGAAACTGACTCTGGTCGGCAAAGGCGTCTGTTTCGACACCGGCGGGCTGGATCTTAAGCCCGCCGCCGCGATGGGTTTGATGAAAAAGGACATGGGCGGCGCGGCGAACGTGCTGGGGCTGGCGCGCATGATCATGGCGCTGGATCTGCCGCTGCAATTGCGTGTACTAATCCCGGCGGTGGAAAACGCGGTGGCGGGCAACGCGTTCCGGCCGGGCGACATCCTGACCTCACGCAAGGGCCTGACGGTCGAGATCAACAACACCGATGCTGAAGGGCGGCTGGTGCTGGCCGATGCGCTGGCGCTGGCGGATGAGGGCGCGCCGGATCTGGTGATCTCGATGGCGACGCTGACCGGGGCGGCGCGGGTGGCGGTGGGGGCGGATCTGGCCCCGTTCTACACCGATGACGATGCCGCTGCGCAGGCCTTGGTGCAGGCCGCTGTTCAGGCGGCTGACCCGGTCTGGCGGATGCCGTTCCACACGCCCTACGAAACCTTGATCGAACCGGGCATCGCCGATCTCGACAACGCGCCGGCGGGCGGGTTCGCCGGGTCGATCACCGCGGCGTTGTTCCTGCGGCGGTTCGTGGAAAACAGCCGGTACATGCATTTCGACATCTATTCCTGGCAAAAAGCTAAAGAGCCCGGCCGCAGCAAGGGCGGGTTGGGGCAAGGGCCGCGCGCCCTGCTGACCGCCCTGCCGGGGTTGCTGGGCCTGTGAACCGCGCGCGCGTCATCCGCCCCGTCGTGGACCTGCTGCGCAGCCCCAAGGGTTCGCGCGACCGGCAGCTGCTGTATGGCGACGGCCTTGACGTCACCGAACAGTCCGGCGGCTGGTACCGGGTGGTTTCCGACAAGGATGGGTATCAAGGCTGGTTGCGCGCGGACCAGCTGGGCCCGGATGCCCCGGCCACGCATTGGATCTGGGCCCCGGCGACCCATGCCTATTCCGAATCCGACATCAAAAGCCCCGACCGAGTCAGCCTGAGCTTTGGCAGCCGGATCGTGGTGCTGTCGCAGCAAGACCGCTTTGTCGAGACCGAGCTTGGGTTCATCCCCGCAGTGCATGTCAAACCGGTCGGAACACTGCTGAACGACCCGGTGGCGGTGGCCGAACTTTTTCTGGGCACGCCCTATCTGTGGGGTGGCAACAGCCGGTGGGGGCTGGATTGTTCGGGCCTGGTGCAGGCGGGGCTGCTGGCCTGCGGTGTGGCCTGCCCCGGCGACAGCGGCGATCAAGAGCGGGACCTGGGGACCGCATTGCCTCAAGGCTCCCCGGCGCAGCGTGGCGATCTGCTGTTCTGGAAAGGCCATGTGGCCTGGGTGTCCGGTGACAACCTGCTGCTGCATGCCAATGCCCACCACATGGCCGTGGTATTCGAGCCGATGGATCAGGCCATCGCCCGGATCGAGGCCCAGGGCGACGGGCCGGTCACGGCGCACAAGCGGCTCTAATCCGGGTCGACCGAGCGGATCAGCTTGCGCTCAAGCACCCGCAGGACGGCGCGCAGGTCGTGCCCGCGTTTCAGGATGCGTCCGTCCATGCCCACCACCGAGAACATGCCCTGTTTCTGCCGCAGACGCGGGTGTTTCTCGATGCGGTAGATCGGGTGTTCGGCGGTGCGCCGGAAGACCGAAAAGATCGCCACGTCGCGCAGGTTGGATATTCCGTAATCGCGCCATTCTCCGGCGGCGACCATCCGTCCATAGACGGAAAGAATCAATGACATCTCTTGCCGGTTGAAGGCCACCGGCATCTGGGTCGGCCCTGCAGGGTTCCGGCTGGGAGGCTGCATGTTCATGTCTTCAGCCTTGCCGGAAACGGAGATCAGATCAAGTCTGTCACGACAGGGTGTGGTATTTTTGAACCGCCGGTCAGGGCTTGCGACCCACCTGGCGGCAGATCAGGATCACCGGCAGCAGCCCCACGGCCAGGATCACCAGCGACGGAACGGCGGCGCCCTCCAACCGTTCGTCCGAGGCCAGCCGATAGGCCTGCACCGCCAGCGTATCAAAGTTGAACGGCCGCATGATCAGCGTGGCCGGCAGTTCCTTCATCACGTCCACGAACACAATCAGCAGCGCCGTCAGCAACGACGGCGTGAGGATCGGCAGATGCACCCGCCTCAACGTGCCCAATGGTGTCTGCCCCAAGGACCGGGCAGCGGCGTCCATATTTGCATGCACCGTGCTCTGGCCACTTTCATAGGCGCTGAGCGCGGCGGCCAAAAAGCGCACCATGTAGGCCGCCACCAACAGCCAGATCGAGCCGGTGACCAGCAACCCGGTCGACACGCCGAAGGACTGCCGCATCCAGGCGTCCAGCGCATTGTCGAATCCAGCAAAGGGCACGATCAGCCCCACCGCGATGACCCCGCCTGGCACGGCGTAGCCCAACCGCGCCACATAGGCCGCCATGGCCGAGCCGCGCCCGGGCCGCAGCCGTTGATAGAACCCCACGCAGACCGCCGCGCAGACGGTGATCACCGCCGCCGTTCCCGCCAGCGTCAGAGAATTGCGAATGAACCCCAGATAGCGTGCCGACAGCAGGTTCTGCTCGGACTCCAACCCCATCTGAACCAGAACGACGACCGGCAACAGAAACCCCAAAAGAACCGGGATGGCACACAGGACCCACGCCGCCACGGCCTGCCAACCGGACAATTGCGCCGCCGGCAAGGCCGAATGGCGTTTGCCCGGCTGGTAGTATTTGGCTTTGCCGCGCTGGGTGCGCTCGGTCACGGCCATCACCAGCGCAAAGGCCAGAAGGCACAGCGCCAGCTGCGCTGCCGCCGCGCGGTCGGCCATCGAAAACCAGCTGGTATAGATGCCGGTGGCAAAGGTCTGAACCCCGAAATAGGCGACCGTGCCGAAATCGGCGATGGTCTCCATCACCGCCAGCAGTACGCCTCCGGCGATGGCGGGTCGCGCCATCGGCAGCGAGACACGCCAGAAGGCCGACCACGGGCTGCTGCCCAGCGCCCGCGCCGCCAGAAAGGCGGTGGCGCTTTGTTGCAGAAAGGCCGCGCGGGCCAACAGATAGACATAGGGGTACAGCACCAGGATCAGCATGACTGCCGCACCCTCGGTCGAGCGGATCTCGGGGAACCAATAGTCGCGCGGGCCCCAGCCGGTCACCTGGCGCAGCGTGGTCTGAACGATGCCGGGGTGATCGAGGATGAAGGTATAGGCATAGGCCAGCACATAGGCCGGAAAGGCCAGCGGCAGCACCAGTGCCACTTCGAACAGGCGTACCCCGGGAAAACGGGTCATGGTGACCAGCCACGCGGCCCCGACCCCGATGGCGAAGGTGCCGGCCGAGACCAGAACCACCAGAATAGCCGTGGTGGTGGCATAGCCGGGCAGGACCGTGTCCAGCAGATGCCGGATCGTGTCGGTACCGCCGGTGACGGCCGCCAGCACCACGGCGACCATCGGCAACAGGCAGGCTGCCGCCACCAGATAGGCCAAGGCCCCGACGAACCGGGTGCCAAGAGCCCCGCGGTTGCGCGATCCATGTTCTGAAAATTCGATCTGGGCCATGGCCTCGGGTCGACAAAGGTTGCGGTTCCCCTTTAATCGACCAAAAAACTCGGAAACGCCAGTGGGCAGGCACAGGATTCTGCGGCGTAATTGGCCGCAGAATCCAGGGCCGGATCAATCGTAGACGCGCTGATCCTCGATCACCAGCCCGTCCTTGGGCAGCGAGCCGGGCGTCACCACCTGAACCGCACCCTTCAACTTGAGCACCTCGACCACAGATTTGGCATAGGTATCGGCGTCGCCGCCTGGGCTTTCGATCTGAACGGTCATCGTGTCCATCTCGCCCTGCCGGGCGGCGATCACGCGGGCCTTGACGATCTCGTCATGCTTGGCGACTAGCGCGGCCACCTGTTCGGGGCGCACGAACATGCCCTTGATCTTGGTGGTCTGGTCGGCACGCCCCATCCAGCCCTTGATGCGCAGGTTGGTGCGACCACAGGGCGACCGCCCGGGCAACACCGCCGACAGATCACCGGTGGCAAAGCGGATCAGCGGATAGTCGGGGTTGAGGGAGGTCACCACGACCTCGCCGACCTCGCCTTCCGCCACCGGTGTTCCGGTACCGGGGGTCACGATTTCGACGATGACATGCTCGTCGATGATCATGCCCTCCATCGCGGCGCTTTCATAGGCGATATTGCCCAGATCGGCCGTGGCATAGCACTGCAGACAGGAGATGCCCCGATCGGCATAGGCCTGGCGCAGGCTGGGGAACAGAGCCCCGCCGCCCACGACGGCCTTCGAGAAGTTCAGCGAAACGCCCATCTCGTCGGCCTTGTCCAAGATCACCTTCAGGTAATCCGGCGTGCCGGCATAGGCGGTGCAGCCCACGTCGCGCGCGGCGGTCACCTGAAGTTCGGTCTGGCCGGTGCCGGCGGGCAGCACGGCGGCGCCCACGGCACGGGCGCCGTTTTCAAAGATCATGCCCGCGGGTGTCAGGTGATAGCCAAAACAGTTCTGCACGATATCGCCCTGGCCCACGCCCGCCGCATGCAGGAACCGGCCCATGCGCCACCAGTCGTGATCGACTCCGCCGGGTTCATAGATCGGCCCCGGCGACTGGAACACATGGGCAAAGCCATGCGCAGGCTTGACGGTAAAGCCACCAAAGGGCGGGTGCTGACCCTGCGCCTTGGTCAGGTCGGACTTGCGCAGAATCGGCAGCCTGGGCAGATCGGCGATGGTCTGGATCGCATCCAGATCGACATCGGCGAAATGGGCCGCGAAACCGGGCGCGGATTTCGCCCGCGCCAGCTGTTCGCGCAGACCGGCCGATTGCTCGGCGGCGCGCTGGTCGGCCGAACGGGTTTCCAGAGCATCGTAGAATGTCATCGCCAGATCCTCCATCCGCTCACAGCCACCTTTTGCGGCGACGATAGGACCGCACGTCGCGGAAGCTCTTGCGGCCTTCGTCGGACATGCCGAGGTAGAATTCCTTGACGTCCGGGTTCTCGCGCAGTTCGGCGGCAGGGCCGTCCATCACCACGCGCCCCGATTCAAGGATGTATCCGTAATGGGCAAAGCGCAGCGCCACGTTGGTGTTCTGCTCGGCCAGCAGGAAGGACACGCCTTCCTGTTCGTTCAGGTCCTTCACGATGGTGAAGATCTCCTCGACCAGCTGCGGCGCAAGGCCCATCGAGGGCTCGTCTAGCAGGATCGTCTCGGGGCGGCTCATCAGCGCGCGGCCCATGGCCACCATCTGTTGTTCCCCGCCCGAGGTATAGCCCGCCTGGCTGCGGCGCCGCTCTTTCAGGCGGGGGAAATAGTTGTAGACCATCTCGAGGTCCTGCTGGATGGCGGCCTTGCCGTCCTTGCGGGTATAGGCCCCGGTCAGCAGGTTTTCCTCGACAGTCAGGTGTTCGAAACAGTGGCGGCCTTCCATCACCTGGATGACGCCCTTCTGCACCAGATCGGCCGGGTCGCGCTCGTGCACGTTCTGGCCGCGATACTTGATCGAGCCTTTGGTCACCTCACCACGTTCGGATTTCAGCAGGTTCGACACCGCCTTGAGCGTCGTCGTCTTGCCGGCCCCGTTGCCGCCCAGAAGCGCGGTGATCCCGCCCTTGGGCACGGTCAGGCTGACGCCCTTCAGCACGAGGATCACGTGGTTGTAGATCACCTCGATATTGTTGACCTCAAGCAGGGTTTCCGCCTGCACGTCAGTGGTTTGTGCCGCATCCAGCATCAGCGCGTGTCCTCATGCCTGCCCCGTTCGGGGCTTGTCCGGTTCGGGGCGGCGGTCAGCCGCCGCCCCGGTGTTCGTGCCGCTCAGTTGCAGCGCGATTCGATGTTGTTCTCGGCGGCATAAGCGGCCGAGTCTTCCTCGATCAGCGCACCGATCACGTCGCCATCGGTCGGCTTGAAGTCCGAGATCAGCGACCAAGTCTTGGTGTCCGCATCCCACTGGGTCACACCCACCATTCCGTTGCCGCCGTGGTTTTCACAGCTCACGGTGAAGGTCGGGCCGAAATTCGGCAGTCCCAGTTCGGCCATCTTTTCTTCGGTCATCTCAAGCGCTTCCATACCGGCCCGCATGTCGGCACCGGTGATGTCGGCCTTGCCCGAGATTTCCTGCGCCTTCTTGGCGGCTTCGGCGGCCAGCATCGCGGCATAGAGTCCGCGGTTGTACAGGACCGTACCGACCTGATCGCCGGCACCGGCGGCCTTGCCTGCATCGACGACGTATTTCCTCAGATCGTCATACAGCGGAAAGTCCGAGCCGACGTTGTGGAAAGTCAGCGCCTTGTAGCCATCGGCGGCCGCACCGGCGGGCATCACGTCATGTTCAGCGCCCGACCACCAGATGCCGATGAAGTTCTCCATCGGGAACCGGATGTTCGCGGCCTCCTGAATGGCCACCTGGTTCATCACGCCCCAGCCCCACATCAGGACATAGTCGGGACGATCGCGGCGGATCTGCAGCCACTGCGATTTCTGCTCCTGGCCCGGGTGATCGACCGGCAGGGCCACCAGCTCGAAGCCGTGCTTCTTGGACAGCTCTTCCAGCGTGCGGATCGGCTCTTTGCCATAGGCCGAGTTGTGATAGACCAGCGCGATTTTCTTGCCGTTCAGGTCACCGCCGTTCTCGTCCAGCAGATAGTTGATCGCACCCGAGGCGCCGTCCCAGTAGTTGGCCGGATAGTTGAACGTGTGGCTGAACACCTTGCCGTTCTTGGCCGAGGTGCGGCCATAGCCCATCGTGTGCATCGGGATGTCGTCAGCAGTGGTTTTCGGGATCAGCTGATAGGTGATGCCGGTTGACAACGGCTGATACACCAGCGCACCTTCGCCTTTGGTCGATTCATAGCATTCGACACCCTTCTCGGTGTTGTAGCCGGTTTCGCACTCGATGACCTTGGCCGGAACACCACCGATGCCGCCGTCCCGCTCGTTGAGCAGAGTGAAATAATCCGCGTAGCCATCCGCGAAGGGGATGCCGCCCGCGGCGTAAGGCCCGGTGCGGTAGCTGAGCGACGGGAACACGAGGTCGGCCATTGCCGGACCTGCGGCCATCAGCGCACTCAGCGCCATGGTTGCCAGTTTCTTGTTCATCGGGTGTCTCCTCCCTTGGTTTGTCCGATGTTGGTTCGGGCTTTGCGCCCCTTTCTTGATTGGGCCGGTCCCTAGTGCGGGAAAGGCCAGAGTCTCAGTTTCTCCTTGGCGACGCGCCACAGCTGCGCCAGACCGTGCGGTTCGAGGATCAGGAACAGGATGATCAGCCCGCCCACGATCACCAGCTGCAGATGCGCGACGATGTCGGTGGGCCAGCCCAGCATGTCCGCGCCCACGACCTTGAGCACCACCGGCAGCAGCACCAGAAAGGCGGCGCCGGCGAAGGATCCGAAGATCGAGCCCAGCCCGCCGATGATGACCATGAACAGCACCAGGAAGGATTTCTGGATGCCGAAGGCCTCGCCCACCTCGACCGCGCCCAGGTAGATGGCGAAGAACAGCGCGCCCGACACGCCCACGAAGAACGAACTGACGGCAAAGGCGCTGAGCTTGGCGCGCAGCGGGTTCACACCGATGATTTCGGCGGCGATGTCCATGTCGCGGATCGCCATCCAGGTGCGCCCGGTGGTTCCGCGGGTCAGGTTGCGGGCGATGATCGCGCAGGCGGTCAGGAAGATCAGGCAGAACAGATAGGTCGCCCAGGCCGGCGCGTTGGGGCCGGTGATGATGATGCCGAACACGTCACGTTCCGGCGCGTTGATCTGCCCCGAGGCCGAATAGTTGTAGAACCACGGCACCCGGTTGAACAGCCACACCAAGAAGAACTGCGCCGCCAGCGTCGCCACCGCCAGATAGAACCCCTTGATCCGCAGGCTGGGCAGGCCGAACAGCACGCCCACGATGGCAGTGATGCCGCCGGCCAGGATCACATGGATGAACATCGACACGTCGGGAAAGGCGGTCATCAGCTTGTAGCAGGCATAGGCGCCCACGGCCATGAACCCCCCGGTGCCCAAGGAAACCTGCCCGCAATACCCCACAAGGATGTTCAGCCCAATCGCCGCGATCGCATAGATCAGGAAGGGCAGCAGCAGCGCGTTGGCCCAATAGTCGTTGATGATGAACGGAATTATCCCGAACGCCACCGCCAGCACCACATAATACCGATACCGGTCGAACTTGATCGGGAAAGTCTGGTTGTCGTCCCTGTAGGAGGTCTTGAAGTCTCCTGCCTCACGATAGAACATGTCTTACTTTCCCCATTGTTCCTGCGCCCGGTTGCGGGCTTCGACGTCCAGTTGGTTGGACCGTTTGGCATATCCGCTCGCCTCCGAGGCGCGCACCAGTTTCATGTAAGCCAGAACGCCCATGACCAGCCCGGCAAAGGCCAAAAGCGCGGCCACGGTCAGCTGATTGGCGGTCAGATCGTCCGAGGTTAGGGCGATGTACCCAAAGGCCCAGAACCCCGCCCACGCGATCACGTTGATGATGGCGATCAGCTTGGTCATGGCCTACACCCTCTCGATGATCTTCTCGCCGAACAGGCCCTGCGGCCGGAACACCAGGAAGATCAACGCCAGCACGTAGGCGAACCAGTTCTCGGTCGCGCCACCCACCAGCGGGCCCACGGCGAACTCGAACAGCTTCTCGCCCACACCGATGATCAGCCCGCCGACGATGGCGCCGGGGATCGAAGTGAACCCACCCAGCATCAGAACCGGCAATGCCTTGAGCGCGATCAGCGACAGCGAGAACTGCACGCCCGACTTGGTGCCCCACATGATGCCCGCGACCAGCGCCACGAACCCGGCCACCGACCAGACCATGATCCAGATGAAGTTCAGCGAGATACCGACCGACAGTGCGGCTTGGTGGTCGTCGGCCACAGCCCGCATGGCGCGGCCCTGCTTGGTGTACTGGCTGAACGCGACCAGCGCGGCCACCAGCAACGCCGCGATGACCGTCGCCACGATGTCCAGATTGTCGATGAAGAAGCCGTAGCCGAAGATGTTGTAGGTGGTCTCGTCGATCCACAGGTTGATGCCCTGCGGCAGACCCACGTCCAGTGTCTTGATCTCGGACCCCCACATCAGGTCGGCCACGCCTTCCAGGAAATAGGCAAGGCCGATCGTGGCCATGAACAGGATGATCGGCTCCTGCCCGACCAGGTGGCGCATGACAAAGCGCTGCACCGCCCAGGCCAGCAACACCATTACCGCCATCGTCAGAATGATCGCCAGAAACGCCGGAACGGTCCAGCCGAACGTATAGACATGCGTGCCGAAAATGGCGTTGATCAGATGGGCAAAGGGCACCTGCCCGTTCATGATCCCCACCAGCGTCATCGCCGCAAACAGGGCCATAACCCCCTGGGCATAATTGAAGATCCCAGACGCCTTGTAGATCAGCACAAAGCCCAGCGCGACCAGCGCATACAGCACCCCGGCCATGAGGCCGTTCAGAAAGACCTCCATCGCGAAAATCAACTGATCAGGCATCTGCGCCTCCCCTCAAGTTCGTACGGTGCTCAGTCATGGCTGACCCCCAGATAGGCGTCGATGACTTCCTGGTTGTTGCGCACCTCGTCCGGCGTGCCGTCCCCGATCTTCTTGCCGTAATCCATCACGACCACGCGGTCGCTCAAGTCCATCACCACGCCCATGTCATGCTCGATCAGGGCAATGGTCGTGCCGAATTCGTCGTTCACATCCAGGATAAAGCGGCTCATGTCCTCTTTCTCCTCGACGTTCATGCCCGCCATCGGCTCGTCCAGCAGCAGCAGCTTGGGTTCGGCGGCCAGTGCGCGGGCCAACTCGACGCGTTTCTTCAGGCCATAGGGCAGCCGCGCCACCGGTGTCTTGCGGATGTGCTGGATTTCCAGAAAGTCGATGATCTTTTCCACCGCCTCGCGGTTTTCCACCTCTTCCGCCTCGGCCTTGCCGCGCCAGATCGCCTGCTGCACGATGTTGGTCTTCATGAAATTCAGGCGGCCTGTCATCACGTTGTCCAGAACGCTCATGCCTTCAAACAG
The DNA here is from genome assembly GCF_059613325.1 of Ruegeria sp. BHSA191. Classification (NCBI taxonomy): domain Bacteria; kingdom Pseudomonadati; phylum Pseudomonadota; class Alphaproteobacteria; order Rhodobacterales; family Roseobacteraceae; genus Ruegeria; species Ruegeria sp. BHSA191. The sequence continues at coordinate 66,012 of NZ_JBXWSH010000015.1, forward strand.
GGCGATGTTCTGAAAGGTCCGGGCGATGCCCTGCCGGGCCACCTCATAGGGTTTCATCGGCGGGCGCTTCGCCCCGTGGAACCAGACCTCGCCCTCCTGCGGGACGTAGAAGCCGGAAATCACGTTCAGCATCGAGGACTTGCCCGCACCGTTGGGCCCGATGATCGCGCGGATCTCGCCCTGGCGAATGTCGAACGAGATGTCCTTGATAGCCACCACGCCGCCGAACCGCAGGGTGATGTTCTTCATCTCCATCACCACGCCGCCAATCTTGCGGCCATCCTCGGTGACATATCCGTCGTCGGATGCATCCAGCATCGTCTACTCCTCAAACTGCGGGTGAACGGGACGGCGGGCGGGGCGATGGCCGCAGGCCGAGCGGCGCGCGACCGGCCTCATTCCGCGGCCACCTTCTGATGCGACACCGGCGCGACCGGCACGTCGACGATCTGCAGCGTGGCGCTGATGGATCCCTTGCGTCCGTCCTCATAGGTCACCTCGGTCGTGGTCGAGACCGTCTCGGACCCGTCATAGAGCGCGGCGATGATGTCGGCGTATTTGTCCTCGACGAACTTGCGGCGCACCTTTCGGGTGCGGGTGATCTCGCCATCATCGGGGTCCAGTTCCTTGTGCAGCACCACGAACCGGTGCACCTGGCAACCCGACAGCATCTCGTCGGCGGCAACCGACTTGTTGACCTCTTCCACGTGGCTGCGGATCGTCTCCAGCACCCGCGTATGGCCCGCCAGTTCCTGGTACGAGGCATAGGCGATGTTGTTGCGCTCGGCCCAATTGCCCACCGCCGTCAGGTCTATGTTGATGAACGCCACGCAACGGTCGCGACCATTGCCGAACAGCACCGCTTCGAGGATGTCGGGATAGAACTTCAGCTTGTTCTCGACATATTTCGGCGCAAACATCGAGCCATCGGCCATCTTGCCCACGTCCTTTGCGCGGTCGATGATCCGCAGGTGGCCGCTGCTTTCCTCGATGAAGCCCGCGTCGCCCGTGGCCACCCAACCTTCGGGGTCCTTGGTCGAGGCGGTGGATTCGGGGTTCTTGAAATATTCGACGAACACGCCGGGCGAGCGATAGAAGATCTCGCCATTCTCGGCGATCTTAAGCTCGACATCGGGGGCCGGGACGCCCACCGTGTCGGCCCGAACCTCGCCGTCGGGCTGGACGGTGATGAACACCGTCGCCTCGGTCTGGCCATAAAGCTGTTTGAGGTTGATCCCCAGCGAGCGGTAGAACTCGAAGATTTCGGGCCCGATCGCCTCGCCCGCGGTGTATCCCACGCGAATGCGGCTATAGCCCAGCGTATCCTTGAGCGGCCCATAGACCAGCACGTTGCCGATCGCGTATTTCAAACGGTCCATGAAATTGACCGGCTTGCCGTCCAGGATGCGTCCACCGACCTTCTTGGCGTGATCCATGAAATAGCGGAACATCCGCTGCTTCATCGGGCTGGCATCCTCCATCCGGATCATCACGTTGGTCAACTGGGTCTCGAACACCCGCGGCGGCGCGAAGAAATAGGTCGGCCCGATCTCGCGCAGGTCGGTCATCATCGTGTCGGCGCTTTCGGGGCAGTTCACGCAGAAGCCGCACCAATAGGCCTGACCGATCGAGAAGATGAAGTCGCCCACCCAGGCCATCGGCAGATAGGACAGGATATCCTCGTTCCGGGTCAGGTGGTCGAATTCGGCCGAGTTCTTTGCGCTTTCGATCACGTTGCGGTTCGACAGAACCACGCCCTTGGGCTTGCCCGTGGTGCCCGAGGTATAGAGCATCACGCAGGTGTCGTCATAGGTGATCTCGGCGATGCGGCGGTCCAGCTCGGCATCGAACCGGTGATGCCCGGCGCGCCCCTCGGCCATGATGTCGCTCAGCGCGTTCATCTGGCTGTGGTCGTATTTCCGCATGCCGCGCTTGTCGGTATAGAGGATATGCTTGACCTGGTGCAGATCCTGCTGGATCTCGATGACCTTGTCGACCTGCTCTTGGTCGCCGCAGACCACGTATTTCGCGCCGCAGTGCTCCAGCACATAGGCCATCTCTTCGGCGACCGAGTCCTGATACAGCGGCACCGGCACCGCACCCACCATCTGGGCCGCGATCATCGACCAGTAATGCGCCGGACGGTTGCGCCCGATTACGGCGATATGGTCGCCCTTTTCAACGCCGAGCTCCAGGAACCCCAGCGCCAGCGCACGGATCTCGGCGGCCGTTTCCGCCCAGGTCCAGCACTGCCAGATCCCGAATTCCTTTTCGCGGTAGGCCGGGGCATCCCCGAACTGCGTCGCATTGCGGTGTAGCAGCGCCGGAAGGGAGTGCATCCCCTCGGCGCCCGACTGCGTCTGAGCCAATTCTATCTCTCCTCCCCATCCGACCCCGGTTTGGGCCGGAACGACGTCGCCGGGTCAGACCCGCGCGCCGCTGCCCCGATTAAGGACAAGGAGGACGATCAGCGTCAACTTTTTCGTGATGTTTTCCGGAATCTTACGAATTGTTACAGCCAATCCCGCAGGATCGGGATCAGTGGAACATCTGCCGCCGGCATCGGATAGTTGCGCAGGTCGTTCGCGCGCACCCATTTCAGCGCCTGCCCTTCTTTTGACTGCGGAATGCCCTGCCATTTACGGCATGCGAACAGAGGCATCAGCAGGTGGAAATCGTCATAGCTGTGGCTGGCAAAGGTCAGCGGCGCCAGGCACGAGGCCCAGGTGTCGATGCCCAGTTCCTCGTGCAATTCGCGGATCAGGGCGGCCTCGGGGGTTTCACCCGGCTCGATCTTGCCGCCGGGAAATTCCCACAGCCCGGCCATGGACTTACCCTCCGGGCGCTGCGCCAGCAGCACCCGCCCATCCACGTCGATCAAGGCGACGGCAGAGACGAGAACCGTTTTCATTGTCGCAGTCCCGGACGCAAAACCGGGCTCCACTTCTGCTGGAATTGCTCTGATGTCACGACCGGTAGTCCGCGTTGATCTCGATGTACCCGTGCGTCAGGTCGCAGGTCCAGACAGTGGCCTTGCCCGCGCCCAGCCCCAGATCGACCGCGATCACCAGTTCCTGGCCTTTCATATAAGCGGCGGCGTGTTCCTCGCGATAGGTTGGGCTGACCCAGCCGTTTTCGGCCACGAGGATATCGCCGAAGGAAATGCTGAGCGTGTCGCGATCGGCCGCCGCGCCGGATTTGCCGATCGCCATGACGACACGGCCCCAGTTCGGATCCTCGCCCGCGATGGCGGTCTTGACCAGCGGTGAATTGGCGATGGCCATACCGTGGACCTTGGCATCGGCGTCCGAGGCGGCGCCGGTCACGCGGATCTCGACGAATTTGGTGGCGCCTTCGCCGTCCTTCACCACCTGATGCGCCAGGTCCAGCATCACCGATTCCAGCGCCCGCGCGAAATCGGCATTGCCGGTGGCCTCCACCCCTGACGCGCCCGTCGCGCACAGCAGCAGGCTGTCCGAGGTCGAGGTGTCGCTGTCCACGGTGATGCAGTTGAAGGTCCGGTCGGTCTGCTCGGCCAGCAACCGTTGCAGCGCCGGTTGCTCGATCTTCGCATCGGTGAAGATATAGACCAGCATCGTCGCCATGTCGGGCGCGATCATGCCCGACCCTTTGGCAATCCCCGCAATAGAGACTGTTTTGCCATCAATCTCCAACTGCGCGCTGGCGCCTTTGGGGAAGGTATCGGTGGTCATGATCGCCCGCGCCGCCTCTTCCAGCGCGTCGGCGCGCAGGCCGGCGGTCAGTTCGTCCAGCCGGGCCACGATCCGGTCATGCGGCAGCGGCTCGCCGATCACCCCTGTGGACGAGGTGAACACGCGGCTCTGCGCCACACCGGTCGCCTGCGCCACGGCTTCGGTGATCTGCTCGACCGACGCCTGCCCGTACTGCCCGGTAAAGGCGTTGGCGTTGCCCGAGTTCACCAGGATCGCCGCCGGCCCGTCGCTGGGTCCGCCGATCTTGTCCTGGCAATCCAGCACCGGCGCCGCACGGGTGGCCGAGCGGGTGAATACCCCCGCCACCGCGGTGCCCGGATCGAGCACCGCCAGCATCACGTCGGTGCGGCCCTGATACCGCACCCCGGCGGCGACCGTGGCGAATCGCGCACCGTCGATAACCGGCAGATCAGGAAAGGCCGCGGGGGCCAGCGGAGACACCTTGGTGATCTTGGCCAATGGGGTTTACTCCTGAACCAGGTCCAGCTTACGGACCACGTCCGGGGTCAGGCCCTCGACATCGGGGCGCTCGACGCTGCCCGCCTGGGTCAGCTCGTCGATCCTGGCCTGAATGGCCTCCTGACGGACGGACTGGGCCAGCTCGTCGCGCACCTCGGCCAGCTCGGGCGCTTCGGATTTGCGTTTGTCGTTCAGAATCACGACATGCCATCCGAACTGGGTCTGCACCGGGTCCGAAACCTGACCTTTTTCCAGCCCGATCACGGCCTGTTCGAACTCGGGCACCATCTGGCCCTTGCCGAACCAGCCCAGCGCGCCACCATTGGGACCGGACGGACCGGTGGATTTCTCCTTGGCCAGCTCGGCAAAATCGGCGCCGTCATCCAGTTGCGCTTTGATCTCTTTGGCCTCGTCCTCGGTCGCGACAAGGATGTGGCTGGCGTTGAACTCGTCCTCGCCCTGGAACTCGGCGAACTGCGCGTCATAGGCGGCCTGGATCGCGTCGTCGGTCACCTGGGCATCGGTGATCTGGTTCACCGTCTGCACCGCCTTCAGCGAGCGCGCCTCGTTTTCCAGCATCAGCGCGTTCAGGCGGGTCAGGTCTTCCTGCTCTTGGCTCAGCAGCTGCTGCTGGATCAGCTGCTCGACGATGAACTGGTACAGCACCTCGTCATCCAGCTGCTGATATTGCGGCGGCAAGCTGGCCGCGGTGGCGATGACATGGCCCAAAGTGATCTCGTCGCCGTTGACGCGCGCCACAACCGTGTCGGCCGAAGGTTCGGTTTCGGCGGCAACCGGCAGGGCCATCATGGCCGCAAGCGCCAGCGATGGCAGAAAAGTGAGACCTTTGGGCATGAATTCATCCTATATTCTGGCCGCGACAGGGCGTGGCGTTGACACTCTGGAACCTGCCGCTTACATCGCTTGAAGCCTTTGACAGGACCATCTTTCCTCCCAGCTATCTATGGGTTGCGCGCAAGGTGGGCAAGCCTGTCGCAACCAAGACAAGAAAAGATCCGCTGGAGTGAACATGCTGGGACTCGGTACGCTTGCCAAAAAGGTGTTCGGAACACCGAACGACCGCAAGATCAAGGCAACCCGCCCGCTGGTCGAAAAGATCAACGCGCTGGAGCCGGAGTTCGAGAAGCTCTCGGATCACGATCTGAAGGCCAAGACCGACGAGTTGCGCAAACGCGCCAAGGAGGGAGAGAGTCTGGACGACCTGCTGCCCGAAGCCTTCGCCAACGTCCGCGAGGGCGCAAAACGGGCTCTGGGTCTGCGGGCCTTCGACGTGCAGCTTCTGGGCGGTATCTTCCTGCATCAGGGCAACATCGCCGAGATGAAAACGGGCGAAGGCAAGACTTTGGTCGCCACCTTCCCCGCCTATCTGAACGCACTGACCGGCAAGGGCGTGCATGTGGTCACGGTCAACGAATACCTGGCCAAGCGCGACGCCGAATGGATGGGCAAGGTGTTCGGCGCCCTCGGCATGACGACCGGTGTGATCTGGTCGGGTCAGCCCGATGCCGAGAAAAAGGCCGCCTATGCCTGCGACATCACCTATGCCACCAACAACGAGCTGGGCTTCGACTATCTGCGCGACAACATGAAGTCGGACCTGGCGGACGTCTACCAGAAGTACCACAATTTCGCGATCGTGGACGAGGTCGACTCGATCCTGATCGACGAGGCGCGCACGCCGCTGATCATCTCGGGGCCGTCGCAGGACCGGTCGGATCTGTACACCGCCATCGACGCGCTGATCCCCGAGCTGCAGGAAGATCATTATACGATCGACGAAAAATCCCGCAGCGTGACGTTCACAGATGAAGGCAACGAGTTCCTGGAAGAACAGCTGCAGGCCCGCGGCCTGCTGCCCGAGGGCCAGTCGCTGTACGACCCCGAAAGCACCACGGTGGTGCACCACGTCAACCAGGGCCTGCGCGCGCACAAGCTGTTCCAGCGCGACAAGGACTACATCGTCCGCGACGGCAACGTGGTTCTGATCGACGAATTCACCGGGCGCATGATGCCGGGCCGCCGCCTGTCCGAAGGTCTGCACCAGGCGATTGAGGCCAAGGAAGGGGTGCCGATCCAGCCCGAGAACGTGACCCTGGCCAGCGTGACCTTCCAGAACTATTTCCGCCTGTACGACAAGCTGGCCGGCATGACCGGCACCGCCCTGACCGAGGCCGAGGAATTCGCCGAGATCTATGGCTTGGGCGTTGTCGAGATTCCGACCAACAAGCCGATCGCTCGCGCGGACGAGGATGATCAGGTCTATCGCACCGCGGCCGAGAAATACGCGGCCATGATCGAAGAGATCAAGAAAGCCAACGCCAAGGGCCAGCCGGTTCTGGTTGGCACGACCTCGATCGAGAAGTCCGAGATGCTCAGCCAGATGCTGACCAAGCAAGGCATCAAGCACAACGTCCTGAACGCCCGCCAGCACGAGCAGGAGGCCCAGATCGTGGCCGAGGCCGGACGTCTGGGCGCGGTGACCATCGCCACCAACATGGCCGGCCGCGGCACCGACATCCAGCTGGGCGGCAATGTGGAAATGAGCGTGATGCAGGCGCTTGCCGAGAACCCCGACGCCGACCCGGCGGAACTGCGTGCCCGGGAAGAATCTCGCCACGCCGAGGAAAAGCAGAAGGTGCTGGAGGCCGGAGGTTTGTTCGTTCTGGCCTCGGAACGCCATGAAAGCCGCCGCATCGACAACCAGCTGCGCGGCCGCTCGGGCCGTCAGGGCGACCCGGGCCGCACCGTGTTCTTCCTCAGCCTGGAAGACGACCTGATGCGCATCTTCGGCTCGGAACGGCTGGACAAGGTTCTGACCACGCTGGGCATGAAAGAAGGCGAGGCGATCGTGCACCCTTGGGTGAACAAATCGCTGGAGCGCGCGCAGGCCAAGGTCGAAGCCCGCAACTTCGACATGCGCAAGAACGTCCTCAAGTTCGACGACGTTATGAACGATCAGCGCAAGGTGATCTTCAGCCAGCGCCGCGAGATCATGTCCTCCGACGATCTATCCGACATCGTGTCAGACATGCGCGAGCAGGTGATCGACGACCTGATCGACCAGTATATGCCGCCCAAGAGCTATGCCGACCAATGGGATACCGAGGGGCTGCACGCGGCGGTCAAGGACAAGCTGAACATGGATGCCCCGGTTCAGGACTGGGCCGCCGAAGAAGGCGTGGACGATGAAGCCATCCGTGAGCGCCTGATCAAGGCCGCCGACGAGATGATGGCCCAGAAGGCCGTCGCCTTCGGCCCCGAGAACATGCGCAACATCGAAAAGCAGGTGCTGCTGCAGACCATCGACAGCAAATGGCGCGAGCACCTGCTGACGCTGGAGCATCTGCGCTCGGTCATCGGGTTCCGCAGCTATGCCCAGCGCGACCCGCTGAACGAATACAAGACCGAGGCGTTCCAGCTGTTCGAGAACATGCTGGACGGCATGCGCGAGACGGTGACCCAACATCTGGCACGTGTGCGCCCGCTGAGCGAGGAAGAGCAGCGCGAGATGCTGGCCCAGATGCAGGCGCAGCAGGCCCAGATCCAGAAGGCCGCCGAACGGGCCGAAGCGGTGGCCGAAGCCAAGGCCTCGGGCGATGCGCGCCCCGGCTTCGTCGAGGACGACCCGTCAACCTGGGGCAATCCCTCGCGCAACGATCAATGTCCCTGCGGATCGGGCAAGAAGTTCAAGCATTGCCATGGCCGGCTGGTCTGACCTGGCCCAATTTCCGACACAATGACTCCGCGTCGCGGCCACAGATTGGCCGCGATCTTTAACGACAGTCTCCTTTGCTCCTTCAACTGGGGAGGGTGTCTTGTTCGTGATTCGAAACTATGTGACCACCGGCGGTACGGTCGCGTGCGCGCTGGCCATCGGGTATCTGATGCAGTACGGCCCGGCGGCGCAGTCGGCCGCATCCCCCTCTGCGGGCCAGACTGCTGTTGCCGAAAGTACGATGATCGCCGGGCTCGAGGACATCGTCCTGACCTCCGCCTCTCCGGCCACCGGAGACACCCCAACCCCGGACACCGCGCGCCCTGCCCCCGCCGACGCGACCGCCGCGGCCGATTGCGGGCTGCGTGCCCGGGCGACGACCGTGCCACTGGCTTCCGCCCATGTCGTCGTGACGGCGCCATGCCATCCGAACCAGACAGTCGAACTGCTGCACAGCGGCATGGTCTTCACCGGACAGACCGATCAGGACGGGCGGCTGGATCTGACCATCCCCGTTCTGGCCGAGTACGCGATTTTCCTGATCTCGTTCGATGACAAGCTGGGCACGGTGGCCACCACCCATGTGCCCGAAATCGCCGGATTCGACCGTGTGGCCCTTCAATGGTCGGGCAGCACCGAGCTGCAGCTGCATGCGCTGGAATTCGGTGCGTCGTATGGCGAAGCCGGGCATGTCTGGTCGAACGCGGAAGCGCAAGGCACAGGCCGGGTGGAGCACTATGGCACCGGCGGCGGCCGCAAGGTCGAAATCTACTCGATTCCCAAGAACGGCAACGGAACCGACGGATCAGTCGCTCTGACCGTCGAGGCTGAAATCACCCCCGCGAACTGCGGGCAGGAGCTGAGCATGCAATCGCTCGAGCTGCTGAGCGACCAGGAACTGCGGTCCCGCGAATTGTCGCTTGTTCTACCCGCCTGCGACAGCCGGCAGGATTTTCTGGTGTTGAATAATCTGTTCCAAGACCTGAAAATCGCCGCAAACTAATCGGCAGGCGGGTCAACGGGATTAATGACATTTCTTCGCGCGGCGGTGACGGCGGTGTCGCTGTTCACGGGTGTATCGGGCGCCCTGGCACAAGACATCACACTGACCTCGCATGACGGTCAGGTCGAGATCACGGGCACCCTTCTGGGATATGACGGCGAGTTCTACCGCGTCGGGACCCGGTTCGGAGAGCTGACGGTGGACGGCTCGGGGGTGACCTGCGATGGCCCGGCCTGCCCCAACCTGACCGATTTCGTCACCGAACTGCACCTTTCGGGCGCCCCGGTGATGGCCGAAACTCTGTTTCCTGCGCTGATCGAAGGCTTTGCCGAACGCGAAGGGCTGATGCTGATACGCTCCGACCTTGGCGCCGACCGGTTTCAACTGGCCCTGCATCGGGCCGGACGCGATGCGCCCATGGCCCGATTTACGCTACACGCCACCCCTACCGGCCAGGCGTTTGCCGATCTGATCGCCGATGAAACCGACATCGCCTTGGCGCTGCGCGAGATCCGCGCGCCCGAGATCGCCGCGGCCCGTGATGCCGGTCTTGGCGACCTGACCCGGCCGCGCCGCTCGCGGGTGGTGGCGCTGGACGCGCTCGTGCCGGTGGTGGCACCGGACAATCCGTTGACGCAGATCTCGCCGGCGGACTTGGCACGCGTGTTCAGCGGCGCGGTGACCAACTGGGCCGAACTCGGCGGCCCGGACGCGCCGATTTCCCTGCATCTGCCCGATGCGGGATCAGGCCTGGCGCAGGCCGTGCAGGACCAGCTGTTACAACCCGCCCAGGCACAACCCGCCGACACCGCGATCCGCCATGCACGGGGCAGCGATCTGGTCGCGGCCATCGCGCGCGATCCCTTTGCCATCGGAATCGCCACCTTGGCCCAGGTCCGCGGGTTGCGCGCCCTGCCGCTGGCGGGGGGCTGCGGTCACGCGATGCGGGCCACCCGCCCGGCCATCAAGACCGAGGACTACCCCCTGACCCTACCGATGTTCCTGTATCTGCCACAGCGGCGCCTGCCCAAGATCGCCCGACAGTTTCTGGCCTATGCCCTGGGTCCCGAGGCGCAGATGGTGATCCGCAAAGCCGGGTTCACCGACCAATCGCACGAGGCCGTTCAGATCGGGCTGCAGGGGGACCGGCTGGCCAATGCCATCACTTCGGGCGGGTCCGAAGTGGGGCTGCAGGAGCTGCAACGCATGGTCGAAACCCTGCGCCCCCTCTCGCGCCTGTCGCTATCGTTCCGGTTCGAGCCGGGATCGTCGCGGCCGGACGCACAGTCACGGTCGAACATCCAGCAATTGGCGCAGGCGCTGGAGGCCGGCCAATATGACGGGCGCAAGCTGGTCTTCGTCGGCTTCAGCGACGGAGACGGACCGGCCGAGTCCAATGCCCGGATCGCCCTGCGCCGGGCGCAGACCGTGCGCAACGCGGTTCTGGCGGCGGTGCAGACATCGGTGCCCGACTCCGTCGACATCTCGGTCGAGGGGTTCGGAGAGGCAATGCCCCTGGCCTGCGACGACACCGACTGGGGCCGCAAGGCCAACCGTCGCGTCGAAGTCTGGGTGCGCTAGCGGTTAGAGATAACCTTCTGACCGGAAGCTCAGTTCGGTCGATTTCCCGATGATCAGGTGGTCGTGCAAGGTCAGCCCAAGTGCGGCGCAGGCATCGTTGATGCGGTTGGTCATGTCGATATCCGACTGCGACGGCGTCGGGTCGCCCGACGGGTGGTTGTGCACCAAGATCAGCGCCGAGGCGTTCAGCTCCAGCGCGCGTTTGGCGACCTCGCGCGGGTAGACGGGTACGTGATCGACGGTGCCCTTGGCCTGCTCCTCATCCGCGATCAGCACGTTCTTGCGGTCCAGGTAGAACACGCGGAACTGCTCGATCTCGCGATGGGCCATGGTGGTGTGGCAATAGTCCAGCAACGCGTCCCAGCTGGAGATCACATGCCGCTGCATCACCCGGGCGCGGGCCATGCGATGGGCGCAGGCCTCGAGGATCTTGAGGTCGGTGATGACGGTATCGCCCACGCCCTTGATCTGGCGCAGACGCTCGACCGGGGCGGTCAGCACCCGGTTGAAATCACCGAACGTATCCAGCAACCGCCGCGCTAGCGGCTTCACGTCCTGCCGGGGGATCGAGCGGAACAGGACCAGTTCCAGCAGCTCGTAATCCGGCATCGCCCCCGCGCCACCCGACATGAACCGTTCGCGCAGGCGCTTGCGGTGGTCCTTGATATACGAGGGCAGACGACCCGTGGGCAGCGGCGTGACCGGCGCTTCGTCACTTTCGAACAGCGATGGGGCTTCGGCAAAGGCGTCCTTGGTCATGCGCCCATGATTGCCGCAGAATCGGTTTCCGAATGGTTAACGCGCCTCACCGGCCATGCGGGCTGTGGCGCGGCGCACAACCAGATGCAGCAGGATCGAGAACACCCCCAGCGTCAGCATCGCGGCGAACATCAGGTCGGTCTTGGCGCGGCCATTGGCCAGCAGCATCAGGTATCCCAACCCCTGAGACGAGCCGACCCATTCGCCGATCACGGCCCCGATCGGGGCATAGACCGCCGCCAGCCGCATCCCCGAGGCCAGCGAGGGCAGCGCTGCCGGGATGCGGATATGCCACAACACGCTGCGTGGGCTGGCTTGCATGGTGCGGGCCAGGTCCAGATAGCCGGGCGGCGTGCGCATCAGCCCGTCGAAAAACGACGCGGTGATGGGGAAATAGATGATCAGCACGGCCATCGCGACCTTGGACCACAGCCCATAGCCCAGCCACAGGGTCAGCAATGGCGCCAGCGCAAAGACCGGCAGTGCCTGGGTGAACACAAGCATCGGCTGCACCAGCACCCGCGCGGCGCGGGAATTGGCCAGCTGCAGCGCCGTTATGACACCCAGCACCGTTCCAAAGGCCAGGCCGATCAGCACCTCGATGGCGGTGATCCAGGTGTGCTCGGCGATCAGCCAGCGGTTCTGCCACCAGGTCTCGGCCACCACCGCCGGTCCAGGCAGGATGAATTTCGGCAGGCCGGTCAGGGTGACGATCGCCTGCCAGAGGACCAGCGCAAACAGCGTCGCGGCAAGGGCCGAGAGCGTCTTCATGCCACCTCCTCGCGCAGCAGCTTCAGAAGCGCCCCCTGCGTTTCCAGCGTTTCCAGATCGTCGACCCGGCGCGGTACTGCCGCATGGGGCGGCTGGCATGGGGTCAGGCCGTGTCGCGTCATCACCATGATCGACTGACCCAAACGCGCGGCCTCGGCCGGATCGTGGGTGACCAGCAGAACGGTGCGGCCCTGCAACACCTCGGCGGCCAGGTCCTGCATGTCTGCACGGGTGCGCGCATCCAGCGCCGAGAACGGCTCGTCCAGCAGGATGATCGGCTTGTCCTCCATCAGGGTGCGGGCCAGCGCCACGCGCTGACGCTGCCCGCCGGACAGTTCCGAGGGCTTCTTGGTCATGTGGTCCTGCAGCCGCATTCGTTCGATCAGCCGGGCGCGGCGGTCGTGATCGACCCGTTCGCCGCGCAGCCGCGCGCCCAGCGCCACGTTCTGCGCGACCGTGGCCCAGGGCAGCAGCAGGTCGTCCTGCGCCATGTAGGCGACACGCTCGGCCACAGGCAGTCCGTCGCTGGCGCGGATCTCGCCGGTGAACTCGGCCCCCGTCGCCAACCCGGCGATCAGGCGCAGAACCGTGGTCTTGCCGACCCCCGATCCGCCCAGCAGACAGGTCCACTGCCCGGCCTTCAGCGACAGGGTCAGCGGCGCGAACAGCTGCGCGCCGTCGATGCTGGCCTGTCCGCTGAGGATCAGATCGGGGGGCGGGGTCATGGGGTCAGACCCATCTGCCAGAAATTCACCTCGAGCTCGGTCGCGGTGCGGAAGGTCTGGCACAGGCGATCCCAACGCGGTGTGGTACGGAAATCCGCCCCAAGTCGCCGTATCAGAGCGGAATCCAGCAGTTCACCCACAGCCTGACAGGCTTCCTGATATTCACTGCTGGAATAGGCGTCGATCCAATCGCGATAGGTGTCCGAGGTCGCCTCGGCCGCCAGCCAGGTGCCGATCTCGCCATATCCCATCACGCAGGGCGCCAGCGCCGCCAACAGGTCCAGCAGATCACCGCTGTAGCCGGCCTCGAGCACATAGCGGGTATAGGCCAGGTTCTCGGGGCGTTCGGGGGTGGCGAACAGCTCGTCCTGGCTGATGCCCTCGGCCTCGCAGATGCCGATATGCAACTGCATCTCTTCGGCCACCAGCGCATTGACGGTGGCCACGGCCGTCAGCATCTCGGCATGGGTTTCCGATTTCACCACCGCCAGCGCCCAGGCGCGCGAGAAGTGGATCAGGAACACGTAATCCTGCCGCAGGTAATGCAGGAACGCCGCGCGCGGCAGGGTGCCGTCCTTCAGTCCCTCGACAAAGGCGTGGCGGGTATAGTCCCGCCACGGCCCGTGCGCCGCGTCGCGCATCAGTGCGAAGGCTTTGCCGTACTCGCTCATTGCGCGGTCACGTCGATGGTGATGTCGCTGACCGGGTTGATACTGTCGATCATGCCGGACTCTTTCAGAAAGGCCTCGAACCGGGCATAGCGGCCGGCATCGAATCCCGCCGGGCGCAGTGCGAAACGCGGCAGGGTATCGACCCAGGCGCGGGCGTTCAGCTCGTCCTGCAACTCGGGCGAGGTGGCGGCGAAGATCTCCCAGCTTTTTTCCGGATTGTTCACGATATACTGCGTGGCCTTCTCAGTGGCGGCCAGGAAGCGGGCAATCATGTCCTTGTCCATCGTTTCGGGGTTGGCAACATAGATCAACTCGTCATAGGGCGGCACGCCTTCTTCCTCGATGTAGAAGCAGCGGCCCGGGACGCCCTCGATATCCATCTGGTTCAGTTCGAAATTACGGAAGGCGCCGATCACGGCGTCCACCTGCCCGGTCATCAGCGACGGCGACAGCGAGAAGTTGACGTTGATCATCTCGATATCGTCCAGCGACACGCCATGCGCGTTCAGCATCGCGGTCAGGATCGCCTCTTCGACACCGGCAACCGAAAAGCCGATCTTCTTGCCCTTGAGATCGGCCAGCGTGTTGATCGGGCCATCCTCGAGCACCAGAAGGCAGTTCAGCGGCGTGGCGACCAGCGTCCCGACCCGTTTCAGCGGCAGGCCCTCGTGGATCTGCAGGTGCAGCTGCGGCTGGTAGGACACGGCCAAATCGGCCTGACCGGCGGCCACAAGGCGCGGCGGGGCGGACGGATCGGCGGGCGGAACGATTTCGACCTCAAGCCCCTGTTCGGCGAAATAGCCGTTTTCCTGCGCCACGATGATCGGCCCGTGGTCGGGGTTCACGAACCAGTCCAGCAGAATGGTCATCTTGTCCTGCGCCCAGGCGGGCGCGGCGGCCAGCAAGGCAAGGGCGGCGATCAGTTTCTTCATGGTCTGCGTTTCCTTTTGCTTCACGACGTTGCGGCGGCGACCAGAACGATCCGGCCGGGCCAATGGGGGTGGAGTTCCTCTGCCGCGCGCCAGGCGCGCAGCCCGGTGGCACAGCAGAGGGCCAGCGATTTTCCTTTGTTAGGATCTATTTTCAGCGCTTCGACCGTCAATCGGCGAGCGTTAGGGTGAATCGGCTGGGGGGCCTCATCGACGCTGCGCAGATCGACAACCAGGTCGTTCGGGGTCAGTTGCGAGGGAGCAACAAAGGGGAAATGGCCGTCCGGTTCCGGCGCGGTGTCAAAGCGGAAGCCGCTGCTGATCCAGCTGCGCCCGTCCACCTGCACCATTTGGCCCAACGGCGAAGGCTCGAGGCCCAGGATCACGCCCAGCGCCATCTGCGCCTGCATCGCGCCGATCATCGCTATGACCGGGCCTAGAACGCCCGCGGTGGCACAACTGGCGCCACTGTCCGGCGCGTCGGGAAAAACCGCGCGCAAGGAGGGCGCACGGCCGCAGAACCCGCCGACATACCCCGACAGGCCCAAAACCGAGGCGCTGATCAGCGGCTTGCCCTGCGCCAGGCAGGTATCCGACAACGTATAGCTGGCCGCGTAACTGTCCGCGCAGTCCAGAACCAAATCGGCCTCGGCCACCAATTCAGCGGCATTTGCAGGCGTTAGAGTCTGTTTTCGCGCTGCAACGGTAATCTCGCTGTTCAGTGCCCGGCAGCGTTCGGCGGCCGCTTCGGCCTTGGGGCGGCCGCAATCGGACTCGGCAAACAGCGTCTGGCGATGCAGGTTCGACAGGTCCACCGTATCGGGATCGACGATGGTCAGATGCCCCACCCCAGCCCCGACCAGCAGCGGAAGCACGGGCGCGGCAAGCCCGCCGGCGCCGACGACCAAAACCCGCGCGCGGGCAAGGCGGTTCTGCCCCTCGGCCCCGACCTCGGGCAGGATCATCTGGCGGGCATAGCGGCTCATCGCGTGACCTCGATCCACTGGCGCACCCGCGCTTCGGGGTCGGCGTTCAGGGTGATGTCGGTCACGGCCGAGACGATGTCGGCCCCGGCCTGAAACACGCCCGGCGCGCGCTCGACGCTCATACCGCCGATGCCGACCAGAGGGATGTCACCCACGCGCCGTTTCCACTCGGTCACGCGCGGCAGGCCCTGTTGGTGCCATTTCATCTTTTTCAGGATGGTCGGATAGACCGGCCCCAGTGCCACATAGTCCGGGTCCATCGACAACACGCGTTCAAGCTCGTCATCGTCATGCGTGGATACGCCCAGTTTCAGCCCGGCCTTGCGGATGGCAGGCAGATCGGCGTCGTCCAAGTCCTCCTGCCCCAGGTGGATCCAATCGCAGCCTGCGTCGATGGCGGCCTGCCAATAGTCGTTCACCACCAGCACCGCGCCGTGGTCGCGGCACAGGGCCTGCGCGGTGGCGATCTCCGCGCGCACCACCGCGTCGGGCTGATCCTTGATGCGCAGCTGCACCAACTTCACGCCCAGGGGCAGCATCCGCCGCAGCCAGTCGGTGTGATCGAAGATCGGATAAAAGCGGTCGAGCGTCATGACAGAAAGGCCTTTCCGATCACGGGGGTCGAGGGTTCGGCCATGTCGCGCGGCTCGATCGGGTCGGCCTGATGCGCCAATTGCCCGGCCCGCACCGCCAGCGCCATGGCCTGCGCCATCGCCACCGGATCGCCCGCGCGGGCAACGGCGGTGTTCAACAGAACCGCGTCATAGCCCAGCTCCATCGCGTGGGCGGCGTGGCTGGGCAGGCCGATGCCCGCATCCACCACCAACGGCACGTCGGGAAACTCGGCCCGCATCGCGCGCAGGGCGTATTCGTTGTTCAAACCCCGCCCCGACCCGATCGGCGCGCCCCAGGGCATCAGAACCTGACATCCAGCGGCCAGCAGACGCTCGGCCACGATCAGGTCTTCGGTGGTGTAGGGAAACACCTGGAACCCCTCGTCGGTCAGAATGCGCGCGGCCTCGACCAGTTGGAACACGTCGGGCTGCAGGCTGTCGGTGTGACCGATCAGTTCCAGCTTGATCCACGGTGTGTCGAACACCTCGCGCGCCATGTGGGCGGTGGTGACGGCCTCTTTGACCGTGTGACAGCCGGCGGTGTTGGGCAGGATCAGCACGCCCAGATCGCGGATCATCGACCAGAACGCCTGACCCGCCCCGCCCGCGCCCTCGCGCCGCAATGACACCGTGGCCACGCCCGCACCGCTGGTCCGGAAGGCCTGTTCCAGGATCGCCGGGCTGGGATATTGCGCGGTGCCCAGCATCAGCGGGTTGGGCAGTTCGGTGCCGTAAAACGTTTTCATCCTCAGCCCCCCTGCATCGGTGCAACAACTTCGACCCGGTCGCCCTCGGCCAGTTTGTGCGCGATGCGCAGGCTGGAGGGCACGAATTCCTCGTTCACCGCGGTGGCGACGCGGCCGGAAAAGCCGCATTCCGCCAGCAATTCACCAAGGGTTTCGGCGCGCACCTCGCGCGGTTCGCCATTAAGCACGATCTTCATCGACCATCTCCGAATGTGTGTTCTCGAGCGCCAGATCGGCCACGCCCCGGGCCAAGGCCGGGGCCAGCAGGTAGCCGTGGCGATAGAGGCCATTGGCATAGATCGTCCGCCCCAGCCGGCGGATGCGCGGCAGGTTGTCGGGAAAGGCCGGGCGCAGATCGACCCCGATTTCCAGCACCTCGGCCTCGCCGAAGGCCGGGTTAAGCGCATAGGCCGCGCTGAGCAGTTCCAGTATCGAGCGCGCGGTGATGCGGCTGCTGTCCTCGGATTCGATCATCGTGGCGCCCAGCATGTAGACGCCCTCGCCCCGCGGCACGACATAGAGCGGCATCCGAGGATGTAGAAGCCGCACGGGACGGGTCAGCGTCACGTCGGGGCAGCGGATCACCAGCATTTCCCCCTTCACGCCGCGCAGGTCGTGAAGGATGTCGCGCGCGTGCAGGCCACGGCAGTCGATGGCGTTGTCCAGCCGCGACGGAGCCAGCTTGCGATGGAATGCGACGCCCTTGTCCTGAAGGCCGCGATACAGGTCCTGCAGCGCGCGGCGAGGATCCAGATGGGCCTCGTCTGCGAAGAACAGGCCTTGGGAAAAACCGTGCAAATCAGTCTCTAATTCAGCAATTTTCGCTTGATCGACCTGCGTGAACCCCTCAGTCCGGCGGGCAAATCGGCGCAGGTCGGGCAGGTCTCGCATGTTGGCCACAACCAGCGTTCCTTGCCGCGTGACCGGAGTGCGGGCTGCCCACCAATCGATGGCCTGTTGCCCCAGTCGCAGCACGGGTTCCTCGGCATTCTCATATTCGCACCAGGGCGCCAACATGCCACCGGCCCACCACGAACAGCCATGTGGCCCAGGAGGCCCGCCGGGGTCAAACACCCGTACCTGCGCACCCCGCGCGACCAGTTCCGAGGCCACGGCCAGACCGGCCACCCCGGCACCTATGACGGACCAGACCGTCACGACTCCCAAACCCGATAGAAATGGTGAACGGGGCCATGCCCGTGCCCGACTGCAAGACCGTCCGCCGCCGCAATTGCGCCCTGTAGATAGGAATGTGCCTGCGCCGCGGCATCCGCCAGCCCCAGCCCCTTGGCCAATCCCGCCGCGATGGACGAGGACAGGGTGCAACCCGTGCCGTGGGTGTTTTTGGTGTTCACGCGCGGGGCCTCGAACTGAGCAACGACCCCGTCCGGAGACACCAGCAGATCCCGGCAGACATCGCCCTTGCCATGCCCGCCCTTCATCAGAACCGCGCCCGCACCCAGATCGCACAGGGCATGGCCTTGCGCGGTCATCTCGTCTGTGGTCTCCGCAACCATCTGATCCAGCAGGCAGGCCGCCTCGGGCAGGTTCGGGGTCAGGACGGTGGCGCGGGGCAGCAGCACCTCGCGCAACGTCTGCACCGCCTCACGCGCCAGCAGGGCATCGCCCGATTTGGCGATCATCACCGGGTCCAGCACGATGGGCCCGGTAAAGCCGGACAGACCGTCGGCGACGGTCTGGATGATTTCGGGCGTGGCCAACATGCCGATCTTGACCGCGCGCACGTCCAGATCGGACAGAACCGCATCGATCTGCGCGGCGATCATGTCCAGCGGGATGCCATGTACGGCGGTGACCGCCTGCGTGTTCTGGGCGGTGACGGCGGTGATGACACTGGCACCGAACACACCCAGCGCCGACATCGCCTTGAGGTCGGCCTGAATGCCGGCCCCTCCGCCGCTGTCGGATC
Organism: Ruegeria sp. BHSA191; assembly: GCF_059613325.1. Taxonomy (NCBI): domain Bacteria; kingdom Pseudomonadati; phylum Pseudomonadota; class Alphaproteobacteria; order Rhodobacterales; family Roseobacteraceae; genus Ruegeria; species Ruegeria sp. BHSA191. Next base: position 84,656 of record NZ_JBXWSH010000015.1, read on the forward strand.
CCGCGATGGTCAAAGCGATATGCGCCATCTCGTTGCTCCATTCATCTTGGGCAACGGGGCTTGGAAAACGTCTGAGTGTTTTAGACCGTTCCCTCCGCCGGTATTGCCCGGATCAGGTTCGATGGGTTGGCTCGCGCGCCTCTCAGCCCCGGGTTCGGGGCACCCCAACGGTTGGGCGAACATTCTCAAGGCTGGGGCGAGGAATCAAGGGCCAATTCCGCGCAGTTTCGGACCAAACTGGACTCAGAACGAAAAAGGCCGGCGATGTTTCGCCGGCCCTTGGCTGTCTGAAACACTGGGATCAGCTTTGCATCCGCTCCCAGAAGGATTTGACGGATGAGAAGAAGCTCTTGGATTCCGGGTGGTTGTCTTCGCCCAGCTCGTCAAACTCCTTCAGCAGTTCTTTCTGCCGCGCGGTCAGGTTGACCGGGGTCTCGACCGCCAGTTCGATGAACATGTCACCGACACCGCCGCCCCTCAGCGCAGGCATGCCCTTGCCGCGCAGACGCATCTGCCGGCCCGACTGGCTGCCGGCCGGAATCTGCACCCGTCCGCGGCCACCGTCGATGGTGGGCACCTCGATCGAGCCGCCCAGCGCCGCCTTGGCCATGCTGACCGGCACCCGGCAATACAGGTTCATGCCATCCCGCTCGAAAAGCTTGTGCGGCGTCACCTCGACAAAGATGTAGAGGTCGCCCGGAGGACCGCCGCGCATGCCGGCTTCGCCTTCGCCCGCCAGGCGGATGCGGGTTCCGGTTTCGACACCTGCTGGAATGTTGACCGACAGCGCGCGTTCCTTCTCGACCCGACCCGAGCCGTGGCAGGATTTGCAGGGGTTCTTGATGATCTGGCCCAGGCCCGCACAGGTCGGGCAACTGCGCTCGACGGTGAAAAAGCCCTGTTGCGCGCGCACCTTACCCATGCCCGAACAGGTCGGGCAGGTGGTGGGTTCGACCCCGCCTTCGGCGCCGGTGCCTTCGCAGGACGAACAGGCCACGGCGGTCGGCACGTTGATGGTTTTCTGCAGCCCCGAGTAGGCCTCTTCCAAGGTCACGCGCAGATTGTAGCGCAGGTCGGACCCCCGCGCGGCCCGGCGCCCACCGCCCTGCCGGCCGCCCATGAAATCGCCGAACAGATCGTCGAACACGTCGGAAAAGGCGCTGGAAAAATCGCCCGAGCCAAAACCGCCACCCGGGCGCGCACCGCCGGTGCCGTTCTCAAAGGCCGCGTGACCGAACCGGTCATAAGCGGCTTTCTTGTCGGCATCGCGCAGGATGTCATAGGCCTCGTTGGCCTCTTTGAACAGCGCCTCGGCCTCTGGGTTGTCCTTGTTGCGGTCGGGATGCAGCTCCTTCGCCTTTCGGCGAAAGGCCTTCTTGATCTCTTCCGCCGAAGCGCCCTTGGATACGCCGAGCACTTCGTAGTAGCAGCGTTTTGACATCGGTGTTTCCTTCTGCCTCAACGTAAAACGGGCCGGCCCGGTATCCGGACCGGCCCGAACTGGCCCGGTTAGCCGTTAGGTGCGCTTGTCATCGTCCAGATCTTCGAACTCGGCATCGACGATGTCGTCATCGCCGGGGCCCGCATCGGCGGCGGTCGGTTCTTCGCTGGCCTCTTCAGACTGCGCCTTGTAGATCGCCTCGCCCAGCTTCATGGACGCTTCGGTCACGTTCTGGATGCCCGACTTGATCTTGTCGGCATTGTCCGATTCCAATTCGTCCTTAAGCGCGGCCACGGCCAGTTCGATCGCCTCGATGGTCGACGGATCGACCTTGTCGCCATGCTCCTCGATCGATTTCTCGGTCGCATGGATCAGGCTTTCGGCTTGGTTCTTGGCCTCGACCAGCTCCTTGCGCTTGCGGTCGGCCTCGGCGTTCTCTTCAGCATCCTTGACCATCCGTTCGATGTCTTCTTCCGACAGACCGCCCGAAGCCTGGATGGTGATCTTCTGCTCTTTGCCGGTGCCTTTGTCCTTGGCCGAAACCGAGACGATGCCGTTGGCGTCGATGTCGAAAGTCACCTCGATCTGAGGCATGCCGCGCGGAGCCGGCGGGATGTCTTCAAGGTTGAACTGACCCAGCAGCTTGTTGTCGGCCGCCATTTCGCGTTCACCCTGGAACACCCGGATGGTCACCGCGTTCTGGTTGTCCTCGGCGGTCGAGAATACCTGAGACTTCTTGGTCGGGATCGTGGTGTTGCGGTCGATCAGACGGGTGAACACGCCGCCCAGGGTTTCGATGCCCAGCGACAGCGGGGTCACGTCCAGCAGGACCACGTCCTTGACGTCGCCTTGTAGAACGCCGGCTTGGATAGCAGCACCCATGGCCACGACTTCATCAGGGTTCACGCCCTTGTGGGGCTCTTTGCCGAAGAACTTGGTCACCTCTTCGATGACCTTCGGCATCCGGGTCATACCACCGACCAGAACCACCTCGTCCACGTCGCTGGCCGAGATGCCGGCGTCTTTCAGAGCGGCCTGGCACGGCTTGAGCGATTTCTTGATCAGGTCACCGACCAGCGATTCCAGCTTGGCGCGGGTCAGTTTCATGACCATGTGCAGCGGCTGGCCGTTCGAGCCCATCGAGATGAACGGCTGGTTGATCTCGGTCTGGGTCGTCGAGCTGAGCTCGATCTTGGCCTTTTCGGCAGCTTCCTTCAGTCGCTGCAGCGCCATCTTGTCCTGGCTCAGGTCGACGCCGTGTTCCTTTTTGAACTCGTCGGCCAAGTAGTTGACGATGCGCATGTCAAAGTCTTCACCACCCAGGAAGGTGTCACCGTTGGTCGATTTGACCTCGAACAGGCCGTCGTCGATTTCCAGGATGGTCACGTCGAAAGTACCACCGCCAAGGTCATAGACCGCGATGGTCTGGCTGTCTTTCTTGTCCAGGCCATAGGCCAGCGCGGCGGCGGTCGGCTCATTGATGATCCGCAGCACTTCCAGGCCGGCGATCTTGCCGGCATCCTTGGTGGCCTGACGCTGGGCGTCGTTGAAATAGGCCGGAACGGTGATGACGGCCTGCGTGACTTCCTCACCCAAGTAGCTTTCGGCGGTTTCCTTCATCTTGCCCAGGATGAAAGCCGAAATCTGGCTTGGGGAGTACTTTTCGCCGCGGGCTTCGACCCATGCGTCGCCGTTGCCGCCGTCGATGATGCGATAGGGCACCATCTTCTTGTCTTTTTCGACCTCGGGGTCGTCGACCCGGCGGCCGATCAGGCGCTTGACGCCGAAAATCGTGTTTTCAGGGTTGGTGACCGCCTGGCGTTTTGCCGGCTGTCCGACCAGTCGCTCATTCTCGGTGAAGGCGACGATCGAGGGCGTGGTCCGCGCCCCTTCTGCGTTTTCGATGACCTTCGGCTGCGAGCCGTCCATGATGGCCACGCACGAGTTGGTGGTCCCGAGGTCAATCCCGATTACTTTTCCCATTATTTCGATCCCTTTCTTTTCAAGGCGATGTCCCGAGGCCAGAACCCGTTATGGCATCCCAGCCCCGATCTGTTGGGCGCGGTGGCACTACACCCTCGCGCGTCCCGGCGTATATAAGGGCGAGGCCCAAGGCCTGCAAGCACTGTGAAATGCAGGTTTTCGGGAATCTTGGGCCTTTTTTGGCAAGGATTTCGAAAGGAATGAGGTTTCTGCCGTGACTCGCCTGAATTTACGAGGATTCGACATCAGAAAAGGCCATCTGGACGGCGCCGCCCAGCAACAGCTGGTCGACGCCTTGCGACCGGTTCTGAAAGCCGCGCCGCTGTTTCATCCCAGCACGGCCTCGGGGCGCAAGATGTCGGTGCGCATGACCTCGGCCGGGCCGTTGGGCTGGGTGTCGGACGGCCGCGGATACCGCTACCAGGGCGCGCACCCCAAAGGCATGCCCTGGCCGGACATCCCGCAGCCGATCCTGACCATCTGGCGCGAGGTGACCGCGCTGGACCGCGACCCGGACTGCTGCCTGATCAACTATTACGGCGAAGGCGCCCGCATGGGCCTGCACCAGGACAGGGACGAGGCCGATTTCTCGTGGCCGGTCTTGTCAATCTCATTGGGGGATGACGCTCTGTTCCGCATCGGCAACACCACCCGCGGCGGAAAAACCGAATCCGTGTGGCTGAACTCGGGCGACGTGGTGGTCATGGGCGGCCCCGCACGGCTGGCCTATCACGGAATCGACCGGATCCGGTTCGGGTCGTCGCGCCTGCTGCCCCGGGGTGGCCGCATCAACCTGACCCTGCGCGTGGCGACCTAGCGCCGGGCGTCCCAGCTTTTCGAGATGTGCTTGCGTGTATAGAATTCACCCAGCAGGCCGATCATCATCAGCGCGATGCCGACCCAAAGCGCATATTCCCAGCTGGTGTTGCGCGGGAAATAGTTGCGAAAGATGAACCCGCGGCACTGATCGATCGCATGGAACAGCGGGTTCCAGGCAAACATCGCCAGCAAATAGCCGCCCAACGCGTTGGCGACGAACATCTTGCCGGAAAACACCATGTTCAACCGCCGATAGACGTTGCTGAGCATCAGGGACACCGTCGGCAGCCACGGCTTGAGCGCCATGAACACCAGCCCCACGGAACAGCCCGTGTACCAAGCCAGCACCAACATCGCGAAGGCGCCGCCGGGGTCCTGCATCTCGATCGGGGTAACCGCCACGCTGTAGACGAACAGGATCACCAGGATCGACACGATCTGCGTATACAGCGCGCCGAAAGCCGCCGCCAGCAGCAGAACCATCATGTTCATCGGCGAATGCAGCATCATCGGGTTGTTGGTGCCCCCCAACGAGGCGATCGCGCCCACCGCCTTGATATGGGTCATGAACAGGAAAATGCCCGACAGCAGGTACAGGATGAACTCGCCGCGGATCTTGGCCACCCGGGCACCCATGAAAGACATGATCAGGTAGAATACGCTGGCCAGCAGCACGACCTGCAGGATGTTCATCACGATGGCCAGAACGGCGTTGCTGTGCTGCGAGCGGATGTTGCGCACGACGGCGTGGAACACCAGTTCCGCCGTGGTGAAGGCGCTGCCAAGCAGGCTGCTGCTGCGCTTGTAATAGAACACTCGAACGCTCTTTCCCGGGTTTGTTCCGACAGCCTGGCACGAATTCCTTGCCGTTCCGTATCCGGCACAGCATAAGTTCGTCAGGTTTTCGGATCAACAAACCATGGAAACGGAGCATTTTTGTGACCTATGACGACCTCATCCCCGTGATCAGACGCCTGGCCCTGGAAGCGGGCGACAAGATCATGGAGATCTACGATGCCGATGATTTTGACGTGAAGGTCAAATCCGATTCCAGCCCAGTGACCGAAGCTGACGAAGCCGCCGATGCGCTGATCTCGGCCGGGCTGCGCGCCGCCTTCCCCGACATCCTGCTGGTGACCGAGGAACAGGCCGCGTCGCACAGCCAGCAAGGCGACACCTTTCTAATCGTCGATCCGCTGGACGGCACCAAGGAATTCATCAACCGGCGCGGGGATTTCACCGTGAACATCGCGCTGGTCGAAAACGGCGTGCCCACCCGCGGCGTGGTCTATGCCCCGGCCCGCGGGCGTATGTTCTATACCCTGGCCGATGGCCGCTCGGTCGAGGAGACCGGCGCCTTGGACAAGGACAAACCGGGCGAGGTCACGCCGATTTCAGTCTCTAATTCGGATAATTCGGCGCTTTTGGTGGTGGCCTCGAAATCGCATCGCGATCAGGCCACGGATGACTACATCAACAAATACCAGGTCAAAGACAGCAAGTCGGCGGGCTCGTCGCTGAAATTCTGCCTGGTGGCCACGGGCGAAGCCGACCTCTATCCGCGTGTCGGGCGAACCATGGAGTGGGACACCGCCGCAGGCCACGCGGTGCTGGCCGGAGCCGGGGGCCATGTGGTGCGTTTCGACGACCACACGCCGCTGACCTACGGCAAGGAGGGTTATGCCAACCCGTTCTTTATTGCCTATGCCCCGGGCGTCGAACTCAAGGAGGCCTGATGTCGGTTCTGATCGCGATCCCCGCCCGCTATGCCTCGACCCGCTATCCGGGCAAACCGCTGGTGCCGCTGACCGGCGCAACGGGAAAGCCCATGACCCTTATCGAGCGGTCCTGGCGCGCGGCCATGTCGGTCTCGGGCGTCGACAGGGTGGTGGTGGCCACCGATGACGACCGCATCCGCGCTGCGGCCGAGGGCTTTGGCGCCGAGGTGGTGATGACCTCAGAAAGCTGCGCCAACGGCACCGAACGCTGCGCCGAGGCGCATGACAGGCTGGGCGGCGGATACGAGATCGTGGTCAACCTGCAAGGCGACGCCCCCCTGACTCCGCATTGGTTCATCGAGGATTTGGTCAATGGCCTGCGCGCTGCGCCTGAGGCCGGCGTGGCCACGCCGGTGCTGCGGTGCGACGGCGAGGCGCTGAACGGGCTGCTGAACGACCGCAGGCACGGCCGGGTGGGCGGCACCACGGCCGTCTTCGCGACCGATCACAGCGCGCTCTATTTCTCGAAGGAAGTGATCCCCTTCACCGCCGACACCTATGCCGGGTCGGATCCGACGCCGGTGTTCCATCATGTGGGCGTCTATGCCTACCGCCCCGACGCGCTGGCCGCCTATCCGGGTTGGCCGGTCGGGCCGCTGGAACGGCTCGAGGGGCTGGAACAGCTGCGGTTCATGGAAAACGGACGCAAGGTTCTGTGTGTCGAGGTCGAGGCAAAAGGCCGCCAGTTCTGGGAGTTGAACAATCCGCAGGACGTGGCCAAAATCGAAAGTATGATGGCCGCGATGGGGTTGGAATAGGCGCAGATTCCCCGTTCCGCGCGGGCAGCGCAGCAATTAGCCCATGAGCGGCAGACATTCGGCAGGACCACGGATGACAAACATACTCGTGACCGGCGGTGCCGGATATATCGGATCTCATGCCTGCAAGGCGCTGGCGCAGGCGGGCTATGTGCCCGTGACCTATGACAACCTTGTAACCGGCTGGCAGGATGCGGTGAAATTCGGCCCGTTCGAACAGGGCGATCTGCTGGACCGCGCGCGGCTGGATCAGGTCTTTGCCAAGTACCAACCGGCGGCGGTGATGCATTTCGCCGCGCTCAGCCAGGTCGGCGAAGCCATGAGCGAGCCGGGCCGGTACTGGCGCAACAACGTCACCGGATCACTGAACCTGATCGAGGCGGCCGTGGCCGCCGGTTGCCTGGATTTCGTTTTCTCGTCCACCTGCGCAACCTATGGCGACCAGGACAACGTGGTGCTGGACGAAACCACGCCGCAACACCCGCTGAACGCCTATGGCGCCTCGAAACGCGCGATCGAGGACATCCTGCGCGATTTCGAACAGGCGCACGGGCTGAACCACGTGATCTTTCGCTATTTCAACGTGGCCGGTGCCGACCCTGACGGCGACGTGGGCGAGTTCCACCGCCCCGAGACCCATCTGGTTCCGCTGCTATTGGACGCGATCGACGGCAAGCGCGATGCGCTGACCGTCTATGGCACCGATTACGACACGCCCGACGGCACCTGCATCCGCGACTATGTCCATGTCTGCGACCTGGTGGATGCGCATGTGCTGGGCCTGCGCTGGCTGGAACAGGGCAAGGGCAGCCGGGTGTTCAATCTGGGCACCGGCACCGGGTTTTCAGTAAAAGAGGTGATCGCGCAGTCGCACAGCGTGACCAACCGCGAGGTGCCCTTCAATGTCGGTCCGCGCCGGGCGGGCGACTGCACCAAGCTGGTTTCAGGCTCGACCCGGGCCGAGGCCGAACTGGGCTGGCGGCCCAAACGGTCGCGGCTGGAAGTGATGATCGCCGATGCCTGGCGCTGGCATCAGAATGGCCATTACGAAAAGTGATCGTGCCATGGGCGCCGCGCACCATCATGACGAAAACGCCCCGGGCTGGATTCGCAGATACCGCCTGCGCCTGAAACGCAAGCGCCTGTTGTGGCGGTCCTTCCGCAGCCGCCACGCGCTGACGCCGGTTTCGGACAAGACCCGGCTGATCGCGCCCACCGACATTCTGGCCTTTACCACCCTACGCAACGAGATGGAGCGCCTTCCTTGGTTCCTGCGCCACTATCGCCGGCTGGGGGTCGATCATTTCCTGATGGTCGACAACGGCAGCGATGACGGCTCGGTCACCTACCTGCTCAACCAGCCGGACGTTTCGCTGTGGCAGACCGGGGCCAGCTATCGCGAGGCGCGGTTCGGGCTGGACTGGCTGACCTGGTTGCAGATGCGCTATGGCCATGGCCACTGGACCCTGATGGTGGATGCCGACGAACTGCTGATCTATGCCCATCACGACAGCCGCACCCTGCATGACCTGACCCGATGGCTGGACGGAAACGGGCAGCTGGCTTTCGGCGCGCTGATGCTCGACCTTTATCCCAAGGGACCGCTGGGCAGCCAGACGCACGACCCCGATACCGACCCGACCGAGACCCTGCCCTGGTTCGACCCCGGCCCCTATCGCGTGCGGCGGCAACAGCCGCTGGGCAATCTGTGGGTGCAAGGCGGGGTGCGTGACCGGGTTTTCTTTGCCGACCGGCCCGAGCGGGCGCCGACGTTGAACAAGATCCCCTTGGTCAAGTGGAACCGCCGGTTCGCCTATGTGAATTCCTGCCACTCGGCGCTGCCCCGACATCTGAACCATGCCTATGACGGGCCGGGGGGCGAGGCGCCTTCGGGGGTGATGCTGCACACCAAGTTCCTGCCGCAGGTCGTCGCCAAATCGCAGGAGGAAAAGCGCAGGCGCCAGCATTTTCACGATCCCGACCAATTCGGGCCATACTATGATGGCATCATCGCCAGGCCCGACTTGTGGACCACCCATTCCGAGCGCTTTGCGGGCTGGGTGCATCTGCAGGCGTTGGGGCTGATGTCTTCGGGCGGCTGGCGCTGAAGGGGGAACTCCGCACCCGGAAAACCCCTGTCTGGATAACGCCATTTAAATAGATTGCCTTGTAAGGTGCGAAAATGTCATAAAACGTCATTGCCCGGCACCACTCTGGCCGCAACCAGCCCCGGGCATGCTCGCGTAAGGAAAAAGGTTGGGCAGTCGCGTGAGCCTTTTGGATTCCTATCGGATGAGACTGCGGCGCAAGCGCCGTCTGTTGCGTTGCGCCCGCCGCGGCCGCGATCTGAAACCCGTTCAGGACAAGACCCGCCAGATCCGCTCGGACGACATCCTGTTGATGAGCGTGGTGCGCAACGAAAAGATCCGCCTGCCCTGGTTCCTGTCCTACTACCGAAAGCTGGGCATCGACCACTTTCTGTTCGTGGACAATGACAGCGATGACGGCACGCTGGAATACCTGGCACAGCAGCCCGACGTCTCGGTCTGGCATACGGCGGCCAGCTATCGCCGGGCCACATTCGGGGTTGACTGGTCCAACCACCTGCTGCGCCGATACGCGCATGGCCACTGGGTCCTGACCGTCGATCCGGATGAGTTCTTCGTCTATCCCTTCTGCGACACGCGCCCGCTGCGCGCGCTGACCGACTGGCTGGACGGCACCGGGGTGCGCAGCTTCGGCACCATGCTGCTGGACATGTACCCCGAAGGCCCGATCCAGGAGGCCCCGTATCACGAAGGTCAGGACCCGTTCGAAATCGCGCCCTGGTTCGACTCGGGCAACTATGTGATCAGCAAAAACCCCGTATACGGCAACCTCTGGATCCAGGGTGGCCCGCGCGCGCGCATGTTCTTCCGGGACCGGCCGGAAAAGGCCCCGGCCCTGAACAAGATCCCGCTGGTCAGATGGGACCGGCGATATGTCTATGTCAGTTCGACCCATGCCTTGCTGCCGCGCGGCCTGAACCAGGTCTATGACGAATGGGGCGGAGAAAAGGCCAGCGGCGCCTTGCTGCATGCCAAGCTGATCGACACCCTGGGCACCAAGGTGCAGGAAGAGCTGCGGCGGGGCCAGCACTATCGCGGGTCGGCGGAATACAAGGCCTATCTGGCCGAGCTGGAAAACCGGCCTGTCTTCTGGTGCAAATGGTCCGAGAAATACATCAACTGGCGCCAGCTCGAGATTCTGGGCCTGATGTCCAAGGGGAACTGGGCATGAATGGCAGCTTGGGCATCATCATGCTGGTCCATACCGCGCTGGGCCGGGCCGAACAGGTGGCCCGGCACTGGACGGCTGCGGGGTGCCCTGTGGTGATCCATGTCGATCGCAAGGTCGCCCGACAGGTGCATGACGATTTCGTGTCGGCCTGCGCCGATGATCCGCTGATCGTGTTCTGTGACCGCCATGTCTGTCACTGGGGCGGCTGGGGGATCGTGGCGGCCACCCAGACGGCCGCGGAACTGATGCTGGACCGCTTCCCGGGCGTGCGTCACGTCTTTCTGTCCTCGGGCGCGTGCCTGCCGCTGCGCCCGGTGCAGGACCTGATCGACTATCTGGCTGACCGGCCGCGCGCGGACTTCATCGAAAGCGCCACCACCGCCGATGTCAGCTGGACCGTGGGCGGGCTGGATGCCGAGCGGTTCACGCTGCGGTTTCCGTTCTCGTGGCGCAAGCACCGCAAGCTGTTCGACCGGTTCGTAAAGCTGCAACGCGCAGTCGGCTACCGGCGGCGAATCCCCGACGGGTTGGTGCCCCACATGGGCAGCCAGTGGTGGTGCCTGACCCGCCAGACGCTGTCAGCGATCCTGCAGGACCCGAAACGCCCGATTTACGATCGCTATTTCCGGCATGTCTGGATTCCGGATGAAAGCTATTTCCAGACACTGGCGCGGCTGTATTCCACTCAGATCGAAAGCCGTTCGCTGACCCTGTCTAAATTCGACTACCAGGGCCGGCCGCACATCTTCTATGACGATCACCTGCAGCTGCTGCGCCGGTCCGACTGTTTCGTCGCCCGCAAAATCTGGCCACAAGCCGACCGGCTGTACCAGGCGTTCCTGTCCGACCAGCCCGGCGCGCTGAAACCTGCCGAACCCAATCCGGGCAAGATCGACCGGGTGTTTTCCCGCGCGGTCGAGCGTCGCACCCGCGGACGCGACGGGCTGTACATGCAAAGCCGCTTTCCCCGCCACGGCAGCGAGAACGGGTTGACCGCGTTCCCCTATTCGGTGTTTCAGGGATTTTCGGAGCTGTTCGTCGATTTCGAGGACTGGCTGTCAAACACCACCGGCGCGCGGGTCCATGGCCATCTGTTCGCACCCGAGCGGGCCGAGTTCGCAGGCCGGGAAACCCTCATCAACGGCGCGCTCAGCGACAGCGCGACGCTGCGTGACTACAACCCAACCGCCTTTCTGTCGAACCTGATCTGGAACACCCGCGGCGAGCGGCAGTGCTTTCAGTTCGGCCCCGCCGATACGCAAAAGATCAACTGGTTCCTGGCGCGGGACAAGAACGCGCAGGTTTCGGTCGTTTCCGGCGCCTGGGCGGTGCCCCTTTTCCGGTCGAACCAGAATTTCGGGGAAATCCGCGCCCAGGCCGCGCGGCTGCAGAAGATCGAGAGCGAGCAGCTCGAGGTGCTCGATTCCGTCTGGACCAAGGCACGGGTGCGAATCTGGTCGATGGCAGAATTCCTCGAATCCCCGATCGAGCATCTGCAGACCGTCATCGACGAGATGGGCGTGTCGCAGCCGGGCCACCTGATCGAAGCGCCCAGGATGGTCGATCTGACCGGGTTCGGAAAATTCCTGCAGAACCTAAAGAACCAAGGCATGCACCCCTTCCTGATGGGGGATTTTCCGGTCGACGACGTGTTCGGCGGCCAGACCCGGCCTTATCACAAGCCCTATCTGGTGCAATGATCCAGAATGCCCAGCCCGTTTGACCATTTCATCATCCTGGCCGACATGCGCACCGGCTCGAACCTGCTCGAGACGCATTTGAACGCGCTGGACGGCGTGACCTGCCATGGCGAGCTGTTCAACCCGCATTTTATCGGGTACCCGAAAGAGACCCATGTTCTGGGTTTCTCCATCGACCAGCGCGACCAGGACCCCGCCGCGGTGATCCAGGCCGTGCGCAGGGCACCGGGCGGCCTGCACGGGTTCCGGTTTTTTCCGTCGCACGACCCGCGCGCGCTAGCGCTGGCGCTGGACGATCCGCGCTGCGCCAAAATCATCCTGACCCGCAACCCGCTGGACAGCTACATCTCGTTGAAGATCGCCCGCGCCACCCAGCAGTGGAAGCTGACCAACGTGAAACAGCGGCGCGATGCGACGGTGCCCTTCGATCCGCAGGAATTCGCCGACTATCTGGACCGGAGACAGGAGCATCGCCTTGCGGTCTTGAACCACCTGCAACGCACCGGACAGGTTGCTTTCCACATCGGATATGACGACCTGTCGGATCTGGAGGTTCTGAACGGGCTGGCCGCCTGGCTGGGTGTGGCTGCGCGGCTGGATCGGCTGGCCCCCGACCTAAAACCGCAGAATCCGGCACCCGCCCTGTCCAAGGTCTCGAACCCCGAGGAAATGCAACAGGCGCTGCGCGACACCGATTGGTTCAACCTGCACCGCCCACCAAGTTTCGAACCGCGCCGCGGCCCCGGCGTGCCCCGCTATGTCGCGGCTCCGGACACGCCGCTGATATATCTGCCGGTGCGCGGCGGACCCGAGCAGGCGGTGACCCACTGGCTTGCCGCGCTGGACGGCTGCCCGCCCGACGGGCTGCTGACCCGGCGCAACCAGCAACAGGTGCGCCGCTGGATGAAGACGCGCCCGGGGCATCGCAAATTCACCGTGCTGCGACACCCGCTGGCCCGCGCCCATACTACATTCTGCAACAAGATCCTTGCCACCGGGCCGGGCAGCTATGCCGCCATCCGCGCCACGCTGCGCAATCGGTTCAAACTGCCCATTCCGGGGCAGCTGCGCGAACAGAATTATACGCTGGATCAGCATCATACGGCCTTTGCCGCGTTTCTGGAGTTTCTGAAGCTGAACCTCGCGGGGCAGACCCCGATCCGGGTGGATGGGCTGTGGTGCAGCCAGGCGCAGGTGCTGGAGGGCATCGCCGCCTTCGCCCAGCCTGACCTGATCCTGCGCGAGGATGAGATGGCAACCGCCCTGCCGGATCTTGCGCGCAGGTTTGGCCACGGCGCACCGCCCGCGCCGCCCCCGTTAGAGCCGGATGCGCCCTACAGGCTGGAACAGATCTACGATGCCCGGCTCGAGGCGCTGGCGGCCGATGCCTATCAGCGCGACTATGTCCAGTTCGGTTTCGGCGACTGGCGGCCGGTCACGGACGCAGCGTGATGACCGTGCCGGGCTTGACCATGGCATAGATCTCTTCGATCTCGTCATTCTTGACGGCGATGCAGCCTGCGGTCCAGTCCGGGGTCTTTTTCGCGCGCTTGCGCTCTTTGCGCAGGTTCGGCTGGCCGTGGATGAAGATGTCGCCGCCGGGATCGACC
>NZ_JBXWSH010000016.1:0-90697 GCF_059613325.1 Ruegeria sp. BHSA191
GCGAAACAACCGCCGCAACGTGCGCCCACGGATGGATACCCTGGTGCCAACGGCTGGATGTACCGATGCTCGACCGCTTTGGGCTCCGTGCCGACGGTCAGCCCGAATTGCGCGAGAGACCGCTTCCTAATGTCGAATGTCGGCGCATCAGGCTACGCCACTGAAACCGAAAGGCTGTCTCGATTTTGTCAATGTATGCTTGCGGGGCTGGGCTGCAGTTCGGACCGTCGCAGCGCCGAAAGACAGTTCTGAGCCCAAAGCAGACGCCCTTGACTCGGCGTGAGCAAGGCTTTTCTTATCCATCATGACTGACCTTTCGACCCTATTGCTAGATGAACTCAGCCTCGACGAAGCTGCCCGACCGAAAGCGCCGCCGGTGGCGGACGCGACAGAAATACACCGTCAACGAGGCCAACAACTAGCCGCGATCCACCGACATTATCTGATGGAGATGGCCCAAATCGGCGCCGTCCTGACCCGGATCGAAGCGGGGGACACGCCGCCTGAGCACCTGAAGCAGATCGTGCTTTCACTCGACATGGCTGAGAATTTTCGAGTATTCGGATCGCTTTGCGGGCGCGAATGCCAGGTGCTCAAGTTCCACCACGACATTGAAAGCGCTGATATGTTTCCACGTATCGAGGCAGCCAGCGGAGACAGGTTCCGCGAGATTGTGGCCAAATTGAAGGCAGAACATGAGGTCGTCCACGAGTTAATCATCCGCCTCGGTCGTGCGGCTGAATCTTTGGCGGAAGACCCTTCCGATGCAAATTTCAAAAAGACTGCCGCCACATTTCGGAAATTGGAAGAGGTTGTACGCTCCCATTTCGGCTACGAAGAAACCGAATTGGCGGAGGCTATTGGGTACTATCTCGGGTCGATCTAAAGGTGCCTTTTAGACTCCGAACCATCGTCGTCATCAAGAACTCTTTAGACCGAAAAGCGGTCTCCGGCCCAAAAAAAGCGTTTAAAAATCAGTGATCTAACGTTGCGAGTGCAGAGCGGACCCTGCCCAGAAACGCTCGGCGGCATCCTGCCAAAAGCAAAAAAACGCATTTCTCGCCGCAGCAACGTTTAGCGGTCCAACGAACCGGCAAATTGGAACCAAGGGCTTGTTCCTAAGGCGTTGCGCTTGACGCAGGTCAAAGAACTTTAAGGTCAAACGTAGATATTGGCTTGTCAATGGAACGAGGGGATAGTTGCGATGCGAGTAAGTCTAACTGCCTTGGCTTTGGCAGTGATGGTCGGAACAACGGGGCAGGCGCAGACGACGACGAACACCCTCGAGGGCCTGATCGAGAGTGCGGAGGTGCCGATCACCTCGGACAATTTCATTCGGGCCGCCACTGACCTTGAGCTTCAAAAATACGTGTCGCTCGCGGGTGGCATCAATCGGTTTTTCCACTTCCGGGAACCGACCCCGGTCGAAAACCAACCGACGATCCGGATGAACCGCGACACGCTCTACAGCACCGCGGTTGTCGACATAAGCGAGGGCGCGACGTTGATCCTTCCAGACGTTGCGGATCGCTACATGACGGCAATGGTTGTCAATCAGGATCACTTCATAAACGAGGTGTTCTTCGGTGGCGGCACCTATACCCTCGACATGGAAACGTTCGACACCCCTTACGTGATTGTCTATCTCCGCGTGCTTGTCGACGCCGCAAACCAAGAGGATGTGGCGGCTGTCAATGCGATCCAGGACGCAATGACAATCGAGGCCAACGCTTCCAACGCGTTCGTGGCCCCAAACTACGATGAAGACGCCTTTGAGGCGGTAGTCGAACAGCTGCTGCCGCTCGGTGCTCTTGGTTTCGTTCCAGACAGTTCCCGCATGTTCGGCAAAAAGGAAAACGTCCACCCCATACGTCACATGCTTGGCACGATTGCCGGTTGGGGCGGGCTTCCGGAAGAGGAAGCATTCTACCCGGCATTTTTCCCAGGTCTGCCCGTCGGTGCGTACAAGATCGAAGTGCCGCAGAACGTGCCAGTGGACGCTTTCTGGTCGGTGAGCATGTATAACGCCGACGGCTTCTATGAACCGAACGCTCTGAACGCCTACAGCATCAACTCCGTCACCGGCGCGCGGAATGCTGACGGAAGCATGACCATCCATCTTGGAGCCTGCGACGACGGGCGGGTGAATTGCTTACCTATCACAGAGGGCTGGAACTATGTGGTGCGCCTGTATCGCCCCCGCCCGGAAGTCCTAGGTGGAAGCTGGACCTTCCCCGTTGCGCAATCTGTGAATTGAGAAGGGCGCCTATAATGTTGAAGA
This sequence comes from Ruegeria sp. BHSA191, assembly GCF_059613325.1. NCBI lineage: Bacteria > Pseudomonadati > Pseudomonadota > Alphaproteobacteria > Rhodobacterales > Roseobacteraceae > Ruegeria > Ruegeria sp. BHSA191. Next base: position 2,282 of record NZ_JBXWSH010000016.1, read on the forward strand.
AATTGATTCCGATTGCGCTGCTGGCCCCATCTCTGGCTGTTGCCGAACCAGTGACGCTGGACACCTTTGTCCGGGCCGAGACGGATCATATGTTCTGTGCCAACATGGCCGCTTTTGACGTGGGCGTTGGAGAATTGATCCACGTTCGCAAACCGACGACCCCGGACAACCAACCGGTTATCCGGATGAACCAGGACACGCTCTACTCCGGGATTGTCCTGGACCTGTCCGATCCGGTTGAATTCACTCTGCCCGATTTGGGCGAGCGATACATCTCGATGCATGTGGTCAACCAGGATCACTACATGTACGTCGAAACCGCGCCTGGGACATACACGCTGACCGAAGAAAACGTTGGTACTCGTTTTGCCTATGTGACTGTACGAATATTCATGGACGCCAACGATCCTGACGATGTGTTAGAGGCACATGCCGCTCAGGACAGCCTTGTCGTGGCTGGGGGTGGAGCAGGTCCGTTCGAGGCACCGGATTGGGATCAGGATGATTTGGCAACTGCACGCACGGCCCTAAGCAACCTTGCCGAACTCGGTTTCAGCAGCTTCTACTCGTTCGGTACCGAAGGAGAAACAAAGCCCATCGATCACCTGGTTGGTGCCGCCGCCGGCTGGGGCGGTCTGCCACGCACTGCGGCGCTCTATGAGATCGACAGCGTCGATGCAAATGATGGCGTAACACCACATTCGGTCACGTTGAATGCAGTACCGGTTGACGCGTTCTGGTCAATCACTGTCTACAACGCCGACGGCTACTTGGAAGCAAACGATCTCGGCCGCAACAGCCTCAATAACGTAACAGCCGAACCCAATTCCGACGGCAGCATTACCATCAATTTTGGCGCCTGCGAGGATGGGCGGGTGAATTGCATTCCTATTGCGCCAGGTTGGAACTACACCGTTCGGCTATATGAACCTCGTGAAGAAATCTTGAACGGGAACTGGTCCTTCCCTGCAATCGAGGCGTTGGAGTAAGGGGCACTTAAGTTGGTTTCCAGGTGACCGCATCGTCCGCATCTCGGACATCGCGACCCCAAATCTCGCTGAGCCGGCCACCAATGACCGCTTTTTCCGCTGCATCGCAGCAGCCAAATGTAGGGGGCCATGCTGCATTTGCAGGGGACCCTGCGAGGCCACGTTCGGAGTGGGCTCAGAGCGGTCTCGCGGCGCTGCGACGGTCCGAGCTGCAGCCCAGCCCCAAAAGCCGCCATTGAAGAAATCGAGACAGCCTTTCGGTTTTAATGGCGTAGCCTGATGCGCCGATATTCGACATTAGGAAGCTTTCTATCGCGCAATTCGGGCTGACCGTCGGCACGGAGCCCAAAGCGGACGTTCAGATGCAGCACAAAACATTGAATGTGACTTCAACTGGAAACACGAATAACGCCATGTTGTTAAGATTATCACATTATCCAGTTCGCCTGAAAATTAGACGCTCCTTCCAAAGACAGCTTCCAACCAAGCCTGAATGACTTGAAAAATCTGATCTATGCGTAAAACTTAAAGTATGAGTGAGTATTTTGATGAAATGTTCAACGGCGATGGATCACTCAGAGGTCCATACGAAGAGATCGGTCGCTGGTTCAACGCGGAAGACGTATCACGACTGAGGGCGAAACAGCGCGAAGCCGAAAAAGTTTTTAGGCTGACGGGCATCACTTTTAACGTATACGGCAAAGCCGAGGCCGAAGAACGTCTGATACCGTTTGATATCGTGCCACGAGTTATTTCAGCGCGGGAATGGCAGCGGTTGGAACGCGGTATCGAACAGCGGGTGCGCGCAATCAACGCATTTCTACATGACATTTACCACCGTCAAGAAATTGTCCGGGCCGGGCGTGTGCCGGTTGAGATGATTGCCGGAAACGAGGCCTTCCTGCCACAGATGCTTGGTGTCTCACCGCCTGGTCAGGTCTATACGCACATTGTCGGCGTCGATCTGGTGCGAACCGGACCAGACGAGTTTTTCGTTCTGGAAGACAATGCTCGTACGCCATCCGGGGTCAGCTATATGTTGGAGAACCGGGAAACGATGCTAAAGATGTTCCCCGAACTCTTTAGCGCAACCAATGTTCGGAATGTTTCAGACTATCCCCGTAATCTGAGACGTTCTCTTGCTGCCTGCGCACCAACTGTAGCAGACGGAGAACCCACTGTCGCGGTGTTAACCCCCGGCATCTATAATTCAGCCTACTACGAACATGCGTTTCTTGCTGATCAAATGGGCGTGGAATTGGTCGAAGGCCACGATCTGCGGGTTGTCGACGGACGAGTCTGCATGCGCACCACCAGAGGTTATACTCCCATCGACGTACTTTATCGCAGGGTTGATGACGAGTTCCTGGATCCGCTGAATTTCAACCCCAACAGCGCATTGGGCGTGCCGGGTATTCTGGATGTCTATCGTGCTGGCGGCATCACAATTGCGAACGCGCCGGGAACAGGTATAGCCGATGACAAGGCGATCTATTCCTACATGCCGGAAATCGTTGAGTTCTACACGGGCGAGAAGCCCCTGCTAAAAAACGTTCCTACGTGGCGCTGCAGCGACCCCGAGTCGCTGTCCTACGTATTGGACAACCTGTCGGATCTTGTTGTCAAAGAGGTGCACGGGTCGGGCGGCTATGGGATGCTGATCGGTCCGACCGCCAGCAAGAAAGAGATCGCGGCCTTCCGTGACAAGCTCAAGTCGCGGCCGTCGAACTACATCGCTCAGCCCACATTGTCTCTCTCGACGGTGCCCATCTTCGCCCGTTCGGGGCTTGCCCCCAGGCATGTCGATCTGCGGCCGTTTGTTCTGGTGTCCCCGCAAGGGATCGAGATCACCCCCGGCGGCCTGACGCGCGTTGCGCTGAAAAAAGGGTCCTTGGTCGTTAATTCAAGCCAAGGCGGCGGGACCAAAGACACCTGGGTTCTGGAGGACTGACCATGCTGGGAAAAACTGCTGGCGGGTTGTTCTGGATGTCCCGGTATCTTGAGAGGGCGGAAAATACGGCCAGATTGCTGGAAACAGGCCAGAGGATGGCGCTGACCCGGACAAAGAATTCCGATGCGGAATGGGGCTCGGTTCTGAAAACTGCCGGCGTTTTCAGCGGGTACAGCGCCAAATATGATGAGATTTCGAAAGACAATGCCGTGGATTGGATGTTGCGTGATGCCGACAATCCATCCTCGATCAAGTCGGTCATCAAACAGGCGCGGGACAACGCGCGCCTTGTTCGAACCGCATTGACCAATGATGTCTGGAGTGCGGTGAACGCCACTTGGATGCAGATTGATCAAGCCATGAAGCGCCGCGTGAATGAGAGGGACCTGCCTGCAACGCTGGAACTTATTCGTCAACAAGCCGCTCTGGTTCGTGGCGCAACTCTGGGGACCATGCTGCGCAATGACATTTTCGATTTCACCCGGATCGGCACCTTTGTCGAGCGGGCCGACAATACCGGGCGTATCCTGGACGTGAAGTACTATGTCCTTCTGCCCACGGCCTTCTCGGTCGGCTCGTCGCTGGACAACATCCAGTGGGAAAGTATCCTGCGGTCCGTTGGGGCAGGCGGTGGCTATCGCATGACCCACGGCCAGAACACCCGGCCGTCGGAAATTGCGCAGTTTCTGATCCTTGATCAGAGGATGCCCCGCAGCCTGCATTTCTGCTGTAGGAAGATTCAAGAGAACCTGTCCTACCTCAGCAAAGACTATGGCTTTGCGGGTCCGTCCGTTACGGCGGCCAACGCGCTTTCCGAGAAGTATCTCGACCGGCAGATTACCGATATCTTTGACCTCGGGCTGCACGAATACATTCAGGACTTTTTGAAGGATCTCGGGGACCTGAGCCGCCAGATCGAAATTGATTACCGGTTCTATGAGTGACCAATGAAACTGCATATACGCCACGAGACACGATACGATTTCGACGCGCCGGTTCCCTTCGGTTTGCAACAGCTGAGGAAGACACCAAAGTCTTTTCGCAATCAAAGCATTGAAAGTTGGAACACCGAAATCACCGGCGGGCGCAAAGAGCTGGTGTTTGAAGACTACCATCGTAACACCGTGGAATTGATCAGTTTCGACGCAAACACCCAAAGTATCTCGTTGATCTCCGAGGGTGTGGTCGAGGTTGAAGACACCCACGGCGTCTTGGGGCCTCACGAAGGATCGACTCCTTTGTGGCTGTTCAAAAGGCGCACCGCTCTGACAACGCCGGGGAAAGGGGTTGCCGAACTGATAGGCGCGTTGCCCAAAGGTGAACCGCTGGAACAGCTACATGCTCTGTCCGAAACAATTCGAGCTCAGGTCGCGTACGAAATTGGAGGTTCGCACCCGGGCTGGAGCGCAGAAGATGCACTCAAAGCTGGGCGCGGTGTGTGTCAGGACCATGCGCATATCTTCATTACATGCGCACGACAGATTGGAGTGCCAGCACGCTATGTATCGGGTTACTTGATGATGAACGAAACAGAACTTCAGGACGCGACCCATGCTTGGGCCGAAGTGCATTTGGACGGGCTTGGCTGGGTAGGGTTTGACGTTTCAAATGGGATTTCACCTGACGATCGATACGTACGCGTCGCAACCGGGCTGGACTATGCCCAAGCCGCACCGGTAATAGGGAATAGAATTGGGACAGCGGGCGAGCAATTGACAGTGCAATTGAAAGTCGCACAGCAGTAACGGAGAACATGATGACCTATGCTGTGGGCATGCGGCTGAATAGCGGGCTGGTGTTCATGTCGGATACGCGCACGAATGCAGGCGTGGACAATGTTTCGACCTTCAACAAGATGTTCAACTGGACAGTCGAAGGGGACCGGTCGATCACAATCCTAACGGCCGGAAACCTGGCCACTACTCAGGCCACGATAAGCCTTCTGGAAGAACGAACAAAAGCGCCGGCAGATCGCTCACCATCGATCTTAGAGGCGCCCACAATGTTTCAAGTTGCGCAACTGGTCGCGGCTACGCTGAACGACGTAATCGAGGGGCATGCCCGGTCTGGTCAGCAAGCGGACAGCGCTTTTCACGCGACACTCATTGTCGGAGGCCAGATCAAGGGCGGCCCGTCTCGTCTGTTTTTGATCTACCCTGAAGGCAATTTTATCGAGGCCGGCGACGACACCCCGTTCTTTCAGATCGGTGAGACAAAATATGGCCGCCCGATTCTGGTGCGTGCCTACGATCCGGAAATGAGTTTTCCGGAAACCGTAAAACTCTTGCTTGTCAGTTTTGACTCCACGATTAAGGCCAATCTGTCTGTCGGGGCTCCGCTTGACCTGCTTCTTTACGAGGAAGACAGTCTTACGGCCGGCACGCGGTCAAGATTCGAGTCCGACGACCAGTACTTGCGCGTTGTTTCTGACAGATGGGGTGACGCTTTGAAGTCGGCGTTGGCCAAACTGCCAGAATACAAATCGGGGCGAAAATCAAACGATTGAGCGTCCGCTTTGTGCGCATAGTTGCCATTCGCGATTTTTCGCTCAACGTCCGCACTGAGCCCGAAGCGGGCGTTCTTGTCGCTGCGCACATACACACTTTGGAGCTCTGTCATAGAAGACGGCTTGAGACGTGGAGGTCTGATTTGTAGCGTCAGATTATGACGACACGATCCCCGTTTCGCTACTTCAAAACGAGCCCAGAGATCATCCGCCTGGCGGTGATGCTGTTTGTCGGTTTCCACTTTCGTTGCGCAACGTCGAGGATCTTCTGAATGCACGCGGGATCGACGTCAGCCACGAGGCGGTGAGGTTCTGGTGACATCGGTTCGGACCGATGTTCGCCAGTGAGATCCGAAAACGTCGAACCGACGGCATGTGTTCCAGCAAGTGGCGCTGGCATCTCGACGAATTGTTCGTGAAGATCAACGGTGAACGCCATTACCTTTGGCGTGCGGTTGATCACGAAGGCGAGGTTTTGGAAAGCTTCGTCACGAAGACGCGTGACAAGAAAGCTGCGCTGAAATTCTTAAGAAAAGCAATGCGCAAGCACGGTCGCCCCGAAGTGATCGTGACCGATCGGCTCAGATCCGACGGTGCTGCCTTTAAGGAAATTGGCTCTGGCCACCGCCAGCAAACCGGTGGGTGGTTGAACAATCGCGCAGAGAATTCACACTTTTCACTTCTACGACGAGAACGGGCGATGTTGCGCTTCCGGCGGATGCGAAGTCTGCAGAAATTCGCGGCCGTCCACGCATCGGTCTACAACCTGTTCAATTCGCAGCGCAGCCTCTACTCCAGACCAAGTTTCAAGCTGACCCGCGCCGCTGCTCACGCCGAGTGGCGCGGTCTCTGCGCCGAATAGGGGGCAAGCATCCTGTCCTTGTAGAGACTGGTTAGAATTTGTCTGACAGCACCCTTAATTCTGATCGTCGCCACTACGAAGAACCGTTCGGGCGGCGCGACGGGTTATCATCATGAGCACGCGCAGCGTTTGGGCAAGCTCAATCCGCAGGCGTAAATCTTCGGCCCTTACCTTGTCATCGGTCGTCAAAACCTGTGCCGCAGCAAGCGATGCGAAGGCCCGTTCTCCGGCATCCTTGTATCCGAGCACACGCATAGCTGCGTTTTTGTCTCTGTCGCGAACGGCGCTGACGGCGTCCCGAACCGACATTTCCATCAACTTATACATATCGGAGAGTCCTAATTCTTCGTCATTAGAACGTATCGTACGGAGAACGGGCAAGATCCGAACATTGAGGATCTCCGAAACCATGTTGAGTTCGGTGGCTGCAATGGCGAGATTGACCCGTTCGTCTGCATCCGCTTCACGCAGTTCGCTTTCACCAACGCGCGCCAAAAAACGCGTAATTTGCGGCAGCAGGGCCGCACCCGTTTTTGCCTGGCTTTCGGCTTCGTCGAGTCTGGCTTTGTCCCCCGATTGTACAACTGCCCAAATCTCGTCGAGCATGTTTTGGGCGAGACCTCCTAGCCGTGCCGTCTCTTCACGCGCGGCTTGCAGCGCCATGACAGGCGTGCTCAGGAGCGCGTCGTCAAGAAACTCCGGAACGACAGAAACGGTTGCCTCTGTAGACTTTGACTCTGGCACCAGGCGGATGGCAAGGGCGGCGATCTGCTGAGTGAAGAACAGGAATATCACCGTGTTGATAACGTTGAAAAGCGTGTTCGCATTCGCAATCTGCCGTGGGGTTTCAACGGCCAAGCGCTCCGCACCGACAAGATCCGGGTAGCTAGGCGAAACAGAGACTGTCAGCGAGGCGAGGAACGAAATCAGGGGCAACCAAAGCAAAACACCCGCGACGTTGAATATGACGTGTACTGCCGCTGCACGACGCGCATCCAGCGGTTTACCGATCGAGGACAAAGCGGCTGTCACGCATGTCCCGATATTGGCGCCGAGCGCCATGGCGATTCCAGCCTCTAGGGAAACCAAACCCTCGCTGGACATAACCACGATTATGCTTGTAGTGGCCGAAGAGGATTGCACTAGCGCAGTGAAGAGCGCCGCAATAAGTATGGCAAGAAACGGGCTTTCCGCAATCGACTGCATCAGGCGGAGAAATGGCTCGTAGCCACGCAGCGGCACCATTGCGGCACTCATCATGCCCATCCCGAAAAAGACGAGGCCGAGACCCAAAAGGATAGAGCCAAGATGCCTGGTTCGGTCCTTTTTGGCGATGAAGTTGGTGAAGAAACCCAGCGTTATCATCGCCGGAGCGTACTCTTCAACGCTAAAAGCCACAATTTGAGCGGTCATGGTGGACCCTACGTTGGCGCCCATGATCACACCAACAGACTGTTGCAGTGACATGACACCGGCGGACACGAATCCTACCACAAGCACTGTGGTGACGGACGAAGACTGGACCACGGCTGTCACGCCGGCACCAGTGATGGCGGCCATCACCCTGTTCTTGGTGAACTTCTGGAGCACAACACGCATCTGGTCGCCGGCAGCGTTCTTGAGACCATCTGACAGGAAGTTCATTCCCAGAAGAAATAGCGCCAATCCACCGAAAAGTCCCATCGACATCCCGCCAAAATCGAGCGAAAGGACGGCGCCGGTTGCATAATCCGTTGTCGCGGCAAGCAATACTGAGGTGAAGGCGACAGCGGCAATCAAGCTCATTTTCGCAGATTACCTCAGCGCTTCGACAAGCGGCTGGCCCAGCGCACCTGAGGGCGGCTTTGTGCCCAAATAGGCTGCGAGGGTAGGGGCAACGTCAACCGTTTCAACCCGTCGAAAGACCCGGGTAGGTTGTATGCCAGGGCCTGTGACAATTATTGGTACGTGCGTGTCGTAAGTCCAGGGCGATCCGTGGGCTGAGGCCACATGCAGCCCGTCGAAATCGGCGATGAACCAGTGCGGTTCGAAGACGAGGTAAATGTCGCCCGAGCGGTCGGGGTGGAAGTTGGCCAGAACTGCGTCCTGGATCTTGCCTCGAGGCACTGCTCCCACGCGAAGGTCTGAGCTGGCGATGGCATGGGCGATGCCTGGCAGCCGCTCCAGTTCCTCTGCCACTGCGCGCTCCACCAAGACGGGGTCTAAGCCGCGGGCCGCGATTTCTTCCGTGTCGAGATACAAGTAAGGGTTGGAAAAATTGAGGATCAGGTCGCGACTCTCGCCGAATTCGGCAGTCAGGCGCACGAAACCCGGCTCGGTGTCGATGCGCTCGAAGTCGAAGGTCCCAGCTTCGATGCCGAGTGTGGCCAGGTAGTCTGGATGCTCTGGCGCGCCGTGGTCGGCAGACAGAACTACGAGCGTCCGGTCCAGCCCGACACGGTCGTCGATATGTGCCAGCAAGTCGGCCAGCGTCCGGTCGAGCCGCAGAATGTTATCCTCTGACTCTAGGCTGGAGGGGCCGAAAATGTGGCCGACATAGTCGGTGGAAGACAGGCTGACGGCGAGGTAGTCGGGCACATCGTCCTGCCCGAGCCCCTCGTTGTCAATCAGCGCCTTGGCGAAGTCGGCAGTGATCTCGTCGCCGGCGGGGCTCAGCGTCAGACGCGTGGTGAAATACTTGTCGTCCGCCGCGCCGAATGCGTGCGGGAACGTTCGTCCGAAGCCAGGGAAATCGGTTTCCCATGGCTGATCGTCGCGGGTGCCGAACATGTAGGCGTCTCGCGTGGCGGACAGCTCCCACGCGGTGTCGGCGTAGCGCGCCACGACGCCCTTTGCCTCCCACTCGGTAATCCAATCCGGGTAGGCTTCCCGGTAGAACGTGCTGGTGACGAACCGTCCCTCCGACTTCGAGAACCAGTAAGCGGTGCCCGCGTGCCCTGCCATCGAGATAGCACCGCGATCCTTGATAGAGACGCCATAGACCTTCGCCTCGGGGCCGAAATGCAGCGCGATCTCGTCTGAGATCGTGGACGTCAAGATGTTGCGGGGCGAGCGGCCATCCGTCGTCGCGGCCCGCTGGGTGGGGTCGATCTCGGCGTCGGTATCGACGCCTTCGGCGCCTACGAGCGGAAAGTCGGGATCCTGTACGTTGTAAAACTGCGAGCCTCCGATCCGGTCGAACCACAGGTTCGCGACCATGCCGTGGATCGACGGATCCGTGCCGGTGGCGAGCGTCGTGTGTCCGACGATAGTTTCAGTGTTCGCATGTCGGTGATGGGCATCGACGAAATGCACGCCGCTTTCGATCAGGCGGCTAAACCCGTCCTCTCCCAGGTGCTGGCCGTAGCGATCGATCAGGTCGCCACGCAGCTGATCGACGGTGATCTGCAAGACCAAGCGCGGCTTCTCTTGCGCGCTCGATGTACTGGAGAGAAGCGTTAAGAGGCCCGCAACCAAATACAGCGTCTTCATTTGCCTCTCCTCGTATTCGATGGTTTTTTGATCACGGCATCCCAATGAGGCACGCCGCAATCAGTCTTTTTGGGCCTAATCACTGGTATGCGGGTGCAATGATACCTTTTTCAGTGATCTCCTTCAAAACCTGATACGCTCGCAGTGACTGGTAATTGATGCCGCTGGCATTCAAGACCTGCCCCTCTCGGAAAGGGTAACCGTCCATAGACGCAATGAAATCACGGATTTCTTCTTGGATCGGCACGAAGAGCCACATCTGATCCGCCATCCATCGCAGGTACATTTCCGATTCCAGCCACATTTCTTCGAGAGGGTCGGATCGCAAGTGAACGATCTTGGGCCAGTTCGAAGCGAAGCGCACGGCGTCAGTGATATTCCCCTCCAGCGTTGCGAAATGCACCTTCCAGTCATTCCACCTCACCGCATTCAGTTCACCGTTGGCTGAGAAGTAGAAGATCCGGTCGCGTGGGCTCTCGTCGACCTCGCCCGAGAGATACGGCATCATATTGTAGCCGTCGAGATGCACCCGGAAATCCTTGCCGTTCGCCGTGTGGCCCTGCAGCAGCTTCTCCTTGATATCCGGCTCGCCGGCCGCTGCGAGAAGTGTCGGCATCCAGTCTTCATGGCTGATGATGTCGTTAAACTTCGTTCCCGGTTTCACAGTGCCAGGCCAACGAATTAACTGTGGAACGCGAAAACCGCCCTCGAAGGTTGTGCCTTTTTCGCCATGGAAAGGGGTGATGCCGCCGTCTGGCCATGAAACCTTCTCGGCGCCGTTATCGGTAGAGTAGATAACGATTGTGTTATCCGCAATTCCCAGTTCGTCAAGCTTGTCGAGCAATTGTCCGACATGGCCGTCGTGCTCGGCCATGCCATCCGGATAGAGACCCATTCCGGTCAATCCGACGCTTTCCGGCTTCAAGCGAGTCCAGACATGCATTCGCGTTGTGTTCATCCAAACGAAGAAGGGTTTGTCCTGTTCCACCGAGCGATCGATGAAGTCCAGGGCGCCTGCGAGGAATTCCTCGTCGGCCGTTTCCATGCGCTTACGGGTCATCGGGCCAGTATCCTCAATCTGACCGTCCGCCGATGCCTTGATCACGCCACGCGGGCCATACCGCTCGCGAAACTCGGGGTCTTTCGGGTAGAAGTAGCCCTCAGGCTCCTCTTCTGCGTTGAGATGATAGAGGTTGCCAAAGAATTCATCGAACCCATGGTTGGTTGGAAGGTGTTCATTCTGATCACCGAGGTGGTTCTTGCCGAACTGTGCCGTGGCGTAGCCATGGTTCTTGAGCAGCGAGGCGATCGTGGGTGACCATTCGGGCATTCCATGCTTGGACCCGGGCATGCCAATTGTCAAAAGACCGGTACGGAACGGATGTTGGCCTAGAATGAATGAGGCCCGACCAGCTGTGCAGGATTGTTGAGCATATGCGTCGGTGAACATTCCGCCTTCGGCCGCCAGACGGTCGATATTTGGCGTCTGATAACCCATCATTCCGTGGTTATAGGCGCTGATGTTGAACATGCCGACATCGTCGCCCCAGATCACGAGAATATTGGGTTTTTCCGTGTTTTGCGCCGTAGCGGCCGCGGACGTTAGTCCCAGAGCTGTCGCCGCTATGGCGCACATTCTGGTTATCTTGATGAATAACATGATTTCCTCCTGTGTCTCGGGCGATGCCCGAAAGTGCTTTCCGACAGTTACGCCTAATTGCCTTGCTGTTGCGCGATCTCGCCGGAACGGACAGTCACGGCGGCGTTCATGCTCTCTCCGGCGGAGTTATCCATGGACTGCCCGATGATGACGAAATTACTATCGTCCGATATGAAGCGGTCCCTTTAAGTTGCCGCTGCTTTTGTCTTGTCCTTGCTAAACGCCAAGGCGAACGAAGACACACCGTCGGCGACAAGCTCTACCCCGAGGAGTATGCCGAGAGTCGAGACAGCGGAAACCGGCCAATCCATGAAGATAATGACGCCAAGCGCAAGCGAGGCGACACCGGAGATCAAGACCATCCAGAAAGCTTTTCGATCCTCCAGAGCAAACGCATACGCGATCTTGGCCGCGCCGCCAAACAGGAACGCAATTGCTATCAAAGTGGTTAGAACCACCATGCCCATCAAAGGCCGACCCAAGATCATCAAGCCGATGAGAAACCACATGATCCCGAGAAGGATAGTCCAGAACTTTACGGTGTTTGTTTCATCACGAAAGGCGGCGATCACCTGAGCGACGCCGAAGGCCACAAAGACAAAAGCTATCACTAAGGTCGCGAAACCGCTGGCCAATACCGGATTTGCAAGGGCAAATAACCCACCCAGCAGAGATACAATCCCCATGAGAACCCAAAGAAACCTGTTTTGCATGTCTGTACCTCCTGAGTTGATTGGGTGGGCTTTCCAGAAGATCTGATAGGATTGACCGAAAAGCCCAGCCTGTCTTGGTTCTTGCCTGTCTCCCGACTTTTATGCTCCCGACAGATACTCTACCCAATGGAATAGAAAGGATTTGCGGTTTTGGACCTGTCCGGGAGCCACCACGAAATCAGGGTTTCAACGCCTCGCGCGCCAATTCGGCAGAGTTTTTCAGCTTTTCCTTGCGGACCTTGTACTCTTCCTTGATCTCGGCCTTGCGCTTTTCAAATTTTGCCTTTCGTTCAGCAGAGGCTTTGGCGATCTGCTCGTCAAGAGCATCCAGACGCGCGTCCATTTCTGCATCCATTGCGTCAAGGCGCTCATTGATCTTCTTGTTGTTTTCCGCGATCCGCGCCTTCACGGTATCAACTTTGGCCATGATCGCGGCCTTGTTTTCTTCGTGGGAAGCCCGCAACTCTTCGTCCAGTTCAGCAAGTTCGCGGTCCATGGCACGCATTTCCGCTTCCCACTGCTCATCGACCGCATCGACGCGGGGTTTGCGGAAAATTGTGCCCCCGATTTCAGCCATCTTGGTGTCGAGGGGTGCTGTCCATATCTCGTCGACGGACGCAACGATGCAAGATTTGCCCGGAAGCAACTCAATGGAAACCTGATCGAGCATCGTCATGTCTACGCCGGAAACCATAAGGTCGCGATAAACGCCAAAAAGACCACCGGTCATACTTCCCATGGCCATGCCGCCAAGCGCGGCCTGGCTGGCAGCGGCGGTCCCCGCGACGGCCGCGCCAGACGCGATAGCGGCGGGTCCGGCCAAAACACCGACCATGGCGCCGATCATCATTCCGAAGGCCGTGCCGATCGGGCCTTCGTCCTGGGCTTTCTTGACCGCGACCTGTCCGTCTTCGTCTTTACCGATCACGGCAGCTGCGTATACCGCCAGTTCACCGTTCTGGTGCAGATCCCGTAACGCCTCCGCCCCTTTGAAAGCGGCTTCTTCTGAGTCGAACACGACTGCTACAAACTTTTCCATGAAATTGCTCCTCTTTTCGGTTCATATGTGGATGGAAACGGGGGAACCCGGCTATTTGAGAAACTGCATGTTCAAAGCCAGGTAGATCTGCCATTCCGGCACGCCGGCCCCGCGCCTGGCAACGGAGTACTGGGGTTCGACAAAAACGTTGAAGATAGTCTTGTCTTGCCGGGTCACTTTACCCAGCCTCAGCCCCAGCGGGACTGCATAGTTGTCGTTCTCGAAATTGTAGCTCCAAATCGGGGCGCCACCTGAATACCACCCTTTGCCCAGCTGATAAAAAACAAAGGGTTGGAATGCGGCCACGCTGGCACGGGGTTTGCCATTCGTATCACCGACGCCTCCGCGGTAGGTCAGCAGGTAACCGTACTGAACCAATGGCGAAATCGCGTTGAAGTAAACGTTGGCAAGACCCAATTGCCACTGGTCCGCCCCAAGGCCGTTCTTTCCTGTAGGCGCCACGATCTGAGGCCCGATGGCAAAACTGGTTGCAGGGTTTCCGGTATCGAACTGATAGGCAGCAAAAATATCCAGATCGCCGATGCCGGAGACGGTTGAGAAACCCGGACCGACGGGCAGAGAGTTCATCGGAAGCGAGGCTCGTACTAGCCAGTTCGAAGCCCCGATCTGCAAAGGTTGTGCATAACGTAGAACGAATTGGTTTCCTGAGCCGTTCGGAACGCCATTGAACGCGCCAACATAGTAGTTTTGGAGGTTGAGCGCACGGATGTCCGCCAGGGGATTGTTGGCTTGGGCAGCGGCCTGGTTTTCGCTGTCCGGCGACGCCAGGGCGACACCCGCAGTCAGGGACAAACAGATCGAAGCGAACAATATGAACGCTTTGATCGGAACGGTCGCAGACGCCCCTCCGGTTATGCCTTCTGCCTGCCCCGGCGACACTGCACAGGCCCTGTAAGAAATCCGTCGAAGCATCTTTTGGGAAGCGTCCCCAAGGGTCATCTGGCCAATCCTTCCCGGATCACTTGAAGGTGTTCATGCAGAGCCCGATCGAGCCTCCGCATTCCAACCCCAACAGGCAATGCCCATTAGGCCAACCGCCGGAAACAAGGCGAAACGCTTTGATACCGCGTTGCCGCACTCTAAACTCGAACTCACGCTATCTGCTTTTCTGCATGCGGTGATTCTGTAGAACATATTAGATCACAAGGGCTTGAGACATGTCGGCGAACGCGCAAAAATCGAATGCTAAGCTCTCGGAGGTGGAGGATTCTCCAAAGGTCCGGTTGGCGCTCGTGCGCGCGCCCCTTGAGCTCTTTTCAAAGACGCATCCCTCTAAGGCGGCGCGGATCAGGCGGGACCTGAGAGACAGTGTTGGTCAATGGTTTGCCGAGGCCCGGTTGCCTTATTTCGACTATCTGCACGTCTTGGCGCGTGTCGGTTCCGATGACGAGGATGGAAATCTGCTCTTACGGGCCGGAATGGCACCAGATTTGGGAACACTAGGTTTATTCGGAAAGGCCTGCATCCACTCCGACACTTTATGGACAGCGTTGAAAACAGCACAGCGGCTAATGGACGGCCTTGTCAGCGCAGGGAAAATAAACATCCGCTTGCAACGAAACCGGTGTCGAGTATCGGTGTCTACTGCGCCGCTTATTCCCGATGGCTTTGACGAGAGCTCCAAGTATTTGATTGCATTGCTTTGCTATCTGGTTTGTCTATCGGATAGAACCTCGAACGCTGATCTGAAAATTTTTTTCCCGGGTGCTTCGTGCGCACATCTGGGCGTGTTTCCAAAAGTAAAGCGGTTCGTATCTGCTTCGGAATATGCTTTGGAGTTCGATGAACATCTGCTGAAAAGCTCCCTGAAATTCTCGAACCCGGAACTAAACGCTTTCCTGCCCTTGATCGTTGAAGAATTGAAACAACTTGAAAACGACGCGGACTTAGCCCTGCTGCTCAACAAGATGAACGCCGCGGCTTTGAACACGCGCTTTCGCCCGCTTCGACTGTCCGAAGCAGCTTATCTGCTCGACACCAACGCGCGCACCCTTCAGTTGCGCCTAAAAAATAGGGGAACGACATTCAGCGATCTTAGAAAAACTGCTGTGCACCAAAAAGCACGGATAGAACTTGCTGCCGGACGATCGATCAACGAGACGAGTGACCTATTGGGGTTTGAACATAGGCAGAGTTTTTCAGAGGCGTTTCATCGTTGGGAGGGGACGGCACCTTCTGTTTTCGCGTCACTTGCGAAATGTTAAAGACAGTAAGCCCGAAACGACCGCAGGGAAAGATGCGGTGGCGCGGCACAAAGCCCCTGTCGCAGCTCAGAATAGTCCCGGTTCATCTTTCTTTGTGTCGAAAGACAGCGCGGGGTTGGACGCAAGCAGACCTTCGAGACTGACTGGCGCTCTCCGGCTCACTTGGCACGGTTCTTTTCATACTCTTCCTTAAGCCGATTGGCCTCGATCTCCAGATCCGTCTGTGAGGTATTCTCAGCATCGTCGATTGTGGGCCTAACGGACGCTGTCTTCTGATCGGGTGTCGAGAGCCTTCCGTCGCCAGACATCAAGATCGCCGCCCATCTCAGGCCGGGAACATGGGCAAAAATTATCATTACGCAAACCGTAATGGGAACGCTGAGAAAAGCGCCAGGCAAACCCCAGATCGTCGTCCATGTCGTCAAGGCGACAATGACCATCATCGGGGATAAGTTGAGAGATTTCCCGGTAAGAGCAGGCTCCAAAATGTTGCCGATGACGAATTGGACTGCTCCGCAGCCCAGAACGATTATCAGTAATGCAGAATAGCCATCGAACTGGACCAGCGCCACAACCGCCGGGAAAATGACGGCCAGCACCGAACCAATGGACGGAATGAAGTTCAGGGCGAACGTCAGGACGCCCCACGTTTCGGCAAAGTCCAGGCCGACGGATTTCATGATCGCATAGCACAAAAGCCCGGTTAGAGCGCTCACAAATGTTTTGATGCCCACATACCGTTGCAGGGACTCTGAGATGTGAATGACGGTCCTGCCTATTTCCGCACCCAGCTCTGGATCATTGGCAGAGATTGCCAGCTTTTCTCGCATTGGGCGGCGTTCAATCAACATGAACGGCAAGTACAGGAGAACCAAGAAAGCGCCGGACAAGAACGTCTTGGCCGAGCTGACCGTTTCCACTGCAAACCCCGAGGCATCCAAGTCCTGGATGACGTTGACAACCGCGTTTGCATTATCGTCCCCAATGATCTCGACGATATTCGCAAGGATGCCGGCGAACCGGTCTTGATATCGTGGGACCGCGGCTGCCACTTCCTTTGCCTGAGCCGACAGTACACTCAAGATAGCGAGGATACCGGCCACGATAAGCAAGAAGCCCAAAACATATGACAGCCAAATCGGAACCGAACGGCCACCGATCCGAATTGCTGCGATACGATCAATGACAGATACAATGAGTACGAATAGCAGGCCAGAAATGGCCAGAGGTATCAGCAGCTCTTTAAGAACAAAAAGCCCTGTAACGGTAGTTCCCACAACAATTGAAGAGTAAGCCCAAAACGCCAAGGTCGCAGCTGGTCGGGTAGGCGTGTTTTGGTCCATGTTGCGTGGTCCTGTCCTTGGATCGCGAGCGCGGGCTGACCTCAGCGTAATTCGTCAGCGTGAGTCTGGCCTTTTCCTTGTGGAGCAAATGGCCTCTGGCGAAAGATCCTAGCTGCATTCGGCTGGTTGCTCCATACGCAAAAATCTTCTGCTCGTGCGTGACACGGCGATCATGGCGCAGCGAGGTTCGCAGATCGCCAAAAGTAAAGGTTTGATGTATTTTCAAGACGGCACTACGCTGTCAGCATGTGATGACACAGGAGGAATGGGTATGGAAATCAAGGATCTAATGGAGGACCTGCAGCGGCGTCGAGACGAGCTGCGGCTCCAACTGCACTTGGCGACGAAGGAAGCTGAGGACGAATGGAAAGAGTTGACCGCTCAGTGGGACAAGTTCCTGACACGCGACGAGTTCGAAAAAAGCGCCGAGGAAGTGGGCGAGGCGGCGCGGGCGATTGGCCTGCAGATGAAGGCGGCCTACGACAAGTTCAAGAAGTCTTAGGTCCGAGCTGCCCCGACCGCGCGCAGCGAAAGGGGCCGTGGGCATGGTTCCCGGCAAGAGTGGCGATGGAAACGTCCTGCGCTGAATGAGCAGAAGTGTCTCTGCCTTGTAAAGTGTCCGGTTTCACGTGCCTCGACCTCGGACAACGCAACCAAATGGGAGATCGCCCCATGGCGACAAAAGCTGAGCTCGAAGCTGAACTGGCTGTTCTTCGCGAGAAGCTCAAGGAAAATGGCGGTTCATCAGCGCAAACGCAGAAAGTGCCCGACAACATCGATGAAAAGCGGGAGCCGGGGGGGTGGGACAGCGAGCTTTCTGAGCTTTTGGCACAAATCGAAGAATTGCCGAGCAAACATCCCCTGCTTCTTACATTGGGGGTATTCGCTCTGGGATATTTGATCGGTCGCTCAAAGTAGGGAACTTGTCATGAACCGCATCTCCAGAAACGTTTCTATCGTCCTTCGTTCCGAGCGACTGATCGCTCAGCGGCACTTGGCCGTATTGCGGCGACAAACCGGTCTGATGGCAGCGGCGGGTATCGCTGCGGCAGTCGGTTTGATCATGTTGAACGCGTCGGCATACTTGGCGCTTTCGCAAAGTGTTTCGGCGCCAATTGCGGCTTTGGTTGTGTCGCTGGCGAATTTGATCGTCGCCGCGATCTTGATTTCGATTGCAGGTAAGTCCAGCGCGGAACAGGAAACAGCACCGGTTGCAGAGGTGCGGGACATGGCCCTTGAAGACATCGAGGCCGAGATCCGAGCCTTTTCCGAAGAAGCCAAGGCCACGGCGGAAGCCGTCAAGAAAATGGCGAATGACCCGTTGGGTTCCATCGCCCCCAAAGTTGCAAGCAGCGTGGTCAGCGCAGTGATCCGGAACACCACGGAGAGCTCAAAAAAGGACAAAAGCTAGCGCATGCTCCTGCCTTCAATTTACCAGCTGCTCTGCACTTTTTGGCGCCGATTATCGATACTGCGAGCGTAACACTTGCCCCAAAAACAGGGCGGGCAAAATAGGCTTAGAACTTGTAGTTTTTCGGACAGTGATCAGCCAAGGATCATGAAATCAGGCTGCTTGGCGAGTGTAATTTATGGGAAGTCTTTTGCAGTGACCACTCATCTGGACAACACTTTTGGGAAATCAAGCATAGAGAGAACAGCAGAAAACATATCCATTTGGGTTGAGAGCATCGATCCAGTTCTTGCGATCAGTTTACTGGCTTTCGTTGTTTTGGTGTACGTTTTTAGAAAGCCATTGGCAAATTGTGTGCTGCAGCTTCTGAGTTTTCTCATGCGGCGCCTCGAAAGCGCAATATCAGAGGAAATACGCGGCAAGCTGCGTGAAGCCGTTCAAGTGCTTCTCGTCACCTTTGCTATGTTTATAGTTCTAGAGATTATCCAGCCTCCGGAACTACTCTACCGATTTTTGCGTCGAGTGTTGACATCGATATGCATCATTGCGGTGTTTTCTGGCTGGTATCGATTGGCGGCCGTATTCGTTTCCATGTTGAGCAGTGAAGAACACGCGAAGTCTATCCGTCTCGAACAGGACTGGACTGTTAGAGTGACACAGTTCTCAGTTGTTCTTTTTGGTTTAGCTGCATTGCTCGAGGTCTGGGAGATCGACATTTCTGGTGCGCTGACGGGTGTCGGCGTGCTTGGCGCAGGGCTGGCAATCGCCTCACAAGACCTAGTAAGAAACTTGCTTGCCGGCATGACCAACAGCAGCGAAGAGCGCTTCGTGTCCGGAGATACGATTGATGTTGAGGGTTTGGTCGCCGGTGTTGTCGAGCGGGTGGACCTGCGCTCGACTCTGGTTGTTGGATTTGACCAGATCCCACGCTTCGTTCCGAACGCGGAACTGGCCAACAGCGTTGTGCTGAATTATTCCCGGATGAAGCATCGTCGGATCATGATGACCTTCGGCTTGGTGCTCTCTGCCAGCGAAAGTCAGGTGATCGCCGTTCGCGACGGGCTGCAGCGCTACATGCACGAAAGCGGCGATTTTGATACCTCGGATGACGCCCCGTGCTACGTGCGCGTCACGGGGCTGAGCGACCATTCGATAGATATTTTGTTCTACGGGCGTAGCCGATCGCCGACTTATTCAGACTTTCTACGCGTCAGCGAAAACCTCAGCCTGAAAATCCTGTCTCTGGTCGCAGAAGTGGGAACCCAACTGGCCCATCCGACCCAAACGATAAAAACGGTTTCCCCGGCGCCTCATCAGACGCCCGGCCCGGACAAGGAGGACCTCAATGACTGAGTTTATCCTGGCCTTTCTGGTTGTCCTCGAGGGGATTGCCATCTTCTTCGCTTGGCGCGCCGTTCAAACCGCACGCACGCCGCAAGGGGCGGTGGGCTGGGCCATCCTGCTGATCGCCGCGCCTTACCTGGGCGTGCCACTCTACCTATTCTTGGGCCATCACAAATACCGGGGATTCATCCTTTCGCGCAAGGGCAGCGAACGCGTGATGGAAGGCCTGCGCGTCCATGCTGAAACGTATAGGCCCGTGGCACCGCTGCCGGTGTCGCCCCGGCCGCTGGAGGCGATTTCCGGGTTTCCGGCAGTGCGCGGCAATTCCATGCGGCTGCTTGTCGATGGCGAGGAAACATTCGCAGACATCTTCAATGCCATCGATGAGGCCGAGAATTATGTGCTGGTGCAATCCTATATCGTCAAGGACGACGGTGTGGGGCGCGCACTGGCCGAGCGAATGATCGCGGCGGCAGGCCGGGGCGTTAGCGTTAGGTTCCTCGTCGATGCGGTCGGCTCGATTGCGCTGCCCGCAACCTACTTCGATCGATTACGTGCGGGCGGCGTAGAATTCGTCGACCCCAAAAAAATGCCCGGGCCCCGGACGCGCTTTCACCTCAACTTCCGCAACCACCGCAAGACAATCATCGTGGATGGTAAGACCGGCTTTACCGGCGGGCTGAATCTCGGCGACGAGTACAAAGGACTGGACCCGAAATTTGGCGACTGGCGCGACACCCATGCCCGGCTGCAAGGGCCGATTGTGTCACAGCTGCAGCTGATCTTTGCCGAGGACTGGCACTGGGCCACCGAAGAGGTGCTGCTTGACGATCTGCTCTGGGATGCCCCCCTGGCCGGGGATGACATGGCGGCGATGCTGATGGCGACCGGCCCGGCGGACGAGATGGAAACCGGGGCATTGTTTTTCTTTGCCTGCATTTCCATGGCCAAAGACCGCATCTGGATTGCCTCGCCCTATTTCGTGCCGGACACCGACGTGATCGCGGCCTTGAAATTCGCCGCACTGCGTGGCGTTGATGTTCGGATACTTGTTCCCGAAGTCGTCGACCATAAAGTGCCCTGGCTTGCAGCCTTTGCGTATTTCGACGAAATTCGCGACGCGGGGGTCAAGGTCTTTCGATACGATGCGGGCTTCATGCATCAGAAAGTCGTCCTGGTCGATGATGCCGTGGCGGCAGTGGGCACAACAAACATGGACAACCGCTCATTCCGTTTGAACTTCGAGGCCATGGCAATGCTTTTTGACACTCGCGCGGCTTCCCAGTTGCACGCGATGCTCGAAGCTGACTTTGCGCGGTCGTTTGAACTCACAAAGACACTGATGGAGCAACCTTGGAGAGTTCGCGTTGGCGCTCCAATTTCGCGGCTGTTTTCCCCATTACTCTGATTGCTTTGCTGGTGCGATCTTTGAAGTTTCATTCCTTCTTCAGAGTTTTTCGTAGAGTTATGATTTTGACTGGGGGTAAGTATGTGGCGTATCAATCGCGCCTAGTTTACCGGAAAGCCTGCCGCTGTAGTCGCCGATCGTGATCGTGCAGGGCTCGCGGTGGACGACGAGGCGCCCGATCACTTCGGGCGCAAGCCAGGCGAGGCGTTTGAGGTGGCCGAAGTAGCGGTCGGACAGGCCCTCGTCGGCGGCGAGATCCGTGAGTGTGGCGACCTAGCCGGCCTCCAGAATCTTCCGCTAGCGCCATGCCCGGCCGATGGCGCGCAAGAGGCGGAGACCTTGTGCCGAGGCAGTGCGAACACCGCCTCTTTGCCATGCATGATACCGAAGGCGATGCGTCTTTAACGCTCAAGCTACCTGCCTTGGAACGGTTTGTGTCCGCCATTCTCCACCTGGCCGATAGCGAGCGGCGACGCGTCCAGATTCGAGTTGCAGCAGGTGGAGCCAGCCGTTGTTGAATAGCGCCGCAACCTCGCTGTGGCGGGCGAGGATGTCCGAGATCGCTTCGCGCGGGGCCTCGATGAGCACGGTCAGGCGCTGCGGCTCATGCATCTGACGCATGCCGTCATGCACTGCCTGCCAGGGCAGTCCTGCCCGCAGCCGCCCGCCGTTTCCCTCGACCACGCCGATGCCGCCTGCGACATTGTGGATGAGTTTGTTGCCGGCCCCGAAGACTTCGGGTGCGAGGCTTGAGCCGTAGTATTGCAGGGAGATCCAGCTTGCCACCACGACAGGTGCGGTCAGGATCAACTCGAGCGTGGCAAAGCCCTCGTCCGCCTTCCAGTCGTAACTGTGCAGAAAGGCACGCCCGCCGAGATCCTTGCCAGCGGTCGCCGCGCGCGGGGCGGCGATAAACACGGAACAGCCCGCAAGCCCCCATTCGGGGCGGATTTCGGACCAGTCGCGCGCCCGCGCCGCCACGGTTTGGGGCGTTGCGCCGGGAAGCTTGAGAGCGCGCTCCATCCGCGCCTGATTGCTCGCCGCTGCAAGCCACGCGCGGGTCTGTGCAAGCTCCGGCGCATGCGTGGCGGGGGCTTCGGCATCGAACAAACTCACTTCCTCGGTTGTGGTGTCGTGCAGCGCGGCCACGAAGTGCGTGTCCTCGGGCAGCGCGATCCCAAGCCCCGGAAGATGCGCACGGGTTTCTGGATCGTTCAGTAGTGCGGCCAGAAGCCGCGCCGAAACCGCACCTGTGTGACCTCCGCAGGCGCCGCAGTGATAGGCGCTTTCGTGGGGGTTGTTGGTGGCCTGCGCGCCATGGCCGACGAGTAACATCAGCCGTGCGAATCCTTCACGAAGGCCCATTGCCTTGAGCACGTCGGCCACGATTTCCGCCCGGCGTTCCGGCGAGAGCGTATCTGCAAGGCGAGGGGCGGGTTCTGGCGTCGCTGCTGCGGCGGCCTTGCCGAATGTGCCGGCCAGAAGCTTGCAGCCATAGACGAGCCCCGCCGCCTCCACAAAGGCAAAAGACGAGACTGCCGCCTGCCGGAAACGCCCCCAGGCGCGCACTGCCCGCGCGTCAATGCGTGTCGCCTTCTCGGCGGTCCCGGGCTGCTGGCTCGAGCTGCGAAGGGCGGGCGTCAGCAACACCGGCAGATGCGCCTCGACCGCATCGGAGCCATGTGGAGAATGCGCGACCGGCAGGCCGAAGAAACCAGCGAAACCAAGGGTCTCGATTCCCGGTGCCTGCGCCTCGAGAGCGCGGCGAAACGGCTCGGAGCGCACGTCGATGCAAAAGGCCGCCTGCAGCGTCGAGCGTGCCGAGGGCAGGGCGGCGGGCCCATCGAGCCGCTCGTCGAGGCGCCGCTGGAGGGCACGTTCGGCGGCATCCTGAAGGATTGCGTCAATCACGAGGTCCGGGCTTGGCGCGACGGGTTCGGCATGCGCCCGAACCACCTCGGCCCAGCGGGGCGCGAGTTCGGGGTACTGCGCAAAAAGAGCCTCCTCCCAGGTCAGACGGATCGCTAGCAGCGCCGGAAGGGTGCGGTCGGTCCCTCTCTCTTGCTCGGCCTTCCACAGCAACCAGCGAGCGTGCTGCTCCCAGCCACCGAGATCCAAAAGCAGCCGGTGAAAGGCCGTTTCGGCCGCGTCTGCCTCGATGCCCAGCGACTCGGCCGCTCTGGCGATCGCTCGCTCGGGGGTGTCTGGGACGGCTGCGACATGCGCGCAGAAGCCATGGAGTCCGGCGATCTCGGGGGTCAGGTCGCGCGCGGCCCAGGCCCTCCAGGCGGCCCAGGCGGGGGCATCCGTCGCAGGTAACCAAAACGCTTGCCCCCGGTCGAAGTGACCGGCCGCCCAGAGGCCGACGCAGCGTTCGATCACGGCGGGCCAGTCGGTCCCGCTCAACTCGGCAGCAAGATCGGCAACGGTTGGCAGAGCGCGGGGCGCTGGTGTCGGCGCATGCATCTTGGCCTTTAGAAGCGCCAAGTTGGCCGGTTTAAGCGGTGAGGTGCAGGCAATCAGCGCCGCTGCGAGATCGTCATCGGTGATACGCCCTGCTGCAACCTCGGCTGCAAGCTCAGTGCGCGGACGGAAGAGCGCCGCACCGGATACGCGCGCAAGACGTGCCGCCGCTACGGTCATGTTTTCTCCCGCCTGTCCAAGAAAGGGGTTGACTGCCACCGTGGCATCAAGCGGGAAGGCGGGCGGGATCGCCCGCACGGCGGCCTCGGCGGCCTTCAGAATCGCCGACAGCCGGGCTGGCGCTATGTCGATTTCTTGCATGAACATTTCGTAAGATCCTTATTTCGCGTTTATTTGGGCTTCACAGTGCGGAAGCCGCCGATCGCCTGGTCAATGAGCGCATTTAGGTACAGGCCGTTGGTGACATGCACGCGCAGCCCTGCAGCGGCTGGGTGGTTCGCCCAGAGCGGAAACAGAGCCTGAGCAAGCGCCACCAACCCGAAGGACGTAACCGCGAGCACGATCAGCGCCCATTCCAGCGGGCCCGGAACGGGCGGTGCGGGCAGATGAGCGCCCCAGAGCGCTTGCGCGCCGAGTTGGAAGGCAAAATAGGCCACCGTGGCGGCGAGCGCGGCGCGCGCGGTGCGGCGCGTCAGGGCCCGCGGCGCGGCATCGGCCAGCCCCTGCGCCACGAGGTAGGCGACGCCGAAGACAAGAATCGCGCCCAGCGCCAACGCCTGCGGTGACTTCGGCCCGGCGATGGCCATGAAAGCCCCCGCCATAGCCGCATAAAGTGCCAGCGCCAGGGCAAAGGCCCGAAACACTGCCCCCCAGCCCGGCACCGCCACAGGCCCCGGACGGCGCGCGGCGTTGACCTCGGTCACGGCCATACCGGCAGTCAGGAAGGCATGGCTCTTGTAGAGCCCATGGGCGACGATGTGCAGGAGCGCAATCGGCCACAAGCCCAGCCCGCATTGCATCAGCATGAAGCCCATCTGTCCGACCGTCGACCAGGCCAGTGCCGTCTTGACCGCGCTTTGTGTCAGCATCACCACCGCCCCAAAGAGAGCAGTGAGCCCGCCCATCAGGACCAGAACCGCCATCGCCGCAGGGCTGGCCTGCACCAGCTCTGCGAGCCGGATCAGCAGGACTCCGCCTGCATTGATGATCCCTGCATGCAGTAGCGCCGAAACCGGGGTAGGCGCCTCCATCACCTCAGTCAGCCAGCCGTGCACGGGGAAGGCTGCCGTCTTCAAGAGCGCTGCCAGCACAATGAGCGCCACGGCTGCCTGTCCCGCAGCGCCCAGGCCTTGCGCTTGCACAGACTCGCGCAGTGCGGTCAGATCGGCGGTGCCGAAAGACACCCAAAGCAGACCTGCTGCAAGCACCAGCGCTATATCGCCGGCGTGCCAGACCAGGGAGAACTTCGTTGCCGCTCTCCGCGCCGCCGGCCGATCCGAATAGAAAAGCAAGAGTTGACGCAACACTACCCCGGTTGCCAGAAAAGCTGCGACCAAAACGGCAATATGGCCGGCTTGGACCAACGCCAGAACAATGGCCAGCGTTGTCAGCATCAATGCGTGAAACCGCCCCTCCTGCGCTTCGCCGTCCATGTAGCGCTTTGAATAGCGTGTCACGATCCAGCCGATAAAGGCGACAAGCAGCGACATTGTCGCGCCGATCACGTCGAGCATGAGCAGCTGCCCGAATCCGCTGACGCCGGTCTTTGGCGCGGAACCTGTCGCGAGCATGGCGGCCCCGGAAAGGGCCAGCACTAGCGCGACAAGGCTTGCGCTTTCCGGCAGCCAGCGCGCACGGGGCGGACGACGGCCCGGTGTGACCATCATTGTGGCAGCGCCGATCAGCAAAACCAGAGGCGCGAATTGGCCCGGGAAGGCAAGAAGGGCATCCATTGTCAATCTCCACGTTCAAGGAACTGTGGAGCGGACATAAACTCTTGGCGTTATCCAGAAAATTACATAATTTTAGTGTTAACGTTCGATCTGATGGAACAATGGCCAAGCTCAACCTTCACCATCTTCACCTGTTCCGTGCAGTCGCGCGCGAAGGCACGCTCACCGGCGCGGCGCAGCGGCTGAACCTGTCGCAGTCGGCGATGTCGACACAGATCAAGACGCTCGAAAGCACGCTTGGCCATCAGTTGTTCGAGCGCCGCGGACGCGGGCTGGTGCTGACCGAGGCAGGACGGATTGCGCTCGACCATGCCGAGTCGATCTTCCGGACCGCAGACGATCTCGTGGCCACTCTGCGCGACCGCCACGCCGGTCGGAGAGCTCTGCGCGTCGGCGCATTGTCCACGCTGTCGCGCAACTTTCAGATTGGTTTCATCGCGCCCTTTCTTGTGCAAGAAGATGTCGAAGTTATTCTGCGCTCCGGTCCGCAGTCTCAGCTCATCGCCGGTCTAGAGGCACTAACGCTTGACGTGGTGCTTACCAACCACCCCCCCGCGCAAGACGCAGCTAGCCGTCACCTGATCCACAGCATTGCCGAGCAACCAGTCAGTCTGATCGGTCCGCCCGATCTTGCTGGGCAGCCGCTGCACGACTTGCTGGAAAGCCGGCCACTGATCCTGCCTGCCTCCGGAAGCGCGCTGCGGGCGGCCATCGACGCTATGTTCGACGGGTTCTCAATCCTGCCCCGCATCGTCGCCGAAGCCGATGACATGGCCATGCTGCGGCTTCTGGCGCGCTCGGGTGCGGGGCTCGCTGTAATCCCACCCATCGTCGTACAGGACGAGCTTGCGTCAGGCCGGCTGGTCGAGCTTGCCAAGCTCGACGGGCTGTCGGAGACTTTCTTTGCTGTGACTCTGCGTCGCCGCTTCCCCAACCCTCTCATCCGCGACGCGCTGGAGGCGGCCATGGCCGCGGAGTTCGGCTGAGGCTGATCTGTGTAGCGTCAAGAAAACTTCCGTGCTGTCCAGCCGAATATTCCTTGCGTAAGCTTATGCAGCCACAGGCAGTGCTGGAGTCTTGGTTTTGTCAAAATGCTCGCGCGATTTTTTGCGAACCGCAATCTCGGTTCTGGCATCCGGTTTTGGACCCTGAGTCATCCTTGACCACTGATGAAACGAAACCCGCGCAATTTGGAGCGGTGCTATTTTCACAGGGATTTTCGATGGACTGAAAGTCAGCCCCGCCAAAATTTCGGCACCGGTTTCGAACGCTTGCAAGCTGAGCAACGTGGCGAGCCGACAGGAGGCAAAGCGGGCATCGCCGTTGATCGACTGGCGGTCAAGGATGATGAAATATGTCGTTCGTGCGGCTGAGGCGACCGGACCCAATCCAAAGGCCGTCTATTGCAGCGCCAGTTGCCTGTGTCGGCGTACTCTTTTTTGGTTTTCTGGAGGGACTCGTCGCAGAGGTCCTTGCCACAGAGCCGGATGGTCTGCGGCAAGAAATAGCAATTGACCCTTTGGGAGCGAGCGTGGATATTTTGCCAAGGAAAAATGGTGGCACATTCACCCGGAGCGCAGATATGAACCTCACCCGCCGCATGTTCGGGGCAGCGACTCTCGCCTGCGGAATTGCCGCCATTGCGCAACCCGCAGCGGCCCGGGCGCAGGAACCGCCCGTTATTGCCGCGGCATCGGATCTGCGCTTTGCGGTTCAGGATATCGCCGCCGCTTTCGCCATGAAAACCGGCCACGAACTGCGGCTTGCGTTCGGGTCCACCGGCAATTTCGCGCGGCAGATCCGCGAAGGCGCGCCTTTTGAAATGTTCATGGCGGCCGATGAAAGCTTTGTTCTCGATCTGGCCCGCGACGGGTTCTTGCGGGACGAGGGCGCTCTCTACGCCCAGGGGCGCGTGGCCATCGCAGTTCCGAACCAAGGGTCGGCGCTGGCAGCCGACGGGACGCTGGAAGACCTGCACCGCGCGCTTGGCGCCGGGCAGGTGTCGCGCTTTGCAATCGCCAATCCCCAGCACGCGCCCTATGGCATGCGGGCGATGGAGGTCCTGCAGCATGTGGGCATCTGGACGGCAATCGAACCGTCGCTGGTGTTGGGTGAAAATGTCAGCCAGGCCGCGCAGTTCGCGCTGTCGGGCAGCGCCGATGGCGGCATCATCGCTTGGTCCCTGGCCCAGTCGCCACAGCTCCAGCCGCTGGGGGAATTTGCGCTCATTCCCGCCGATTGGCACCAGCCGCTGATGCAGCGCATGGCCTTGGTGCGGAATGCGGGGCCCGTGGCAGAGGCGTTCTATCGCTACATGAAAATGCCTGTTGCGCTTGAAATCTTGGCGCGCCACGGCTTTACCGTGCCGGGTTAGACGCATGGATTTGCAGGCGCTCTGGCTTTCGCTTTCGCTGGCTGCGTGGACGGTGGCCTTGCTTCTACCGGTATCGATCCTGTTCGGGCGGTTTCTGGCGACCCGTAAGTTCCGGGGAAAGGGTGTGGTCGAGGGGCTTGTGATGCTGCCGCTG
Source organism: Ruegeria sp. BHSA191 (assembly GCF_059613325.1). Classification (NCBI taxonomy): domain Bacteria; kingdom Pseudomonadati; phylum Pseudomonadota; class Alphaproteobacteria; order Rhodobacterales; family Roseobacteraceae; genus Ruegeria; species Ruegeria sp. BHSA191. The sequence goes on from NZ_JBXWSH010000016.1 coordinate 30,108, forward strand.
GTCCTGCCGCCGACCGTGTTCGGCTTCTACCTTCTGGTCACGCTCGGGCGGAACTCTCCGATCGGTGCGGCCTGGCAGGGGCTGTTCGGCCACCAATTGGTCTTCAGCTTCGAGGGGTTGGTCGTGGCCTCGGTCATCTTCAACCTGCCATTTGCCATCCAACCGGCGCAGCGCGCCTTCGAGGCGATCCCGACGTCCCTGCGCGAAGCGGCGGCGGCCAGCGGGCTGCGCCCCCTGAGCGCGCTGCTGCGCATAGAACTTCCCCTGGCATGGCCGGGGGTTATGACGGCCATGGTGCTGACCTTCGCGCATACACTGGGTGAATTCGGCATCGTCCTTATGGTGGGGGGCTCGATCCCCGGCGAGACCAAGACCATCGCCATCGCGATCTATGACCGCGTACAGGCCTTCGACATGCGGTCGGCGGCGACGATGTCTTCGGTTCTGGTCGCCATTTCGCTGTTCACCATCGCCGTCACCTTCGCTCTGTCGTCCCGCATGGGGCGAAAGCTCGACTGATGACGCTCAGGGTCATACTCCGGGCCAAGGCGCCAATTCCGCTTGATCTGACCTTCGCGGTAGGACCTGGAGAGTTGCTTGCGCTGGTCGGACCCTCGGGATCGGGCAAGACCACGACCTTGCGGACCATCGCTGGGTTCTGGCGGCCCGAAGCGGCGCGGGTCGAGGCCGCCGGGATCACATGGCTCGATACCGAGGCGGGGGTCTGCTTGCCGACGCACCGCCGCCGCGTGGGCTTTGTGTTTCAAGACTATGCGCTGTTTCCGCATTTGACGGCGGCGCAGAACGTGGCCACGTCCCTGGGGGATCTGCCCCGCCGTGCGCGGGTGCGCGAGGCCGAACACCTGTTGCAGCGCGTCCATCTGGATGGGCTCGGCCATCGCCGGCCGGCGGACCTGTCGGGCGGGCAGAAGCAGCGCGTGGCGCTGGCTCGGGCCTTGGCGCGGCGCCCCGACGTGCTGCTTCTGGACGAGCCGTTCTCGGCCGTGGATCGTGCCACGCGTGAGCGGCTGTACGGCGAGATCATCGCTTTGCGCTCCGATCTGGAAATGCCGGTGGTTCTGGTGACCCATGACGTGAACGAGGCGCAGTTGCTTGCGGATCGGATGTTGGTTATCGACCGCGGCCGGGTCGTGCGCGACGGCACCACGGCCGAAGTGATGGCCGACGCCGACGCGCTGCGGGCCATGGGAATCCGCGAAGCGGCTGTCATGCTGCCCGCGATGGTGGCCGAGCATCTCGACGACGGTCTGACCCGACTTGACGCCGCGACCGGTCCGCTGTTCTTGCCCAGGATCGACGGGGCGCCCGGCACCGGTGTCCGGGTGCGGATCATGGCGCATGACGTGATCCTGTCGCGCGCCCGGCCTCTGGGGCTGTCGGCGCAGAACATCCTTGGCGGAATAGTGACACGGATCGTACCCGGAGCAGGACCGGGCGTGCTGGTCCATGTTGCGGTCGGTGAACACGAGATCCTCGCTCGGATCACACGCCGCGCGGCAGCCGATCTTGGTTTGCGACCGGGGGATCCGGTCCACGCCATCCTCAAATCCATGTCCGTTGCCCGCGATCATGTTGCGCGTGCCACGGACGACGGGCGCTTGGGCTGATCGGACCGGGCAAGGGTCCGTTGCTGCGCAGGCCGGGGTCATGCCTGGGCGTCCTGTCGGTTTGCGGCACTGCGAGAGTACGCGTTGTCATCAAACCGTCACTTGCACAGTGCTTTTATATTCGAATATTCATGAAATATGGAAAAAATGATTCCCGAACGCCTGTCCACCCTGGGACATCCACAGCGGCTTGCCGTATTTCGGCTGCTGATGCGGCGCTATCCCGACCGCGTCCCGGCCTCGGAGATCGCGGGCGCGCTGGGGCTAAAGCCCAACACTTTGTCGAATTATCTGAGTGCATTGCTGCAGGTGGGCCTGGTTTCGCAGGAGCGGGCAGGGACTTCGCTGCGCTATGCCATCGAGATGGCGGCAGTGCGCGGGACGATCGACTATTTGCTGCTGGACTGCTGCCGCGGCCGCCCCGAGATCTGCGCGCCCGCTTCCTGCACCACGTCTGACAAGGCCGATCGGGACCGGAAGTTCAATGTGTTGTTCATCTGCACCGGCAATTCGGCGCGGTCGATCTTTGCCGAGGCGATCCTGCGGGACGAGGCGGGCGACCGGTTCAACGTGTATTCGGCCGGAACCCGGGCCCGGGCTGCGTTGAACCCGGTTGCTTTGCAGGTGCTGAAGCTCAACGGCCATGACATTTCGGATTTGCGCGCCAAGACCATCACCGAGCTTCAAACCCCGGGCGCGCCGGATTTCGATTTCGTGTTCACGGTCTGCGATCAGGCCGCGAACGAAGACTGTCCCGCCTGGCCCGGCCAGCCCATCAGCGCGCATTGGGGCGTGCCCGATCCGGTCGGAGCCGACGGGACGCAAGAGCAGATAACTTGTGCCTTTCAAGATGCTTACGACGCGATCCGCAACCGAATCCTGACCTTTTCATCGCTGCCGCTTGAAACCCTTGATCGCATATCGCTTCAGAAGGCCGTGGATGACATCGGCCGGATTCATACCGGAGAAAGAACATGACCGTTTATGCTCTCAACGGCTTGGGCCGCATCGGCAAGCTGGCCCTGAAACCCCTGCTTGAGAAAGGCGCGCAGATCGGCTGGATCAATGATGCGGTGGGGGACCCCGCGATGCACGCGCATCTTCTGGAGTTCGACACCGTGCATGGCCGCTGGGCCGCCGACTTCAGTCATGACGAAAACTCGGTCACCATTGACGGCGTGCGGCTGCCCTTCATCGGAACCCGCAACCTGTCGGAGCTGCCGCTTGAGGGCGTCGACCTCGTCATCGACTGCACCGGAGTTTTCAAGACCGAGGCAAAGCTGGCCCCTTACTTCGACGCCGGCCTGAAAAAGGTGGTGGTCTCGGCTCCGGTCAAGGATGGTGATACGGCCAATATCGTCTTTGGCGTGAACGAAGGCACCTATGACCCGGCCCGCCACCGCATCGTGACCGCGGCCAGCTGCACCACGAACTGCCTGGCCCCGGTGGTCAAGGTGATCCACGAGAGCCTGGGCATCCGGCACGGCTCGATCACCACGATTCATGACGTGACCAACACGCAGACGATCGTGGACCGTCCGGCCAAGGACCTGCGCCGGGCCCGGTCGGCGCTGAACTCGCTGATCCCCACGACCACTGGCAGCGCCACGGCGATCACCCTGATCTATCCCGAGCTGACGGGGCGGCTGAACGGGCATGCGGTGCGGGTGCCGCTGCTGAATGCCTCGCTGACCGATTGCGTGTTCGAGGTTGAACGCGAAACGACGGCCGAAGAGGTGAACGCCCTGTTCAAGGCCGCGGCCGAGGGGCCTCTGGCCGGCATTCTGGGCTATGAGGAGCGTCCGCTGGTCTCGACCGACTATACCAATGACACCCGGTCCAGCATCGTGGATGCACCGTCGACCATGGTGGTGAACGGAACGCAGGTAAAGGTTTATGCCTGGTACGACAACGAGATGGGCTATGCGCACCGCCTGGTGGATGTCGCGATGATGGTCGGGGCATCGCTTTGACACGCGCTTCCCAACGTCCGGACGGGCTGTCGGCCTATATGGCCGTCACGGCAGCCTATTGGGCCTTCATGCTGACCGACGGCGCCCTGCGGATGCTGGTGCTGCTGCATTTTCACACTCTGGGCTTTTCACCGGTCCAGCTGGCCTATTTGTTCGTGCTGTACGAGATCGCCGGGATGGCCACCAACTTGGCCGCCGGGTGGATCGCCGCGCGGTTCGGGCTGACCGCGACCCTGTACGCAGGGCTGACGATACAGGTGCTGGCATTGCTGGCGCTGGCGCAATTGGATCCGGGCTGGACCATCGGTGTGTCCGTCGCCTTCGTGATGGTCGTGCAGGGCGCCAGCGGAGTGGCCAAGGACCTGACCAAGATGTCGTCGAAATCGGCAGTCAAGCTGTTGGCCCCCACAGAAGGCGGCGGACTGTTCCGCTGGGTGGCGGTGCTGACAGGGTCGAAGAACGCGGTCAAAGGGCTTGGCTTCCTGCTGGGGGCGGCCTTGTTGGCCGGGCTCGGCTTCACGGGTGCCGTGCTGGGCATGGCGGGGGTTTTGTTCCTGATCTTGGTGGCGGTGCTGCTGGCGATGCCGCCGGGGCTGCCCAAAGGACGCAAGGGCGCGAAGTTTTCCGAGGTCTTTTCGAAATCGGCCAATGTGAACTGGCTGTCCGCGGCGCGGGTCTTCCTGTTCGGGGCGCGCGACGTCTGGTTCGTCGTCGGCATCCCGATCTATTTCTATGCTGTGCTGTCGGATGGCAGCGAAGCAGGCAACCGCGCGGCTTTTTTTCTGATCGGCGGGTTCATGGCCATGTGGGTCATTCTGTATGGCATCTTTCAGGCCGCCGCCCCGCGCCTGCTGCGGGCAGGGGCGCGGGATGAGGCCAATCTGGTCGCAGCGGCGCGCAGCTGGGCCTGGGGGCTGGCCTGTGTGCCGGCCCTATTGACGGTGGCCGCGCTGCTGTCCTCTGGTCCGACGCCATGGCTGACGCTGACGCTGGTGGGTGGTCTGCTGGCCTTTGGCGCGGTCTTTGCGGTGAATTCCTCGCTGCATTCTTACCTGATCCTGGCCTTCACCCAAGCCGAGCGGGTGACGATGGATGTGGGGTTCTACTACATGGCTAACGCGGGCGGGCGGCTGTTGGGTACGCTGCTGTCTGGGCTGACCTATCAATGGGGCGGGTTGCCCTTGATGCTGGGGACGGCGGCCGCCATGGTCTCGCTGTCCGCCGTGACGGCGGGGCGCTTGCAGCCCCAAACAACTTCGGAGATCTCGGCATGAGCGTATTTGAACGGTATCTGTCCCTGTGGATCGCGCTGGCCATGGCCGCTGGGATCGCCATCGGCTCGTTCGCGCCGGGTTTGGTTCAGGCCATCGCGGCGGCCGAGGTGGCCAATGTCAACCTGGTGGTGGCGGTGCTGATCTGGGCCATGGTCTATCCGATGATGGTAGGGGTGGACCCGGGCAGCCTGCGCGACGTGGTAAAACAGCCCAAAGGGCTGGCGATCACTCTGGTGGTCAACTGGCTGATCAAGCCCTTTACCATGGCGGCGCTGGGCGTGCTGTTCTTCGAATACGTCTTCGCCGACCTGATCGCGCCCGCCGATGCCCAGCAATATATCGCGGGGCTGATCCTGCTGGGTGCGGCACCCTGCACGGCAATGGTGTTCGTCTGGTCGCATCTGACCAAGGGGGACGAGAACTATACCCTGCTGCAGGTGTCGGTGAATGATATTGTCATGGTCTTTGCCTTCGCTCCGATCGTGGCCTTCCTGCTGGGCGTGACCGACATTTCCGTTCCGTGGCAGACGCTGGTCCTGTCGGTTGTCCTGTTCGTGGCACTGCCACTGGCGGCGGGTGTCTGGACGCGCAACCGGCTGGGCTCGGCTGAGCGGATCGCGGCGTTCCGCGACCGGGTCAAGCCGTGGGGTGTTGTCGGCCTGATCGCGACCGTCGTCATCCTGTTCGGACTGCAGGGGCAGGTGATCCTAGACCGGCCGGCGGTCATTGCATTGATCGCCGTGCCGATCCTGATCCAGTCCTACGGGATCTTTGCGGTGGCCTACGCGGCGGCCTTTGCCCTGCGCGTGCCGCACCGGATCGCGGCGCCCTGCGCGCTGATCGGCACGTCGAACTTCTTTGAACTGGCGGTGGCCGTCGCCATCAGCCTGTTCGGCCTGAACTCGGGTGCGGCTCTGGCCACGGTAGTGGGTGTGTTGGTCGAGGTGCCGGTGATGCTGTCGCTGGTGACTTTCGCCAACCGGACACGCGGCAGGTTCCAGCAACGCGAAACAGGTGCCGTGGAACGTGCCGGCATCTGACTGTCGGTTTAACATGCTGAAAGAAAGCACGTCTTGCCCATCTCGGAGGGCGCGAAAAACTCTATCGGCGCCCACTTGAAATCTGGTTTCAACGAAACTTTGGCCGGTTGTGAGACGCCCGATTGAGGTTTCGTGGTTACGTGACAGGTTCGGCTGAAACAGCGGACCGCCAGCCGTTCGCCAGGACGGGAACAGATGACTGACGCGACTACACTGCGCTGCCCTCGGGGCGGCCCGACTTGCCGCATGTCCGATCTCCGTCGGGGGGGGGTGCGCGGCGCGATACGTCACAGGTCGCGCCCGGGAAACGACACCAGAGGAGGACGCGCATGCTTGCACCTGCATTCAACCGACGCAACGATCCGTTTGCAATCATGCGGTCGATGATGCGTGACTTTGACCGCCTGTCCGGTGATGGTCCGGCCCGCTGTTCTGGGCCGGCGCGGATCGCCGCGCCGCGCTTTGGTCCGTGGGGCGTGTATAGGTGACGGCGGCGGTCAGTTCCCGTTGTTGCGCGCTTCCAGCCGTTCAAGATTGACCACCGTCGACAGCATCAGCCTGTCGTGGCTCCAATCCTGGGTCTGGCGGAACGATGCCGCCGCGAATGCCACCAGAACGGCAAAGATCAGCGTCGTCGCAAGAAAGAAGGCGGGCACGGGCGCGTTCAGTCGGGGCGCGTCGGCCAGGGCGATCACCCGCTGCCGCAGGACCCGCTTGGCCTTGCCACCGGGAACCAGGGCCACGTTCAGAACACGCGGGCGGCCCTGCGAGACCGTTCTGGCGCAGTAATCCAGCAGACATTTGGTATAGTCGCGGGCGTCGATTCCGCGGCGCATGACCACGGATTGGTCGCAGGACAGTTCACGCAGACGGCTGAACTGATATTTCAGCAGCCAGAAGGCCGGGTTCCAGAACAACAGCGGACGCAGCAGTTCGAATCCAAGCTCCCATTCGACGTCTCGGGCGCGGACATGCTCGAGTTCATGTGCCAGCGCGAAGCGCAGCTCGCACGGGGTGTCCAGCAGATGGCTGGGCAGCACCACATGGCGGCGGCGCAGACCGCGCACAGCGAAGGGAACGGTGATCCGGTCCGAGAGGCGCACGTCCACGCGGGTCGAGCGGCGCCAGAGGAAGCTGTTCTGAACGGTTTCGCGAATGGCCAGCGCATCCCGAACCGTCCGTGCCAGAATGCGCAGCGCGGCAAGGACCAGCGCCGCGACAAGCCCGGTCAGAACCGGGCTTTGACCGGACAGCACAAGATCGACCCAGCGCTGGCGTGTGTTCAGCAAGGCCTCGAACTGGGTCGCCGGCATGGCGATGTCGCCCCGCAGATAGGCCGCGACGGCGATGTCCCCGATGGCCACGGCGCGTCCGGGCCACATTTGCGCAGACAGTGCGGTCACCGTCAGCGCCAGAACCGGGCTGAGCAGAACACACAGGCAAAGCGCCTTGAGCACACGCAATTGAACGATGAAATTGTGCCGCTGCACCGTTGGGCGCAACGCCGCCCGGGCGGCCAGCCAGATCAGCGCGGACAAGGCCAGCACGACATTCAGGTCCAAATAGGCGTCGAGTACCGGTTTAACCGCTGTCATTTTGCAGTCTCCTCTCTACCAGTGCTCGAATTTCCTCCAGATCAGCTTCGGTCAGGCCGGCGTCATCGACAAGACGTGCCACCAGCGAGGCCGGAGTGTCATCGAACAACGTGCGAGACAGGTTCTGCAGCGACCGCGCCTGATAGGTGTCCTTCTCAAGCAGCGGGCGATAGATCAGGGTTTTGCCATCCTTGCGGCTTTGGACAAATCCCTTTTCATCCAGGATACGCAGGATCGTCGCGCCCGAGGTGTAGGCTAGGTTCCGCTCGGGCGGCAGCCGGTCCAGCACGTCGCGTACCGAGCCTTCGCCAAGTGCCCAAAGCTCGTTCATGAACTCCAGTTCAACCTCGGTCAGCAGATTTCCTGTCTTTCTCTTTCGCATCGGTTTCGGTGTCACCATTTTGCCTGTTATGCTTGCCAGACAAGCATCCTTTCGCGGTTGCGCAAAGCCTAAACTTTCCAGAAAACGAAAATGCCCCAGCCGATCGACAGGAAAAGCGGGGTCCAGACCGGTTGGCCGACCAGCCCCAGCCAGGCCAGAAAGATATAGGCCGAACCCAGCAGGGTGATGAACAGCCGGTCGCCCAATGTGGTGGTCAGGCCCAGCACGCCCCGGCGTTCGATCCCGTCGCGAAACTTGACCACCTCGAGTACCCCGATCAGGGCGATGGCCGAGAAGATGCCCACGAAAACCGCCAGCGTTGCCGGGGTCCAGGCCATCCAGAAATCGGGCCACAGCGGGTCGGTCCAGGAAAAGCCCTTGGGTTCTTCCTGGCCGACATTACCCCAGCCGGCCTTGGCTTGCGCCAGCGCCGAGGACGGGGCGAGCAGGGAGAAGGAGAGAAGGAGTTTGCGCATGTCGAACCTCATACACGTCCCATCGCGAAACCGCGCGCGATGTAGTTGCGGACAAACCAGATGACGATGGCGCCGGGGATGATGGTCAGGGTGCCGGCGGCAGCCAGCAGGCCCAGCTCGTAGCCTGCGCTGGACGCGGTGCGGGTCATCACGGCGGCGATCGGTTTGGCCTCAACCGCCGTCAGGGTCTTGGCCAGCAGCATTTCCACCCACGAGAACATGAAACAGAAGAATGCCGCCACGCCCACGCCTGCCTTGATGTTGGGCAGGAAGATCGTGACGAAGAACCGGGGGAAGGAATAGCCGTCGACATAGGCGGTTTCATCCAGCTCTTTCGGGATGCCGCGCATGAAACCTTCCAGGATCCACACTGCTAGCGGCACGTTGAACAGCGTGTGCGCCAGTGCCACCGCCAGGTAGGTGTCGAAGAGGTGGATCGACGAATACAGCTGAAAGAAGGGCAGGGCGAACACGGCCGCCGGGGCCATGCGGTTGGTCAGCAGCCAGAAGAACAGCTGCTTGTCGCCCAGGAACCGATAGCGCGAGAACGCGTAGGCCGCAGGCAACGCCACGCAGACCGACAGGACCGTGTTGATCGTCACATAGGTGATCGAGTTGATATAGCCCCAATACCACGTCGGATCGGTGAAGATGGCCTTGTAGTTCTCCAGCGTAAAGGTCTGGGGAAAAAGGGAGAAGCCTGACAGGATCTCGTTCGTGGTCTTGAAGGACATCGCCACCAGCCAATAGATCGGCAACATCAGGAACGCGATATACAGGATCGGGATGAGGGACCGCTTCTTCATTGCGCGTCATCCTTTGTCATGAGGGTGTAGAAGACCCAGGAAACCAGCAGCGTAATGGCGAAATAGATCAGGCTCATCGCGGCCGCGGGGCCAAGGTCGAACTGTCCCAGCGCGATCTTCACCAGGTCGATCGACAGCAGGGTGGTCGAGTTGCCGGGACCGCCCCCGGTCAGAACGAAGGGTTCGGTGTAGATGTTGAAACTGTCCATGAACCGCAGCAGAACCGCGATGGTCAGAACCGTCTTCATCTTGGGCAGCTGAATATAGCGGAACACCGACCACGGGCTTGCCCCGTCGATCTTGGCTGCCTGGTAATAGGCGTCGGGGATGGACACCAGACCGGCATAGCACAGCAGCACAACCAGCGAGGTCCAGTGCCAGACATCCATCACCACGATGGTGATCCAGGCCGACAGCGGTTGTTGGGTCATGTCATAGTTGATGCCCAGCACGTCGTTCAGGAAATACCCCAGCAGGCCGATCTTGGGCAGGGTGAAGATGTTCCACATCGAGCCGACCACGTTCCACGGGATCAGCATCGGCAGGGCCATCAGTACCAGGCAGACCGGCACCCAGAAGCCCTTGCGCGGCATCGACAGGGCCACGATGATGCCCAGCGGCACCTCGATCATCAGGATCAGCGCGGTGAACAGGAACTGTCGCCCCAGCGCCGCCTGGAAGCGGTCAGACCGCAGGATCTGTTCGAACCAGCCCAGCCCTTCCCAGAAGAACTGGTTGTTGCCGAAGGTTTCCTGGACCGAGTAGTTGACCACCGTCATCATGGGCACCAGTGCGTTGAACGCCACCAGCGCCAGCACCGGCAGGACAAAGAACCACGCTTTCTGATTTTCCGTTCTCATCGGGCGCGCTCCTCGGTTGCGATCCAGCCGTCACGATAGACGCGCGTCTGTTCAGGTTTGAATTGAAGAAAGACTTGCGATCCGGGCTCGGGGGGCGTGTGTTCGGTCACCGCCTTCACTGGGCTGGTGCCGACCATGGCGCTAACCACATAGTGCCGCCCGATATCGGCCACCTTGGTGATATGGGCCGGGATGCCATCGGGGCCAAAGCCCACATATTCGGGCCGGATTCCCAGATCGGTGCGACCGCCGGTGCCGCTGACCGGACCTTCCAGCATCACCTCGTGCCCTTCGAACAGGGCACGGTCGCCCCGCGCCTCGCAGGGCAGCACGTTCATGCCGGGCGAGCCGATGAAATGGCCCACGAATGTGTGTTGCGGGCGCTCGAACAGCTCGACCGGAGTTCCGATCTGGACCACTTCGCCTTCCTGCATCACAACCACCTCGTCTGCGAAGGTGAGCGCTTCGGTCTGGTCGTGTGTGACATAGATCATCGTCGCCTTGACGCGCTGGTGAAGCTCTTTCAGCTTGGACCGCAGCTTCCATTTCAGATGCGGGTCGATCACGGTCAGCGGCTCGTCGAACATCACTGCGTTCACGTCGTCGCGGACCAGACCGCGGCCCATCGAGATCTTCTGCTTGTTGTCCGGGCTGAGGCCGCTGGCGCGGGTGTTCAGCATGTCGGTGACATCCAGCATCTCGGCGATCTCGTCGACGCGCCGCTTAATCGTCGCCGGATCGACGCCGCGGTTCTTGAGCGGAAAGGCCAAGTTCTCGCCGACGGTCATCGTGTCGTAGATCACCGGAAACTGGAACACTTGCGCGATGTTGCGCTGATCAGGGGGCAGGGCGGTCACGTCGCGGTCGTCGAACAGGATCTGCCCCTCGGACGGGGTCAACAGGCCCGAGATGATGTTCAGCAGCGTGGACTTGCCGCAGCCCGACGGCCCCAGCAGGGCATAGGCCCCGCCATCACGCCAGGTCACGTCGATTTCCTTCAGCGCATAGTCCTGCGTACCTTGCGGCGACGGCATGTAGCTGTGTTTGAGGTTTGAAAGCTTGATCTGTGCCATGTCAGGCCACCCTTTTGCCGTCTTGGCCGAAATACCGGCAATGGGCCGGGTTCATGTAGAATGTGTGGTCCTCGCCCACCTGATAGGGGTGGACCCCGGCGGCCAGCGACACCCAGGCGTCTTCGCCATGCTGGAAATGCGCGCTGGAATCCGATCCGGACAGTTCGGTCACGATCACGCGGCCGGTCAGCTCGACGTCATCGGCCGAGGCGCGCACGGGGGTGACGCGGTGCGGGCGCACGGCGACCTTGTATTGCCCGTCGGACAGGCTGATGCCCTCGCTCAGCCGCCATGTGCCGCCGCCGGCCAACTGAACCTGGCCACCGGTGATCGTGACGCGGGCCACGTTGATGGGCGGGTCGGAAAACACCCGCGCGGCGGCGAGGTTTTCGGGATTGCGATAGATGTCCGCCGTCGGGCCGAACTGAGTCACGCGGCCGTCCTCCATCAAGGCGGTGTAGCCGCCCAGCAGCAGCGCCTCTTCGGGTTCGGACGTGGCATAGACCACCACGGCGCCGCGCCCGGCGAACAGCTCGGGCAATTGCTCGCGCAATTCCTCGCGCAGCTTGTAGTCCAGATTGGCCAGCGGCTCGTCCAGGAATACCGCGCGGCTGTCCTTGGCGATGGCGCGGGCCAGAGCGGTGCGTTGCTGTTGGCCACCCGACAGTTCATGCGGGCGACGGTGCAGCATCGGGCGCAGTTGCAGCAGGTCGGCGGCCTCTTCCACGCGGCCTTCGATCTCGGATTGCGCCATTCCGGCCACGCGCAGCGGCGAGGCGATGTTGTCGAATACAGTCATATGCGGGTAGTTCACGAAGAACTGATGCACGAGGCTGATCTTGCGTTTCTGAGTGCTCAGCCGTGTCACGTCCTGCCCGTCCATCAGAACCTTGCCCGAGGCAATCGGATCCAGGCCGGCCATCATCTTGATCAGAGATGTCTTGCCCGACCCGGTCGCGCCCAGAAGCACGTTGAAATGGCCGGTCTGCAGCGTCAGGGACGTGGGTTTGATATGGGTAACGGTGCCGACCCGCTTGGTCGCGTCTTGTAATTCGATCATGTCCGTGGGTTCCGATCCCGCAGCGCGTGGCAACGCTGTTTGGTCTTGGTTGGCAAGGGGCGCCGGTACCGGCGCCCCCCGGGGAGTAGTGGCTTACTGGGACTGCCAGCGTGCCACCAGTTCGTCATAGTTGACGGTCTGGCCTTGCGGCTTCTCGTTTTCCAGCTTCGGCTTCGGCGCGCCCGGCTGGCTCAGCCAATATTCGGGGTCGCGCGGCTCGTTCAGGCGCGGACCACAGCCGCCGTAAACGCCAGCGCTTTCATCCGCAGCCTGCATACGGGCCATGGTGATGTCCATCTCTTCGGCCAGACGGTCCATCGCCTCTTGCGGGGTGAAGGCGCCCGAGTTCACGTCGCCGATCTGCTGCCACCAGATCTGGGCCAGCTTGGGGTAGTCGGGAACGTTGATGCCGGTCGGCGACCATGCCACGCGGTCGGGCGAGCGGTAGAACTCGACGAGGCCACCCAGCTTGGGTGCGCGTTCGGTAAATGACTCATGATTGACCGAGCTGTCGCGAATGAAGGTCAGACCCACATGGGACTTTTTCACATCGACGGTCTTGGACGTCACGAACTGAGCGTACAGCCACGCGGCCTGTGCCCGATCCGACGGGGTGGATTTCAGGAAGGTCCACGATCCCACGTCCTGATAGCCAACCTTCTGGCCTTCTTCCCAATAGGGACCATGAGGGCTGGGCGCCATCCGCCACAGCGGGTTGCCCTCGTCGTCGACGGTGTTGTTGCCTTCGGACTTGGGCTTGACCATGTCGGCGGTAAAGGCCGTGTACCAGAAGATCTGCTGAGCCACGTTGCCTTGCGACAGAGCGGGCAGCGACTGGTAGAAGTCATAGGACGCCGCACCCGGAGGCGCGTACTTGCGCAGCCATTCGTCCCATTTGCGGATCGCATAGACCGCCGCCGGGCCGTTCGCGGCACCGCCACGCGACACCGAAGCGCCGACCGGGTTGCAGGTGCCCGCTTCCATGCGGATGCCCCATTCATCGACAGGTATACCGTTGGGCTCGCCCTTGTCGCCGGCGCCAGCCATCGACAGCCAGGCATCGGTCATGCGCCAGCCAAGGTCGGGCGCGCGCTTGCCGTAATCCATGTGGCCATAGATCGCGACCCCGTCGACTTCCTTGACGTCCTCGGTGAAGAACTCAGCGATATCCTCGTAGGCCGACCAGTTGACCGGAACGCCCAAATCATAGCCATATTTTTCCTTGAATGCGGCCTTGTTGGCTTCATCATCGAACCAGTCCTTGCGGAACCAGTACAGGTTGGCGAATTGTTGGTCGGGCAGCTGGTACAGCTTGCCGTCCGGCCCGGTAGTGAACTGGATGCCCATGAAGTCGTCCAGATCCAGCGTTGGAGAGGTCGTAGCCGCCCATTCGCCTTCCATCATGTCCGAGAGGGGATAGGCCAGTTGCAGGCGCGAATGCGTCCCGATCAGGTCGCTGTCGTTGACATAGCCGTCATACAGGTTCCGACCGGTCTGCATCTGGGTTTGAACGGCCTGGACGACCTCGCCTTCACCCAGGATCTGGTGGTTGACCTTGATGCCGGTGATTTCCTCGAATGCCTTGGTCAGAACCTCGGATTCATAGGAATGGGTCGGGATGCCTTCCGACAGGACATTGATTTCCATTCCGGCAAAGGGTTCAGCAGCCTTAATGAACCACTGCATCTCCGCCATCTGCTCGTCTTTTGACAAGGCGGATGGCTGAAATTCGTCGTCGATCCAGCGTTTGGCTGCGGCTTCGTCGGCCCAAACCGGACCGTGCCCCGCAATGACGGCAGCCGCCGCCACTGCGGACAAAAGATGTTTCCGCATCTTTCTCCTCCCAAGATTTATGGTTCTCCGGTGCGACCCGGATGAAAGGCAGCATCGGCGATTTTCCGCGAGTCTGTCAAACTAAAAAATTAGTAATTGAGGCGGCACCCGGTTTCGATCTCTCAGAGATATGAGGTAAGATCTTGAATTAATGAGACATTAAATGGGTTCGACGTAGCGTCGCGGGCGATGAGGACGCGTCGGGCTGTGTTGCCCAGCCACCCGAAAGGTGTCGACGCCGAACCTCAGACCCAGCCGGACCCGGGCTGTGAACAGTTCACCAGCGACGGAACGCCATGGATTTGGTGGAAAGTAAGAGTGGCAGCCCGTAGGGGAATCGAACCCCTCTTTCCAGGTTGAAAACCTGGCGTCCTAACCGATAGACGAACGGGCCACGCAAGCCTTGCACAAGCACAAGTGGCAGCCCGTAGGGGAATCGAACCCCTCTTTCCAGGTTGAAAACCTGGCGTCCTAACCGATAGACGAACGGGCCACGCTGGCTTGTGGAGGGCCTTTTACGGATTACGTTCCGCCCCCGCAAGACGAAAAATGCAGCCATGTGAAACTTTTTTGCGCCCCGGTTCCGGCAGGCTCGAAAGGGGTCATTTCGCCTCGGCCGCGTCTTCCAGGCGCAGCTGAACGCTCTGCCGTCCGCCCCAGGTATTGATCTCGAGCCGGCCTGCGAAATGGAACCGGGCACCGCCGTGATTTGACAGCCGATCGCCCATCGGGCCATCAAAGGCGCCAAAGGCGATGGCGTCGATCCCTGGGCCCATACCGTCGGACAGGGACAACTTCAGATGGGTCTCGCCCACGCGTTTGGCAAAGCGCACCTGCAGGTCTGGCAGGGCAAAGCGTGGGGCAGGGGCACCGGCCCCGAACGGACCCGCCTGCTCAATCTGCTCGATCAATGCCACCGTGGCGGCGCCAGGCATCAGAACACCGTCAAGTTTCAGGTCGGCGGGGCCGCCTTCGCCCGCCCCCTGTTTGGCCAGCAACTCGCTCAGGCGCGCCATGGCGGGTTCCAGCTGATCGCGCATCACGGTCAGACCTGCGGCCATCTTGTGCCCGCCTCCCTTGACCAGCAGCCCTTCGGACGCCAGCCGGTGAATCGCGGCCCCCAGATCGACACCCGAAACCGAGCGGCCCGACCCTTTGCCCTCGTCGCCGTCAAAGCCGATCACGATCGCCGGGCGGTTGGCCGTCTCTTTCAGGCGCGAGGCCACGATGCCCACGACGCCCGGATGCCAACCGTCGCCCGCCGCCCAGACCAGCGGTGCGTCCAGCCCACGATTTTCGGCCTGGGCTAGCGCGGCGGCGCGCACGGCGTTTTCGATGTCGCGCCGTTCGGTATTCAACGCGTCCAACCGCTTGGCCAAGGCTTCTGCTTCGACGGTAGAGTCGGTGCTCAGCAAGCGCGCGCCCAGATCGGCCTGGCCGATGCGCCCTCCGGCGTTGACCCGTGGCCCCAGCAGGAACCCCAGATGATAGCTGTTGGGCGCGGTATCCATGCGCGCCACGTCGGACAGAGCCACAAGGCCGGGCCGCAGGCGCTGCGCCATGACCTTCAGCCCCTGCTGTACCAACGCGCGGTTGATCCCGACCAGAGGCGCAACATCGGCAACCGTGGCCAGAGCCACGAGATCCAGCATCGCCATCAGGTCAGGGCCCTTGGCGCCCGCCGCGCGCAGCTGCCGGCCGGCCTCAACCAGCATCAGGAACACGACGGCGGCGGCGCACAGATAGGCGAGGTCTCCGCTTTCGTCCTGGCGGTTCGGGTTCACGACGGCCACGCAGTCGGGCAGGGTCTCTCCGCCCAGGTGGTGGTCCAGGACGATCACGTCCGCCCCCTGGGCCGCCGCGATGGCATCATGGCTGAGCGTCCCGCAATCGACGCAGATGATAAGGTCATGCGTCGCGGCCAGCTGGGCCATCGCGGGTGCGTTCGGGCCATAGCCCTCGTCGATCCGGTCGGGCACGTACAGCGTGGCGTTCAACCCCATCTGACGCAGCCACACGATCAGCAGGGCGGCCGAACTGCCACCGTCCACGTCGTAATCGGCAAAGATCGCGATGCGCTGATTGTGCCGCACGGCCTGCAGGAAGCGGGCGGCGGCGGTTTCCATGTCCTTCAGTTCGCGCGGGTCGGGCAGTAGGTCGCGCAGCTTGGGCGCCAGAAAGCTCACGGCCTCGGCTGGGGCCACGCCGCGGCGGGCCAGCACCTGGCACAGCGGGCGGGGCAGGTCGGTCTGCTGTGCCAGCATTTCGGCGGCGCGGTCCTTCTCGGGCAGTGGGCCAACCCACCTGCGGCCGGTCAGAGAGTGCTCGACACCTAGAAAGCTCAACCTATCCCTCCTGACGGGCAAGGCCGAGCCCGGGCGGGCACGGCCTGTGAGTTGGTTTTGACGTTGCCGGTCGGGCAATCACCCGTTCAGGTGCGGCCAGATCGGCGTACGGTAGGTCATGCGCCGGACCGAGCCGGTTTTCGACCGCATCAGCAGCGTGGTGGTTTCCACCCAGCCCGGCTGGCGCTTGATGCGCGGCAGCAGCGACCCGCCGGTCACGCCGGTTGCGGCAAAGATCACGTCGGCCGTCACCATTTCGTCGCGCGAATAGACGCGGTCTAGATCGGTGATGCCTGCCTTGGCGGCGCGGCCGCGTTCGTCATCGTTCCGGAACAGCAGCCGGCCGAAGATCTGGCCGCCCATGCATTTCAGCGCCGCGGCCGCCAGCACGCCCTCGGGGGCGCCGCCCTGGCCCATATACATGTCGATCCCGGTTTCCTCTGCCTCGGCGCAGTGCATCACACCGGCCACGTCCCCATCGGTGATCAGCCGGATCGACGCGCCAGTTTCACGCACTTCGGCGATCATCGCCTCGTGCCGGGGACGTTCCAAAATGCAGACGGTGATGTCGCTGGGCTCGCAGCCCTTGGCCTTGGCCAGGGCCTCGACCCGCTCGCGCGGGCTCATGTCAAGCGACACAACGTTTTCCGGATAGCCCGGGCCCACGGCCAGCTTGTCCATGTACACGTCGGGCGCGTGCAGCATCGACCCGCGCGGCCCCATGGCGATGACGGTCAGCGCGTTGGGCATGTCCTTGGCGGTCAGGGTAGTGCCTTCCAGCGGGTCCAGCGCGATGTCCACGCCGGGGCCGTTGCCGGTGCCGACCTCTTCGCCGATATACAGCATAGGCGCCTCGTCGCGCTCGCCCTCGCCAATGACGACCACGCCGGCGATGTCCAGCAAGTTCAGCTGTTCGCGCATGGCGTTGACGGCGGCCTGGTCGGCTGCCTTCTCGTCACCGCGCCCGACCAACGAGGCCGAGGCCAGGGCGGCCTGTTCGGCGACCCGGGCCAGGCCGAGGGACAACATGCGGTCATTGAAATCGATCTTGGCAGCGCTCATGCGTGGGTATCCTTTGGCAATCTTGAACGTTGTTGACTGGCATAGCCTGCCCGTGGCGCAGGCCGCAAGGGTTCAGACCTGCTCAATGCGCAGCGCGACCGGTTCACCGGAAACCACGTCGGTCTTGCGCAGTTCCTCCAGCGCGATGTCCAGGGTTGCGCGGGTGGTCTTGTGGGTGACGATTAGAACCGGGGCGGTGTCCTCGGCATGGGCGTATTGGCGCATCCGGTCGATCGAGACGCCGGCATTGCCCAGAATGGCCGCCACCTTTGCCAGCGCACCGGGTTTGTCCAGCAGAGCCAGTCGCAGGTAATACGGGGCGGGCAGGCCGGTGATGGCGGGTTCGGCATCGACCAGAGTGGTGGCCGGACGCCCGAAGGTCGCGATGCGCAGCCCGCGCGCCAGGTCGCAGACATCGCCCATGACTGCGCTGGCCGTGGGGCCTTCGCCCGCGCCGGGGCCGCGCAGAACGACCTGTTCCACCGCGTCGCCCTCGATCACCACCATGTTGGTGCCGCCTTCCAACTGTCCCAGCGGCGAGTCGCTGGGCACCAGGCAAGGCTGCATCCGCTGTTCCAGCCCGCGCGGTGTGCGTTGCGCCACGCCCAGCAACTTGATGCGGTAGCCCATGTCGTCTGCCTGGTGGATGTCGTCCAGGCTGATGTGTTGAATCCCCTCGATCTCGATCCCGTCGAAATTGGGTTTTGTGCCGAAGGCGATCGACGCCAGCAGCGCCAGCTTGTGCGCCGCGTCGATGCCGCCTACGTCCAGGTTCGGATCGGCCTCGAGGTAGCCCAGCTGCGCGCATTCCTCAAACAGGGCGTTGTAGCCCAGACCCTGCGACTGCATGCGGGTCAGAATATAGTTGCAGGTGCCGTTCATTACGCCCATCACGCGGGTAATCTCGTTCCCGGCCAGACCTTCGGTCAGCGATTTGATGACCGGGATACCACCCGCGACGGCCGCCTCGAACCGGATCACGCGGCCCGCGGCCTCGGCCATTTCAGCCAGCGCCTGACCGTGGATCGCCAGAAGCGCCTTGTTTGCCGTCACGACATCCTTGCCGGTGGTCAGGGCCGCCTCGACCGAGGCCTTGGCCGGCCCGTTCTCACCGCCCATCAGCTCGACGAACACGTCGATGTCGTCACGCCGGGCCAAGGCGACCGGGTCGGTCTCCCAAGCGTAGCCCGACAGGTTGACGCCGCGGTCCTTGGTGGAATCACGCGCTGAAACGGCCACGATCTCGATGGGTCGGCCGGTGCGGGACTGCAGCAGATCGGCGTGGCGCCGGATGATCTTGACCACGCCCACACCCACGGTTCCCAAGCCAGCAATTCCAAGCCGCAGCGCCTGTGTCATTCCGTGGGTTCCTTTCTGCTCGGGTTTCGGCTGTTCGGGGCATTCCGCCCGTTCTTCGCTGCCTTAGCGGGTTCGGACCGGCGGTGCAATCGGTCAGCGTCCCAGCAACCGTCTGCACCGGTCGATGGCCGGTCTTCCTTTAGTCGATTGGGGTGTTCTGCAACCTGTTGGCGCGCTTGCGCAGGGACTTCTTGCGCTCGGTCAGATCCTTTCTCAGATCAGCGGCCTCGCTGGCCACGTCAACCGGTGGCCCCAAGGCCTCGTCCAGCGGGATCAGTTTGGGGTAGGGGGCATCCACGACGGTTGCTGCCTCGCGGCCTCGGAGCTCGGGGAAGTCCGTGCATCCGGCGGACAGTGCCACAAGAAAAAGGACAGGCAGCGGCTTCATCGCGGATCCCGTAGAGTTGCGTACCCTGTCGTGATGCACCTTCCGACGCCCGGGATCAAGCGGGGTTCTATTTGAACGTTTGTTCATATAAACTGCCGATCATGGCACGCACACAAGGTTCTCACTCGGATATCACAGGCCCGCGCATACGCAAAGCGGCGTTGCATCTGTTCGCGCGATATGGATATGCCGCTGTTTCCATGCGGCAAATCGCGGCCGAGGTCGGCGTACAGGCCGGTGCGCTGTACAATTATACGCCCGACAAGCAAAGCCTTCTGTACCGGTTGATGCGCGACCACATGGAGGAGTTGCTGGCCGCCCAGAAGGGTTTGCCGCCGCAGGATTGCGCGCTTGATGCGCTGCGTCAGTTCGTCGGGTTCCACATCCGGTTCCACATGCAGCGGCCCGAAGAGGTTTTCATCGCCTACATGGAGCTGCGCAACCTCACCCCCGAGAACTTTGCCGAGATCGAAGCCCTGCGGCGCGATTACGAGGACGCGCTGCAGGGAATCCTGGTCGCCGGACAGGCCGAGGGGGTGTTCGCGCTTCAGGATGCCAAGATTGCCACGCTTGCGGTGATTGCGATGCTGAACGGCGTCATGACCTGGTATCGGGCCGGCGGGCGCCTGTCGCTGGATCAGGTCGAACAGATCTATTGGGACATGGTGCGCAAGGCCGTGTCCGCCTGACCCGTCTCTCCGCCTGGGCCGTCAATGGGCAGGTCGGATGAAGGTGCCGTTGCGCAACTCGCGAAAGGCCTGTTCAAGCTCGGCGCGGGTGTTCATGACGATCGGTCCGTGCCAGGCCACGGGCTCGTTGATCGGAGCCCCTGAAATCAGTAGGAACCGTACCCCGTCCGGTCCCGCCTGGACGGTTACTTCGTCACCCGTTCCAAAGCGCACAAGGGTTCGGTTTCCGGACATGTCCCGGATGTTCACTTCCTGCCCGGCGACTTCTTTCTCCAGCAGGACCCCTCTGGGCTTGGAGGCATCCGCAAAGGCGGCCTGCCCTTCGAACACATAGGCAAAGGCGCGACGGTAGGTGTCGATCTTGAAGGTCTTTCGGACACCGGCGGGAACCGAGATATCCAGGTATTGCGGGTCGGCCGCGATTCCGTCCACCGGGCCGGTCTTTCCCCAGAACGTGCCGACGATGACCCGAACCCGGGTGCCGTCGTCATCTACGATTTCGGGAATGTCCTTGCCTTGCACGTCCTGATACCGGGGTGCAGTCATTTTCTGGGCCGAGGGCAGGTTGCCCCACAACTGAAACCCATGCATCTGCCCTGACGCGTTCCCCTTGGGCATCTCTTGATGCAGGATTCCCGATCCGGCGGTCATCCATTGCACGTCGCCAGCGCCGAGGGTCCCGCTGTTGCCCAGCGAATCCTTGTGTTCGACCGTACCGGACAGCACATAGGTGATCGTCTCGATTCCGCGATGGGGGTGCCAGGGAAACCCAGCCAGATAGTCCCGAGGGACCTCGTTCCGGAAATCATCGAACAGAAGGAACGGATCCAGCTCGGACGGGTCCTGAAAACCAAATGCGCGGTGCAGCTTAACGCCGGCGCCTTCAAGAGTCGGAACGGCTTTGCGGGTTTCGAGGGTGGGTCTAAGGGACATAGGGCCTCCTGCGGTTGTGATTGTGAATATGGGCGGCGACGCGCTGCGGTCAATTCAACGAAAACTCACCGCGCCTGTGCGTGTTTCAACAAATCCGTCAATGGTCTGTTGTTGTCGCGGAATTTCAGGTACGGGGTCTGAAACGAATGGAGGTTCGGATGCAGGACGAGATTCTGGCGACGGTGCAGGCCTCGGCGGCACGTCGGTGGATGGGGGTGGCGATGCTGCTGTCGGTTGGGGCGCTGGTGATCTATGTCGCCTTGGCCAGACCGCCCGCGCCGCTGTGGCAGGTTTTTCTGTTCGCCGTCGGCGGCTCGGCCCTTTGGTTGGCGCATCGGGTCTGGCACGCGACTGCCGACCGGATCGAGCTGACGCGCACGGAACTGCGCACGGGCAGCGGCATCAGGATTCTGGACGTGGCGGATATCGAAGGCGTGGACCGCGGTGTGTTTGCGTTCAAACCGTCAAACGGTTTTCTGGTCACGACCAAAAGCAGGGCCGAGCGCGCCTGGGCGCCCGGCCTGTGGTGGCGCATCGGGCGACGGGTTGGTGTCGGCGGCATGACGGCCGCCGCCGAGACCAAGTTCATGTCTGAGATGCTGTCCGCGTTGTTGGCGGGCGAATCCGACGGCTAAACTGCGCCCGCAACTTCGTTGGTGAATCGAGGTCGCGTAAACACGAAGTTATCAAATGTAATTCCTGTTCCGATGCCCCATCCTGGAGTGCGAAACGGTACATAGTCGTTGGATGTTTCAACGAGGATCAACGTGTCCTGATCAGGCATTGGCGGAAGGCTGTTTTCTATTTCCTTGATGTTGGCGTTGGTCCATTCAAAATCGTACCCACGCACCGTGGACCAACGTACTTCGTGACGCTTTTCTTCTTCATCATAAACGATCAGAGAAATGCGCATCCTCATTTCCGATCGATTGTTTACCATCGCTTCCATAAGTTCATGAAGCGTGTCGACATATGTCTCTGTGATCGTACGGGTTTCTCGCGAGATTAGGTCGCCAATCGTGTATGCGGCTTTCAAATTCGATGCGCTCTGGCGAAATCCCTCAAACACGACATAGGTCGCGGTCACCGCCCAAAACAGAAGCGGAAAGATCATTATCGCTTCGACGGTCAGAATTCCACTTTCGTCTCGCTTGAACTGGCTGATACGGGTTCCTATGCGCCTTAGACTAGTCCACATTTTACGAAGGCTCCTGTACAAACGCAGTCGTCGCGGTCAAGGCGTATTGCCCGGTTTCATCCACCAACGCTCGTCCCATTGCCGACGTGGGGAATACCGGATCAATTTTCGCGCAGACCCGCAATATCATCAGTTCGTTCTCGAGGCCGTTTTCAAAGTTGCGAACGGGGTTTACTTGCTCCGAGTTGTCGGTGCAGTCTGGCGTTTCTGGAAGAGCCAAAACCTGAAATGGGTCTTGTTTGATCATCTCCAGGCGAAGGTTTTCCGAGCAGTTCTTGATAAACTGGGCACGCTCACAAACGACGTCCTTGATATCGTCATGTTGCAGGTTGTTGCCGGTTCCAAGACGAATGTCCCTAACTGTTATGTCGACGGCCCTTTCCAGCATGCCCTGCTGCGTCGTCAGCAAGGCGAGTTCGACACCCGACAACACGAAGAACATGAAGGCAGGGAAGATGAAGATGAACTCGATTGTTGCGTTGCCATCTTCCGAGCGTCGGAACCGACGCATTCTGGACTCGAGCAACTTAATCATTGGGTCAACCGAAGTTTTCTGATCGAGGATGCAATCGACGCGAAGGCTTTTTCCAGGTCCAGCCCTTCGACGTCATACACATGGCTGTCCGAACTCGCGCAGTTTTTGATCGTTCTGTATCCGGAGCGGGGCGCTTCGAAAGCGATGCCATAAACGATGATGCCCTGATCCTTGGCCGCATCGCAAATGTGCTTGGTGTGCTGGTTCTTGGCGGATGTTTCCACCTTGGAATATGCCTTGGAATACCATTCGGCCCAGCCGCTGGACTGCCAATAGTAGTTGTACTTGGCATTCCAGGCCAGCGAGACGCGGTTGAACAGTTCCGGATAGCTCAACCGAACAGCCGTCCCGACCTCTTCATTGGCTGGCGTTTCGGGGTCGGGGCTGCCAAATGGATGATCAGCCCACATGTCTTGCTGTGGCCAGAAGTAATTGGGTTTGCCCTGAGAATGGTAAATCGTGTATTCTTCTGCTTCTTCGTTGTACCACACATCAGACATTCCTTCGCGCAGCGATGGGTTCAGCATGTACTGATCCGTGTTCTGACCATCGGTCATAACGATCGCAATCTTTAGAACGTCGCCGCCGTAATCCGTCGGGCGGTTGGCAAACTTGGCTGGCACCAGACCTTCTGCGGAAAGATCGGCCACGATACCACGCATACTCGGGTCCAAGAGGGCGGTGCCCCATTTCATGCCCACATCGATTGATGTGTTCCCCTGAGCGGTCAAGGCCTTGATCTGGTTCTCCAATGCGACCAGATTATCGGTCACCGGGGTGATCGCGCTGCCGGCACGAACCGGGCACACCGGCATCCGGATGGTGCCCTCGGAATAGGTGAATGGATCGAAATGAGCGGTCCGTTCGAGCGTGTCATCCCGATGCAGGTCTGAATCGCTGTATTGCTCGGGAATAAAGTTCACGCAGTGAGAGTAGCTATGCTCTTGCGTTACATTTGTGAACTTGCTCAGGATCGGCTCTCCAGCGTTGACTTGGGTGGCATAAGGAATAATCGAAATCGATATGCCGTCCGAACCACCGTCTTCCCTGTCCAGCATAAGTCGAACGAAATCGACAGCAGCGTCCTGCAAAACCTGCAGTTTCGTTTTTCCGGCAGTGGCCGAAGCATTGCCCATTGATCCAGAAATATCCAGCACCAGCGAAATTTCGACGGCACCGATCGATTCCTCAGCGGCGCTTGCTGCAGGAGCCGTCATGGTTTTGATACCGGAGAGGCGCATGAAGTTCGTTTCCACCACTGCTTCTGCCGTTGCCGACACTTTGCGGGTTCCGAATGACTCCTGAACCTCTACTGTTTTCAGTTGCTCCAGCAGACCGGCTTTTTCGAGATAGGCTTCGACCACCTTTTGGGGAGGTTCTTTCTGGTCCAGATCGGCGGCAGCAAGTACCGCCCGGTCAAGAGTCGACTGCAAGTTGGCTCTGTCGCGCTCGTAATTCATCAAGTCCGCGCCGATCCCGGCTGCGGCAAGAAGTGCCAGAAACAGGAAAACGACCAAAATAGTGAAGGTGCCGTCTTCGTTCGCGGCAAATTGACGGACGCGACAAAAAACACTGTTGGCACGGACCTTTTTGAAATAGTTATTCGGCGTTGCCATTTTGGATACCTCGCGGAGCAGAGAGCGGACGCGTAAAAATTTCGTGTACAAAATTACCCACAGAACGTGGCGAGAATTGGGCGGATTTGCCCCTAGAGCGCTCTTTTTGAATGAGAATCGTCCGCATTCCGGGTGATGGCGGGGCTTTGTTTCCGGTAAGTTGACAATTTGACCAAATGGTTAACCTGCGGCGACTCAGGTCTGCGCGCGCAAACCTGCCGTTCACAAGCTGATGAAAAAAAGTGCAGATCGTGATTGCAGCCACCTGCCAAGGGTGCGACAAAACGCCATTGCTTCGTCGTCTACCGTTATGGAGGATTTTATGACGACCATCAAGGAACCCAGCTTTCGGGAAAGCGTGGATCTGATGTTCAACAGGGCGGCCGCCCTGATGGATCTTCCGCCGGGGCTGGAGGAGAAGATCCGGGTGTGCAACGCCACCTACACCGTCCGTTTCGGGGTTCGGTTGCGAGGGCAGATCCATACCTTCACCGGATATCGCTCGGTTCATTCCGAACACATGGAGCCGGTAAAGGGTGGTATCCGCTATGCCATGGCCGTGAACCAGGACGAGGTCGAGGCGCTTGCCGCGCTGATGACCTACAAGTGTGCCCTGGTCGAGGCGCCTTTCGGCGGGTCCAAGGGCGGTTTGCGCATCGACCCGCGCAAATATGAAGAGCATGAACTGGAGCAGATCACCCGCCGTTTCGCCTATGAACTGGCCAAGCGCGACCTGATCAACCCCTCGCAGAACGTTCCGGCCCCCGACATGGGCACCGGCGAGCGCGAGATGGCCTGGATCGCCGACCAATACGCGCGGATGAACACCACCGATATCAACGCGAGGGCCTGCGTGACCGGCAAGCCGCTGAATGCGGGCGGCATCTCGGGCCGGGTCGAGGCGACGGGACGTGGCATCCAATATGCGCTGCGCGAATTCTTCCGCCATCCTGAGGACGTCAAGAAGGCGCGCCTGTCGGGGTCGCTGGAGGGCAAGCGGGTCATCGTTCAGGGGTTGGGCAACGTAGGCTATCACGCGGCCAAATTCCTCAGCGAAGAGGACGGATCGTTGATCGTGGGCATCATCGAGCGCGACGGTGCTCTGTATGACCCCGAGGGGATCGACGTCGAGGCGGTGCATCAATGGATCGTCAAACATGGGGGCGTGAAGGGCTACCCGGATGCGACGCATACCGCCGAAGGCACTGCTGTGCTGGAAGAGGAGTGCGATATCCTGATCCCGGCGGCGCTGGAGGGCGTGATCAACCTGTCCAATGCCGAGCGCATCAAGGCGCCGCTGATCATCGAGGCAGCGAATGGTCCGGTGACCGCCGGGGCCGACGAAGTTCTGCGCAAGAAGGGCACCGTGATCATTCCCGACATGTATGCCAACGCGGGCGGTGTGACGGTCTCGTATTTCGAATGGGTCAAGAACCTGAGTCACATTCGTTTCGGCCGGATGCAGCGCCGTCAGGAAGAGGCGCGACACGAGCTGATCGTGAAGGAGCTGGAACGGCTGGACCGCTATCTTGGCGATGCATGGTCGATGTCTCCGGACTTCAAGGCCAAATACCTCAAAGGTGCGGATGAGCTCGAGTTGGTGCGTTCGGGCCTGGATGACACGATGCGCATCGCCTACCAAGCGATGCGTGAAGTATGGCACGATCGCAATGACGTCGAGGACCTGCGCACCGCGGCCTACATCGTGTCCATCGACCGCGTGGCCAAAAGCTATCGCGCCAAAGGCCTTTGACGTCTCGGAAACTGGGCAATCGGGCTTTGACAAAAAGTCCGGTTGCCGCACATCCTGCGCTGGAGTTCATGCAGTGAAGCCACCGAGGATCTCATGCAAATGACCCGTTCTGTAGCTTGGGCCGCGGCGATTGGGTCCGCGACCTTGGCGCTTGCGACTGCTGCCATTGCCCAACCCCGACAAGGCTGGACGCCGACTGTGGAAGGGTTGGTTGTCTATCAGGGCAGCGCCGATCTTGAGGGCGGCGGTGATTTCAGCGCATCGCGCGCGTTCCTGCGGGCAGGCGGCATTTACGGCTATGGTGACGGGTCCTTTGTGGGGTTGCTGGCTAGTTTCGGTCAGTTTGCCTACGATTTCGGGTTGCCCGGAAACCAGCCGTGGGACGACATCCGCGACATTCGCCTGAGCGTTCCATTGCGCTTCACTTTGGACAACGGGGCTGCGGTGATCGTCTCGCCCCAATTGCGATGGGACTACGAGACCGGCGCCAGTGCCTCGGACGGTTTCACCTATGGTGCCTTCGCCGGCATTTCATGGGCGGTGAACCCCAATCTGCGCATCGGCCCGGCATTTGGCGTGTTCTCCGAGGTTGGAACCAATGACCTCGAAATCTTTCCCGCGCTACTTGTCGATTGGACTTTTGCCGAGCGCTGGCGTCTGAGCACCGGGCGCGCGCTGGGGGCCACTCAAGGCCCCGGCGTCACGCTGGAATACAAGGCTTCGGAAAGTGTCAGCGTGGGGCTTGCCGTTCGGTCCGAGCGGGTCCGCTTTCAGCTGAATGATAGCGGGTTGGCACCGGGCGGCGTGGGCGAGGACAGCAGCATTCCAGTCGTTTTGTCGGTTGAATACGCGCCAAACCCCGGAGTTTCGCTGTCGGCATTTGCGGGTGCCGAGTTTGACGGCGAGTTGCGCCTGGACAATGCAGCGGGGCAAGAGGTCAGCCGGCAGGGCTATGATACCGCTCCGATCGTCGGTGTTGCCTTCCGTCTGCGGTTCTGAGGGCGAATTCGTTTGCGACCGGTTTGGTCGCGCGTTGACAAGTTCTTGTCGAAAACGGATGCGGAGCCCCGAGCCCGGATTGCTACTCCTTTTGGAAGTTGGTTTGATGCCAGCAAACCCGCAGGGAGATCTGAATGCGCTTTTCCGGCTTACGCGTCCTGAAGGAAGGGCTGAGCGGCAACAAAGGTTGGACGGCGCATTGGCGTGATCCCGAGCCCAAAGCCGAATATGACATCGTCATCATCGGCGGTGGGGGGCACGGTCTCAGCACCGCGTATTATCTGGCGAAAGAGCACGGGCTGACAAATGTCGCCGTGCTGGAAAAGGGCTATATCGGCGGCGGCAATGTGGGGCGCAACACGACAATCGTTCGCGCCAACTATTTTCTGCAAGGAAATTCCGAGTTCTATTCGCATTCCCTCAAGCTGTGGGAGGGGTTGGAAGAGGACCTGAACTACAACGTGATGCATTCACAGCGAGGCATCATCAACCTGTTCCATTCGGACGGGCAGCGGGACGCAGCCGCGCGGCGGGGCAACATGATGATCAGCCAAGGCGACGATGCCATCTTGCTGGACCGCGATGCACTGCGCGAGATGCTGCCGTATCTGAACTATGACGATCTGCGCTTTCCCATCTATGGCGGTCTATACCATCCGCGCGGCGGTACAGCGCGGCATGATGCCGTGGCTTGGGGTTATGCCCGCGGGGCGGACCAGCGCGGGGTGGATCTGATCCAGAATTGTGAGGTCACGGGCATCGACATCGAAAACGGCGCCGTGCGCAGGGTGCAGACGACGCGCGGGGCGATCCGGGCCAAGAAGGTGGGGATCGTGGTTGCAGGCCGGTCCAGCCAGGTCGCGGCGATGGCCGGGATGCGCTTGCCGATCGAAAGCCACGTGCTTCAGGCCTTTGTGACCGAGGGGCTAAAGCCCTGCATCGACCACGTCGTGACTTTCGGGATGGGGCATTTCTACATCAGCCAATCCGACAAGGGCGGGCTGGTGTTCGGCGGCGACCTGGATTTCTATGCCTCCTACGCGGCGCGGGGCAATCTGCCCACGGTCGAAAGCGTGATGGAGGCCGGTATGGCGCTGATGCCGATGATCGGCAAGGCCCGGGTGCTGCGGTCCTGGGGCGGGATCATGGACATGTCGCCGGACGGGTCGCCGATCATCGACCGCACCCCTATCGACGGGCTGTATCTGAACTGCGGCTGGAACTACGGCGGGTTCAAGGCGGTTCCGGGCTCGGGCAACGTGTTTGCCCACCTCATGGCCACCGACCGGTACCACGAGAACGCGACAGGGTTCCGGCTGGATCGTTTCCGCACCGGGCGCGGGATCATCGATGAAGAGGGCAAGGGCTCTCAGCACAATCTGCATTAGGGGCGGGCCGGGATGTTTCGTTCGAATACTTGTGAAAGCCAGGAGGCGCGGCCATGAGGATCACCTGTCCGTATTGCGGCGAGCGCGACCGCCGCGAGTTCTACTATCGCGGGGCCGCCGTCGACCTGGACCGGCCCGTCCCGGATGCCGGGCCTGACGCCTGGGACGATTTCGTCTATCTGCGCGACAACCCGGCGGGCGAGACGCGGGATCTGTGGTATCACGAGGGCGGCTGCGGCGCATGGATCGTCGTGACCCGAAACACGCTGACCCACGAAATATCGGCGACCGAGCCTGCGTCCGGGGGCAAACGATGAGGGTCGCTGGAAGGGGGCTGATCGACCGCGGCACACCGGTCGAGTTTTCCTTTGACGGAATCCGGTATCAGGGCTTTGAGGGCGACACACTGGCCTCGGCGCTGCTGGCCAATGGCGTGCGCCTGATGGGGCGGTCGTTCAAGTATCATCGCCCGCGCGGCGTTCTGACTGCTGGCAGCGAAGAGCCGAACGCCCTGGTCACCATCGGCCGAGGTGCCGCGCAGGACCCGAATGTGCGGGCCACGATGCAAGAGATCTATCCGGGCCTCGAGGCGCGCAGCCAGAACCGCTGGCCCAGTCTGAGCTTCGACGTGATGGCGGTGAACGATCTGGCCGCGCCCTTTCTGGGGGCGGGCTTCTACTACAAGACTTTTATGTGGCCCCGCAGCTTTTGGGAGAAGCTGTACGAACCGATGATCCGCCGCGCCGCGGGGTTGGGCGCGCTGTCCGGGCAGGCCAATGCCGACACGTATGAAAGTGCCTATGCCTTCTGCGATCTGCTAGTGATCGGGGCTGGCCCCGCGGGTTTGATGGCCGCCTTGACGGCCGGCCGAGCCGGGGCGGATGTCATTCTGGCCGACGAAAGCAACCAGATGGGCGGGCGTCTGCTGGCCGAGACGCTCGAGGTGGATGGCAAGCCGGGTCACGTTTGGGTAGACGAGGTTCTGGCCGAGCTGCGGGCGATGGAGAATGTGCGGCTGATGACCCGCACGACGATTGCCGGGGCCTACGACCAGGGCACCTTTGCCGCGCTCGAACGGGTCTTGCACCATACGGGCGACCGTCCTGCCGGTGCGCCGCTGGAAACATATTGGAGGATCGCCGCCCGCCGCTCGGTTCTGGCGGCCGGGGCGCTGGAACGCCCGGTGGCGTTTCGAAACAATGACCGGCCCGGCATCATGACCGCCGGGGCCGTGCGGGCCTATCTGAACCGCTGGGGCGTCGCGGCCGGCCGGAGTGTCACGATCTTCGGCAACACCGATGACATCCACCGGACGGCCCGCGACCTGTTGGCGGCTGGGGTCCACGTTGCCGCCGTGATCGACAGCCGCCATGACGGGCCGGTGACATCCGATTATCCGGTGCTGCGCGGGGCGCAGGTCTGTGGCAGTTCAGGGCGCAAGGGGCTGGAGTCGATCACCGTGCGCCGCGCCAGCGGAGAAGAGCGCATTCAGACCGATTGTCTGGCGATGACCGGCGGATGGAACCCCTCGGTCCACCTGACCTGCCACATGAACGGTCGACCGACCTGGCGGCGTGACATTGCCGCCTTCGTGCCCACGCCGGGCGCCGTGCCCGGGATGCGCACGGCCGGGGCCTGCAACGGCGCGTTTTCCACCGCTGCCTGTCTGCGCGAGGGCATTTCGGCTGCGACCGAGGCGCTGGGTGACCTGGGCCTCAAGGCGCCCAAGCCCGAGCCGCCGCAGGCCGAGGACCAGCCCTATGGAATCGCGCAGCTGTGGGCGGTACCGGGCAAGGGGCGCGCGTGGCTGGATTTCCAGAACGACGTGACCGTCAAGGATGTCAAACAGGCCGCGACCGAGAATTTCCGCTCGGTCGAGCACATGAAGCGCTATACCACGCAGGGCATGGCCACCGATCAGGGCAAGAACTCGAATGTCGCGGCGCTGGCCGTGCTGGCGGATGCCACCGGGCGCGGGATTGCCGAAACCGGAACCACCACCTTTCGCCCGCCTTACACGCCGATTGCCATCGCTGCGCTGGGCGCGGGGTCCGAGGGGGCGGGTTTCAAACCGCAGCGGTTCACCACCTCGCACAAGGCGTCGGTGGCGCGCGGGGCACCGATGGTCGAGGCCGGGCTATGGTACAGGCCTAGTTATTTCCCGCAGCCGGGCGAGACCACGTGGCGCCAGTCCTGCGACCGCGAGGTGCAGATGGTGCGCACGGCGGTCGGCGTGTGCGATGTGTCGACCCTGGGCAAGATCGACATTCAGGGGCGCGACGCCGCGCAGTTTCTGGATTTCGTCTATACCAACACGTTTTCGACGCTGAAGGTCGGGAGCGTGCGCTATGGGCTGATGCTGCGTGAGGATGGGTTCGTCATGGATGACGGCACCACCGCGCGGTTGGGTGACAGTCATTTCCTGATGACCACCACGACCGCCGCCGCCGGTGACGTGATGAAACATCTGGAATTTGTCCGCCAGGGGCTGCGGCCCGATTGGGACGTGTCGCTGGTTTCAGTGACGGAACAATGGGCGCAATTCGCCGTGGCCGGCCCCAAATCGCGCGAGGTGCTGAACGGCGTGCTGGACACCCCGCTGGATGATGCTGAATGGCCGTTCATGGCCTGCGGTCCGGTTTCGGTTCTGGGGGTGCCGGGGCGTCTGTTCCGGATCTCGTTCTCGGGCGAACACGCTTATGAGATCGCCGTGCCTGCGCGGTATGGGGCCAGCCTGTTCGACATTCTGACCCAACGGGCCGAGGCGCTGGGTGGCGGCCTGTATGGGATGGAGGCGCTTAACGTCCTGCGGATCGAGAAGGGGTTCATCACCCATGCCGAAATCCACGGGCGGACCACGGCCTATGACATCGGGATGGGGCGGATGGTGTCGCAGAAAAAGGACTGCATCGGCAAAACTATGTCCGAACGCCCAGGGCTTGAGGCGCCGGGGCGCGAGCGGTTGGTCGGGCTCAAACCCATCGGGGAAAGCCGCCAGTTGCTGGCAGGTGCGCATCTGTACAACGAAGAGGACGCGCCGGTACGCACCAACGATCAGGGCTATGTGACCTCGGTCTGCTATTCGCCAACGCTGGGCAGCATGCTGGGGCTGGCGTTTCTGGCCGATGGCCCCGACCGTCATGGCGAGATCGTCAAGATGGTCGATCACCTGCGCGGCGTGACCACGCTGTGTGAGGTGACGGACCCGGTGTTCTTTGATCCAGAGGGAGAGCGTGTGCGTGGATAAGCTGATTGCTCAGACCCCGTGTGACGGGCTGCTGCCGCTGACCATTGGAACGGTCTCGGTCACCGAGGTCGACCCGGGCGCGATACATGCGGTTTCGGCCTTTCAAGGGCAGACCAAAGCACTGTCCGACGCGATGAAGGCGGCGCATGGCATGGCCCTGCCGGCCCCGAACCGCGCCACTGGGAAAGAAGGCGCGCGGGCCATCTGGTTCGGCCCGGGTCAGGCCATGCTGATCGGCCCCGCACCGGACCCTTCGCTGTCCGCCCACGCCGCGGTCGTCGACCAGTCCGATGCCTGGGCCGTGGTGCGGCTTGAGGGCGACGTGGCCGAGGATGTTTTGGCCCGTTTGGTGCCCGTCGATCTGCGCCCGCAGCACTTCAAACGCGGGCATACGGCGCGGACGCTGCTGTTTCACATGAACGCCTCGATTACCCGGATCGGTGAGAAAGCCTTTCAGATCATGGTGTTCCGGTCGATGGCCGCATCATTGGTGCATGATCTGAAAAGGGCCATGGAAGGCGTCGCCGCGCGCCGCTAGACTGGGCCGAGGTAACGATTCCAAGAGGACCCAATGCTGCGCATCGCACTTGCCGCCGCCCTGCTGGCCACGCCGCTGGCTGCCGCTGAAACCAAGGAACAAAGCTGCAAATACCAGGCCGAGGTCGTTGCCGCGATCCAGAAGGCGCGGCTGGATCGCGTGAAGGAACGGGACGTCCCGCAGGCGGTGGCTGAGGCCGGCCCAACATGGCCCGAGAACTACAACGCCGCGATCCCGCTGATCACCCCGTGGGTCTACGAGCAGAAGATGCGCGATATCCGCAAAAAAGACCTCGGCGCCGCCTGGATGGAGCTGTGCCTGCAGCAATAATCCACAGGGCTGCCAATTGGCTGTGGACAAAGGCCTGCCGCGCCCTTGGCGGGCGGTCCCGTTTCTGCCATGTATGACACATGTCATTGCCCCCTGGATTTCTGGATGAGCTGCGCACCCGTCTGAGCCTGTCTCAGGTCGTTGGGCGCAAGGTTATGTGGGACAATCGCAAGTCCAATCCGGGCAAGGGCGACATGTGGGCGCCATGCCCGTTCCATCACGAAAAGACGGCCTCGTTCCATGTGGATGACCAGAAAGGGTTCTATTACTGCTTCGGGTGTCACGCCAAGGGCGACGCGATCAGCTTCGTGAAAGACACCGAGAATGTCTCGTTCATGGAAGCTGTCGAAATCCTGGCTCGCGAGGCCGGATTGCCGATGCCCGCGCGCGACCCCAAAGCGCAGGAAAAGCAGGACCATCGGGCGCAGTTGGCCGATGTCATGGAGCAGGCGGTTCAGTTCTTCCGCCTGCAACTCAAGACCGGGGCAGGGGCCGAGGCGCGCGCCTATCTGGACCGCCGCGGTCTGAACACTCAGGCGTTGGACCGCTGGGAAATCGGGTTTGCGCCCGACGGCTGGCAGGCGTTGTGGGACCACCTGCGCGGCAAGAACGTGGCCGAGGACCTGATCCTGGGCGCCGGTCTGGCTAAACCGTCGACCAAGGGCAAAAAGCCCTATGACACGTTCCGCAACCGCATCATGTTCCCGATCCGCGACCCGCGCGGCCGTTGCATCGCGTTCGGTGGGCGGGCGATGGATCCCAATGATAACGCCAAATATCTGAATTCGCCCGAAACCGCGCTGTTCGACAAGGGGCGAAGCCTCTACAACCACGGACCGGCCCGTCAGGCTGCGGGCAAGGGGCACCCGCTGATCGTGGCCGAGGGCTATATGGATGTGATCGCCCTGTCCGAGGCAGGTTTCGGCGCCGCCGTCGCGCCGCTGGGCACCGCGATAACAGAACATCAGTTGCACATGCTGTGGCGCATCGCCGACGAGCCGATCATCGCGCTGGATGGCGACACGGCCGGTCTGCGCGCAGCGATGCGGGCCATCGACCTGGCGCTGCCGTTGTTGGTGGCCGGCAAGTCTCTGCGGTTCGCTCTGATGCCCGAGGGCAAGGACCCCGACGATCTGCTACGCGCCGAAGGCCCGGCGGCGGTTCAGGCGGTACTGGACGCGGCCATACCGATGGTCAGGCTTCTGTGGCGGCGCGAAACCGAGGGCAAGGTGTTCGATAGCCCCGAGCGCAAGGCGGCCCTGGACAAGGCGCTGCGCGAAAAGATCCAGCTGATCCGCGACCCATCGATCCGCGCCCATTACGGGCAGGAGATCAAGGACCTGCGCTGGCAGCTTTTCCGCCCGCAGCGGCAGTCCGGCCCCCGCACTTGGCAGCCGCGCGGGAAATGGCAGCCCGAGCGGCGAGCGCCGACGCCAAGCGCGCGATCGTCGTTTCTGGCGTCCACGGAAAACGCTGAAATCCGCCTGCGTGAAGCGGCGATCCTGGCGATTGCGATCCTGAACCCTCAGGTCGTGATCCAGTTCGAGACCCAGCTGGAGGAGATGGAGTGCCTCGACCCCGAACTGGCCGCTCTGCGCGATGCCGTTCTGCGCCACGCGATCGACGACCCGGACAACCTAAAGGACCACATTGTCGAAACTTTGGGGGCCGGCCCTCTTGAAAACCTGCTGGGCCTTCGCCATGTCGCAGTGATCCCCTGTGTGCACAAACCGGGCGACGTCGAAAAGGCACAGATGACACTGGCCGAGGAACTCGCAAAAATCAAAGCGCTCCGGGGGCTGGATGCCGAGATTGCCGAGGCCGAGGAGGAACTGTCTGACGTAACGGACGAGGCATTGACGTTCCGGTTGGCGC
The DNA here is from genome assembly GCF_059613325.1 of Ruegeria sp. BHSA191. Lineage (NCBI taxonomy): Bacteria > Pseudomonadati > Pseudomonadota > Alphaproteobacteria > Rhodobacterales > Roseobacteraceae > Ruegeria > Ruegeria sp. BHSA191. The sequence goes on from NZ_JBXWSH010000016.1 coordinate 64,363, forward strand.
AAGCCGCCGAAGAGCGAAACCGCGCAAGTCGCAGCCAGAACGAGGACAGGGCCGTATTCGACATTGCTGAGAACGGGGCGCGAATCAATCGCGATGAGAAGGACGCGTTTCAGGCGATCATGTCGGGCATCAAGTTCGAGCGGAAACGCCGCTGAGGTGGTGTTTTCATAAAGCACTGGAAAAGAAAAACGGGTAAACGGGTGGCCGAATCACTTCTACGCGCTAATGATTCGGTTCCATCGAATCACCCATCCCTGCAGGAGCACTGAATGGCCGCCAAGGATACCAACGAGGAACGGAAGTCCGACGACCAGGAACAGGAAATCTCGCTGGACATGAGCCAGGCCCAGGTCAAGAAGATGATCGCCGAGGCCCGCGAGAAAGGCTATATCACCTACGACCAGCTCAACCAGGTCCTGCCGCCGGATCAGGTCAGTTCGGAGCAGATCGAGGACGTGATGTCGATGCTGTCCGAGATGGGCATCAACATCATCGAAGACGAAGAGGCCGAGGAGGAAGAGCAGAAGGGCTCGACCGATCTGGTCACGACCGACAGCAACCGCGAGGTTGCGCTGGCGGGGTCGCAGACCGAAAAGCTGGACCGCACCGACGATCCGGTGCGCATGTATCTGCGCGAGATGGGCAGCGTCGAGTTGCTGAGTCGCGAGGGCGAGATTGCCATCGCCAAGCGGATCGAGGCCGGACGCAACACCATGATCGCCGGCCTTTGCGAAAGCCCGCTGACCTTCCAGGCGATCTCGATCTGGCATGACGAACTGCTGTCCGAGGACATCCTGCTGCGCGACGTGATCGACTTGGAGGCCACCTTCGGCAACCAATTGGACGAGGACGGAGACGTTGAGGAGCCCGTCGTCGATACGTCGAAGGTTCAGGCGTCGAAACCCGCTAAGGACACCGGCCCAGAACTGGATGCCGACGGAAACCCGATCGCTTCGGACGATGACGACGACGAGGAAGATCAGGCGAACATGTCGCTGGCGGCGATGGAGGCCGCGCTCAAGGATCAGGTCCTGACGACGCTCGAACGTATTTCGACCGACTTCGCGATGCTGTCCGAGATGCAGGACAGTCGGATCTCGGCCACGCTGAACGAAGATGGCTCGTTCAGCGCGGAGGACGAGGCGACCTATCAGAAGTTGCGCTCGGAGATCGTCGAACTGGTGAACGGGCTGCACCTGCACAACAACCGGATCGAGGCCCTGATCGACCAGTTGTACGGTATCAACAAGCGGATCATGTCGCTGGACAGCGCCATGGTCAAGCTGGCCGATCAGGCCCGCATCAACCGGCGCGAGTTCATCGACGAATACCGTGGTCGTGAACTTGATCCCAACTGGCTTTCCGACATGGCCCAAAAGCCGGGACGTGGCTGGCAGATGTTCATCGAACGCTCGTCGGACAAGGTCGAGGAGCTGCGCAACGACATGGCGCAGATCGGTCAGTATGTCGGTCTGGACATCAGCGAGTTCCGCCGTATCGTCCAGCAGGTTCAGAAGGGCGAGAAAGAGGCACGTCAGGCCAAGAAGGAAATGGTCGAAGCCAACCTTCGCCTGGTGATCTCGATCGCCAAGAAATACACGAACCGTGGCCTGCAATTCCTTGATCTCATTCAGGAAGGCAATATCGGCCTGATGAAGGCCGTGGACAAGTTCGAATACCGCCGTGGCTACAAGTTCTCGACCTACGCGACCTGGTGGATCCGTCAGGCAATCACGCGCTCGATCGCGGATCAGGCGCGCACCATCCGTATCCCGGTGCACATGATCGAGACGATCAACAAGCTGGTGCGGACCGGCCGCCAGATGCTGCACGAGATCGGCCGCGAGCCGACGCCCGAGGAACTGGCCGAAAAGCTGCAGATGCCGCTGGAGAAGGTTCGCAAGGTGATGAAGATCGCCAAGGAGCCGATTTCTCTGGAAACCCCGATCGGCGACGAGGAAGACAGCCAGCTGGGCGATTTCATCGAGGACAAGAATGCCGTGCTGCCGCTGGACAGCGCCATTCAGGAAAACCTCAAGGAAACCACGACCCGGGTTCTAGCTTCGCTGACCCCGCGCGAGGAACGGGTTCTGCGGATGCGGTTCGGCATCGGCATGAACACCGACCACACGCTGGAAGAGGTCGGCCAGCAGTTCAGCGTGACCCGCGAACGGATCCGGCAGATCGAAGCCAAGGCGCTGCGCAAGCTGAAACACCCCAGCCGCAGCCGCAAATTGCGGTCTTTCCTGGATCAGTGATCTCAAAGGCGCCTCGATCGAGGCGCCTTTTTTCGTTGCGGGGCAGACAGGGTCACACTGTCCAAACATGTAATCAACTTGGCATAACCGCGCATGCGGTTGGCCGTCACGCGCTCCATATGGTCAATGTCCACTCATGGGACGGGCCGGGGCGAGGTGGTGACGCCGATGACCCTCGGCCACCCTTCACGGTTGGATTGGATGGTCCACCCGGGCCTTCAAGGTGCTGGGCGGGTGCCCGGTCCATCGTTTGAAAGCCGTCGAAAACGCCGACTGATCGGCGTAGCCAAGCGCATAGGCGACCTGGGCCAGGGTCATCTCGTTTCGCAGCAGGGTCTGGGCCAGATCACAGCGCAGGTCATCGACGATCTGGCGAAAACTGGTGCCTTCGGCTCCAAGACGACGGGCAAAGGTACGCGGGCTCATGGCCAGCGTTTGAGCGGCGTCTTCGGCGCGTATGATCCTGCCCGGGAGGGATTGCGTGATCACCCCCTCGACCCGGCTGCGCAGGGTTTGCCGCTCTTGTCCGTTTTCGGCCAGCAGCCGTTCGCCATAGGCCAGAAGATGTTCTCGAAGGCGGGGATCGTAAGTGGGGATGGGCAGGTCCAGCGCCGTCAGCGGAAGCAGGATCTCCATCTGCTCCATGCCGAAGCGGACGGGAAAACCGGCAAGCCTTGAAAAGCGTGCCTCATGCCGCCCGACCTGGTGCTGGAACCGGATCTCGATCGGGTTGAGGTGCACTCCCGTCAGCGTGCGCATTCGGGCGATGGCGGCGAAGATCAGAAACTCGGTCCGGCGGTGATACCGGGCGAAACGCGCATCTTTCCAATGCAGCCCCAGCGTGGCAGCGTTGCCGGACAGGTCCATGCTGAAACCAAGGGTCGGGTCGATGAAGCGGTGAAAACGAATGGTGTTTTCCATCACCTGCTTCAGGTCGCGCGAATATTTGCTGATATAGGCCGCAAGGCTGGACGCCGAAGTGACCCGCAATCCGGCCTTGGCTGCAAAGGTGATGTCGCCCAGCACATCACAGGCGTGCCGGATGAAGCTAGCCTCGGTTTGTGCGCTGATCCGGGCTTCGGCCGCCGAGAGTTGGGCCGGGGTCAGGTCGGCGCGGTCAAATACCCGGGCGACCAGCTCCGGGTTTTCCGCCGCGCGTTCCAATTCGGCGGCCAAAAGCTTAAGCCTTGTGATTTCGACATCCATGGGACCCGTCCAAGCCAGCGCAGTTCGTCGGAGTATGCGCGCAAACCTCGTTCTTGAACAACCGGGACGGTCGTGCCGGGGTCTAACATTGTGCAGAAGGCACTGTTTGGCCCGAGTTCGAATGACTCTGGCACCCGATCCAATGCCGAGTGCGAAGCACAGGTTTAGATACCCGTTCGTGCCGGGTCGGTTCCCATTGGGGAGTGGGACGAGCCCGGAGACGAGACGCACCACACCGTCCGCGGCTCCCCGGCACACGCATTATCTTGTGGCCGGGCCTGGCACATACCGCGATGCGGTGACTGGCCGTGGGGACTCCCTTTCGCAAGGGCAAGGCAAAAAGGCGAGATTGTCGGCTGGATTCCTTCCCCAAAAATTCGACCGGGTACGATGAGGCGTGCTTCTGGTGCCCGGGGTGATAGCGGTACTTTTGGCCGTCGTCCTGCGCGGGGAGGGGCGGTTCCGCGACAACCCCCGGTGATTGAGGCCCTGGCCTGATATCACCGTTGGTTGACAGTGGCGCGCACGGATTGCGAGGATTGCTGAAAACATCGTGATCGGTTCTGGCCGGGACAAGCCCAAGCGCTAGCCTGAGTACGACAGGACAGGAGAAAAGGAACAGACATGAAGCGGATCGTGGTTTGCGCGTGGCTTGCGGTCGGAGCGGTCGGCGTCCCGTCGATGTCCTTCGCCGCGCCGAACGGGTATCGCACCGAACCCATCAACAGCACCGATTTCGAGGTCATCCCGCGCTCGCGTCAGGATGTCGACGGGTATTGGTGTGCAGCTGCCGACTTCGCCCGCCGCGAGCTGGGCGCCGGCTGGCAGCAGCCGATCTATGTGTTGCGCGGCTATGGGCCCAGCGTCACGACCGGTCGCAGAACCGCGGTTCAATTCTCGCTCAACCCGCCGCCCGGTGGCGTGCCCCAGCAGAACAGTTTCATCACCTCGGGGTTTCAGCCCGGCTACAGCATGTCGGTTCAAGGCGCGAATGCCCGGTGCAACGTGCGCCCGTTTCAACGGTAGGTGCCGGGCCGATGCAGGTAGAGTTTGCCGTTCAGACCCGTGGTCAGGGCTTGTACGAGTTCACGGACCGTATCCGGGGCTGGCTGTCCGCAACCGAGGCCGACGGACTGCTGACGCTCTTCGTGCGGCACACCTCCTGTTCGTTGCTGATTCAGGAAAACGCCGACCCCGAGGTGCAGACGGATCTCGGGGCGTTCTTCTCGCGGCTCGTGCCGCCTTCCGACCACCCGTCCATGTCCTATCTCAAGCACACCTATGAGGGGCCGGATGACATGCCGGCGCATATCAAGGCCGCGATGATGCCGGTATCGCTATCCATCCCCGTTCGCGGCGGTCACCCCGTGCTGGGGACTTGGCAGGGGATCTAGCTGTTTGAACACCGCACGGCGCCCCACCTGCGGAAGGTGGCCGCGCATTTCGCCTGACCCATTATCTAGCGGTGGAAATTTCCGACTACCCAAATCCTAGCGGCTGGCCTATAGTTGTGGATAAGTCGGCCCCAGCGCTGACAAAAAGAGGCGGAACAAGGGACGAGGAGACGGCGGATGCGCTGCCCGTTTTGCGGAAACATAGATACTCAGGTCAAGGATTCACGCCCGGCAGAAGATCATGTGGCCATCCGCAGGCGCCGGTTCTGCCCCGCATGCGGGGGCCGTTTCACCACTTACGAGCGTGTTCAACTGCGCGATCTGGTGGTGATTAAATCCAACGGCAAGCGGGAAGACTTCGATCGCGACAAACTTGAGCGTTCGATCCGCATCTCGATGCAGAAACGCCCGATCGACCCCGACCGGATTGACCAGATGATTTCGGGCATCGTGCGCCGGCTGGAAAGCATGGGCGAGACTGACATTCCGTCCAGCAAGATCGGCGAGATCGTCATGGAAGCTCTGGCGCGGATCGACACCGTCGCCTATGTTCGCTTTGCAAGCGTTTACAAGAATTTCCAGGCGGCCGATGATTTCGAGGAGTTCGTCCACGAACTGCGCCCGCCGCAGCCATCGACGGACGAGTGACCGACACTGACAAGCGATACATGGCGCTGGCCCTGTCCCTGGGGCGGCGCGGACAAGGAATGTGCTGGCCCAACCCGGCTGTGGGCTGCGTCATCGTCAAGGATGGCCGGATCGTCGGGCGGGGTTGGACCCAGCCGGGCGGGCGTCCGCATGCCGAAGCTGAGGCACTGGCCCAGGCCGGTGAACGCGCCCGCGGAAGTACGGCCTACGTTTCGCTTGAACCCTGTGCGCACCATGGCAAAACGCCTCCGTGTGCGCAGGCTTTGATTGATGCCGGTGTTGCGCGTGTTGTTTCAGCGATCGAGGACAGCGATCCGCGCGTTGCCGGGCAGGGTTTTGAAATGCTCCGGGCCGCCGGGGTCGAGGTAACGACCGGTGTCATGGCCGATCAGGCCGCCTTGGATCACGCAGGTTTCTTCATGAAGACCGAACAGGGGCGCCCCTTCGTCACGCTGAAACTGGCCAGCAGTTTCGATGGTCGTATCGCAACCGCCTCGGGTCAGAGCAAGTGGATAACCGGCCCCGAATCCCGGCGGGCCGTGCACGCCATGCGCGCGCGACACGACGCGGTGATGGTCGGTGCGGGAACGGCTCGGGCCGATGATCCGTCCCTGACCGTGCGCGACCTGGGGGTTGGGCATCAGCCGGTGCGCATTGTGGTGTCACGCCATCTGGATATCCCGCTGCTGGGGCACTTGGCACGCACCGCTTCACAGATACCGGTCTGGCTGTGCCATGGTCCGTCGCCGGACTCGGAACGCGCCCGCGCCTGGCGGGGATTGGGGGCCACGCTGATCCCCTGTGCAGTCCGGGGGCACCACATCGATGCCGTGGATCTGCTGCAGCAATTGGGCCGGCAGGGTCTGACTAGGGTGTTCTGCGAAGGCGGCTCGGCCTTGGCAGCGTCGCTTCTGGCCGACGACCTTGTTGATGAATTGGTCGGCTTTACCGCCGGTCTGGCGATCGGCGCCGAGGGTCTGCCTGCCATCGGGGCTCTGGGGCTTGAAGACCTGTCCGAGGCACCCGGGTTCGAACTGGCAGAAGCGCGCCCGGTGGGCGGCGATGTCTTGCAAGTCTGGCGCCGCTCCGCGCGTTAGGGTCGGTTCAGCGCCACAGATGCGCATGCGTGGCCAACGCGCCCTGAAGCTTGGACAGCAGCCGGTTTCCCGCGCCCGATGGCGTGGGTTCGCCCTGGGCGAGGCGGTCGACCGCAACCTCGACTGGGCAGGGGGCACCGGTGATCGGGTCGAAATACCGCGGATAGTCGATAAGTGCTGCATGCACGAGGCCCAGTAGCGACGGCCGCGCGCCGCGGCGGGCGGGCACCGCGCCCAAATCGGTGGTCAGCCCCCAACCGGCGTAGAACGGCGCCCCCAGCGTCGTGACCTTGATGCCGCGCAACAGGGCCTCGAACCCCAGCGCCGACGTCATGGTCCAGATCTCCTGCACCTGCGGCAGAACCTGGGCTGGGTCGACGCCGGTCAGAACCATGTCGGCCAGCCCATCGGCATCGACCTGGCCTTCGCGCAGCCCGGCTTCGACATCCGGGTGGGGTTTGTAGATCACAACCGCATTCGGGTTCGCCTTTCGGGCCGCGTGCAGCAGGTCCAGGTTGGTGCGCACCGTGCTGGTTCCCAACAGAACCGAGGCGTCATCCTCGACCTGTCCGGGGACAAGAATGCGATGCCCGACCGGCAGATCGGGGCAGGGGCCGCCGATATTGTATTTGCTCAGGCCGGCTCGGGTCAGGCGTTGCACCAGATGACGGGCACGGCGTTCCTGATCGGGGCGCAGGGTCTCGCGCCGCGCGACCCAGTCCTCGAGCCGGCTGGGTCGGGTCGGGTCGTAGTAGATGCCCAGATCATCGGCCACCAGCGACAGCGGCGGCACCAACTGGGCCCCCAACCCGCGCGACCGCAAGAAGCCGTCTTCGATGCGGAAGACGCCCTCGGAGTCGCGGTCATGGTTGGCCCAAACCATGTGCGGTCGGGTTGGGCTGGCGGGGCGCGCAGCGGTGAAACGCATTTTGCGATAGCTTCCAAAGCCGCGCTGTAGATGCCGGCGTTTCCACAGCCGCATCCCCGATGCCGTCCAGCCCCGCCGGTCTTCGTGCCAGGCCCGCATGCGCGCCTCGAGCGTGTCCAGAACGGTCTCGATTTCGCACAGCCGGTCCCGGAATGGATCATACCATTTGGGGTAGAGGATCATCGCGGCCGCGAACAACTGCGCGCGGGTCAGGTTGCGCTGCCGGCGCGGCATTTCGGTGTCGTCGCGGGTCAACCCCCAACCGGCATAGAATGGCCGTCCGAACACACGCGGCTTGTGTCCGGCCAAAATGGCCTCGAATCCCAGTTGCGACGACAGCGTATAGACCCCGATCGCGCCTTCCAGCAGGTCCCAGATGTTGACCCGGTCGCGCAGCAGGCGGATGCGGTCGGTTTCATCCTGCGGCCCGAAATGTCCGGGGCGGTATCCCAACGTGGTCTCGGGATGAGTTTTGACGATGATACGGGCGCCGGGGTTTTCCTCTTGCGCGATCACCAGCATCTCGCGAAAGCGGGCCAGGTCGCCGCCGTTGGCGGTGACGGCGGCGTCACCCTGGGTCTGATCGACCACCAGCACATAGCCGGGTTCGGGCAGTTCTGCCTCGGGGTCGTATGCGGAATATTTGGTCAGCCGCAATTCAGCCATCCGCAGCATCGCGCCGCGCGCCCTGTCCAGAAGCGCGGTGTCGTCCAGCGGATGCGTGGCCAGCAGGGTCTCGAGATCCGAACGGCGGTCGGCGTCGAAATGCACACCCGAGGCATCGAGCAGCAGGCCAAGCGGCGGCTCTTTTCCGCGGCCGGGGTGCAATGAGCGAAGAAAGGCGTCTTCGACGCGCAGCAGCGGGGCGTCGTACCGGGCCGCAACGCGTTCCCCGCGATGGGCAGTTGGGCTTTGCCCCCAGACGCCGATCCGGTCGCCCGCGCGAGGCAGTCCCAGCGCGACCTTGTGGCCTGACAGGGCCAGAATGCGGCGGATGCGCCGCTGGGTCAGAAACCCGCCATTGTAGACAAGCAGACGCGCCAGGTTGCCGGAATCAGATGTATCGGCCGCCGGTTGCACGGATCAATTGCCGGTCAGCGTGGCCACGTTCGCAACCGGCGTCAGGCCGCCTGCGATCAATGAGATCGACTTGGTCCACTGGGCATAGGGCGCTTCGGTGACATAGATCGTGTCATCGTCGCGGATCACGAAATCTCGCGCCACGAACAGCCCGTTGGGCGCCGTCAGGTTCAAAAGGTAGATCATGCGCTGCTCGCCCTTCAGGTCCGAGCGGCCCACGATCTTGCGGGCGATGTCCTCGCGCTCGTTGCGCAGAACGAAGATGCCGGTCGGGTCGGACGAGAGCGACTGCAGCCCGCCCACCTGGGCCAGAGCCTCGAGCGCCGAGAGGTCCTGACTGTCGAAAGCGACGCGCGACTGCCCCCCGGTGGCCCCCAGCGCGATGTAGGATCTCGTGTCCTGCTCGACCAGAATCCTGTCGCCGCCGCGCAGGGCGATGTCCATTTCGGGGTTCTGGAAAAGATCATTGTACCAGATCGTCCCTCTCTGGTTGCCGCGGATCACGGTGACCAGCGCGATGTCCGGGGCAACCGCTACGCCGCCGGCGCGCGCCAACATCGTCGACAGGGTTCGGGTGGGACGCTCGATCGTATAGATGCCCGGGGCGCCGATGGTCCCGGTCAGCGATACGGTCGAACCATCGCCGGCCACGCGGCGGATCTGCACCTGAGGGTCGGGGGTCTGCTCGCGCAGTTTGTCGGCGATCGTAGTGCGCAGTTGTTCGGGTGTGTTGCCCGAGGCCCGCAGGCGGCCTGCATAAGGGATGAAGATGTACCCTTCGCTGTCGACCTGCACTTCGTCCAGGCTGGTCGCGGGGCCGGTTTCACCGGACAGCAGACCGTCGTCGACGTTTTCCCAGATGGTCAGCCCCAGAACGTCGCCCGGGCGGATTGTGTCCGAAGTGATGTTCTGGGCGCCGCGGAAGGCCTGTGGGAACCCGTACTGAGGAATGGCGGCAGTAGTTTTAGCAACAAAATCGTCTACTTCTACGACAAATGCATTGCCGCCGTTCTGAACCGCACCAGCCAGGATTTCGGTCTTGTTGGGCCCGGACTTGGGAAGCTGGCATGCCGCCAGAATTGCGACGGTCGCGAAAAGAGTGACTTTTCGAATCCACCGGGTTGGGAAGCACTGCACGTTGTTGACCTCGACAGCCAGTGTTGTGTTTTTTGGTTTGTCGCGACGCTACTGAGTTTGGCGCTCAGATTCCAGACGTTGCCAGCCGACGGGCCGGACGGGATTGAAACTGTGGCCCTTCGGTCGCGCCCCCAGCCAGGGCACGCGCGTAGGGGTCGTGTGCCTGCAGCATCCGGTCAACCACCTGCCGGAGCAGTTGTTTGCGGCCCCGCCGCGAATAGTACCCGCCGGGGATCTGGCAGGTTCCCAGCAGGAACTGGCGGTACATGCGATAGGCGTCGGTGTTCGGCCCCCTTGGGTCGGCGAAAAACACCTCGATCGGCTGGTCGGACACCAGCTCGGGCTTGTCATAGACCGACCGGCCGAACACGCGCAGCGGGACGCCGCGCCACAACGCCTGCTGACCTGCCGTCGAATTGATGGTGACCGCCGACTTGGCGTGATCCAGAAGACGGGCCAGTTTACCGCCGGGCACATGGTGGACACGGTCGGCGATGCCCAGCCGGCGGGCCGTCTGGCGGATGAAGCGCGCCAGAGGCTCGCGGCAGTTTTCGAGCGGGTGTTCCTTGATGACCAGGTGGTGATGTGGCGGGGCGCCCTTGGCGAATCCCTCCATGACCGGCAGCAGGAAAGCGCACATCGACGAGAATTCGGAATGGGCCCGGACCGAACTGTCATGCGCCAGTTGCAACAGCACCAGATGATAAGGATACCCACCGCGGCGGATGCGGGCGGTCGCCAGACTACGCCGGATTCGATGCAGGGGCATCCGCATCAGACGTTTGAAATACAGCCCGAATTCCTGAGAAACATGCAAATCGCGGTGCGGTCTGAAGTTCCGGTAACCGTGATTCAGGAACAATACGAACCAATGGTACAGCGCGCCGTAGAAAACGTGTTGCCGCATGTCGCCCCAATGCGCGGGTGGCGGCGGGGTCGGTCCCTCGGTTAGTTCCACGGCTCGCTGCATCGTTGCGATGTCCAGGTCCATCAGCCGGGAATGTGCGTTCGATCCGTTCCGCTCATAGGTCACCCACCATGGGCGCAGATAGCCTTCCTCGAAAACATGGACCCTCAGGCCGCGCGCCCGGGCGATCCGGATCGCCACGGCATGTACCGGGCGAACGTCGCCGTACAGAACGACATCGGTTACCCGCCGGGTCTCGAGCAGGTCGGCAAAGGCCTGCGGCCACGCGTCCAGCGTTCCGCGATACGGCACATAGCTGCGCTTGTCGAACCAGAAGGCGCGGTCGCCCGCATTGAACCCCACCCGCCAGACCGCGGCGCCGGCCGCCCGCAGCATGCGCCCCAACCCGTGAAAGAACGGCCCATGCGGCCCCTGCAAAAAAAGGAACACGCGACCGTCTTGCGTTGAAATCGGAGCGTTCATGCCGTTTGCGCACACCTGCATGCGTTTGAGAATTGCGCCGAAACTATGCCCGTCCGCCCCTGGACGCGCAAGCCGGGGCTTGCCCCGGCGGCCGGTTGGGCTTACCTCGGGCCAGATGACTTCGGATAGTTTGCGCGCAGAGGGTTAACGGAATGTTTACTGGGATCGTCACCGACATCGGCACCATCATCGAACTGGAGCAGCAGGGCGATCTGCGGGCGCGGATCAAGACGGGCTACGATACCGCGGGGATCGATATCGGCGCCTCGATCGCCAGTGACGGGGTCTGCCTGACCGTGATTGCGCTGGGCGACGACTGGTACGATGTGCAGATCAGCGCCGAGACGGTTTCCAAGACTAACCTCGACGGGTGGCAGGTGGGCAAACGCGTCAACCTGGAACGCGCCCTCAAGGTGGGCGACGAACTGGGCGGGCACATCGTCTCAGGCCATGTGGACGGCGTCGCCGTGGTGATCGCCGTGACGGACGAGGGTGACAGCACCCGGGTGACCCTGCGCGCGCCGCAAGATCTGGCACGGTTCATCGCGCCCAAGGGCTCGGTCGCGCTGAACGGCACCTCGCTGACCGTGAACGACGTGGACGGGTGCGATTTCGGCATCAACTTCATCCCGCACACCAAGGAGGTCACCACCTGGGGCGACGTCAAGGTAGGCGACCGGGTGAATCTCGAGATCGACACGCTAGCCCGTTACGTCGCGCGGCTGTCGGAAATGACCTGACGCCGGACGAAACGCCGCGTTAGCCCCGTGCGGATTCGTTTGCGGACTGGCCTTTGCGCGCGTGCTGGTCTATCCCGCGTTGCAACACCTGCTCTGTGAAAGGCTGCCCCATGAGCTTTGAAACACCCGGACCGGTCGAGGCCCAGCTGCGCGACGCGATCAGCCCGATTGAAGAGATCATCGAAGAGGCGCGCCAGGGCCGGATGTATATATTGGTCGATCACGAGGACCGCGAAAACGAGGGAGACCTGGTGATCCCGGCGGAATTCGCCGATGCCGAGGCGATCAATTTCATGGCCACGCATGGCCGCGGGCTGATCTGCCTGCCGATGACAGCTGAACGGATAGACCGTCTGGGCCTTCCGATGATGGCCGTGAACAACTCGTCGCGGCACGAGACGGCCTTTACCGTTTCGATCGAGGCGCGCGAAGGCGTCAGCACCGGGATCTCGGCTGCCGATCGGGCACTGACCATTGCCACCGCGATCAACGAACAGAACACCATGGCGCATCTGGCTACGCCCGGCCATGTCTTTCCGCTGCGCGCCAAGCGGGGCGGGGTGCTTGTACGCGCCGGCCACACCGAGGCCGCCGTGGACATTTCGCGCCTGGCCGGATTGAACCCCTCGGGCGTAATCTGCGAGATCATGAAGCCTGACGGCACCATGGCCCGGCTGCCCGATCTGGTCGAATTCGCCAGGGAACACGGGCTGAAGATCGGCACCATCAGCGACCTGATCTCGTACCGTGCGCGCCACGACAATCTGGTGGTCGAGACCGCGCGCAGGATGGTCACGTCGGAATATGGCGGCGAGTGGGAGATGCGGATCTTCACCGATCAGACCCACGGGATCGAACATGTGGTGATGATCAAGGGCGACATCAGCACGCCCGAGCCCGTCCTGACCCGCACCCATGCGCTGCACGAGGCCTCGGACATTTTGGGATTGGGCCCGAAATCGCCGCAGGAACTGCCGCGCGCGATGGAAAAGATCGCCGCCGAGGGGCGCGGCGTGGTCTGCCTGTTCCGCAACCCGCGCCACTCGCTGTACGCGGCCGAGGACGAAGGCCCGCGCACCATCAAGCAAACCGGTCTGGGCGCGCAGATCCTGTCCAAGATGGGCATCAAGGAACTGGTGCTGCTGACCGACTCGCCGCAGACGAAATACCTGGGTCTGGACGCCTTTGGCCTGTCCATCGTCGGGACCCGCTCGATTCTCAAGGGTGACTGAGCATGGCTGAGCAAGACAAACACGGCGTTCTGCCGACCCCGAAATTCGATGACCCGGTCAAGCTGCTGATCGTTGTGGCCCCGTTCTATCGCGCCATCGCCGACGACCTGGTTCGCGGCGCCAAGGCCGAGATCGAGGCCGCCGGCGGCAGCTGCGAGGTGGTCGAGGTGCCCGGCGCGCTCGAGATCCCGACCGCGATTGCCATGGCCGACCGCCAGTGCAACTTCGATGGCTATGTGGCGCTGGGCTGCGTGATCCGGGGCGAGACCACGCATTACGAAACCGTCTGCAACGATTCCAGCCGCGCGATCCAGCTGCTGGGCCTGCAGGGGCTGTGCATCGGCAACGGCATCCTGACGGTTGAGAATGACGCGCAGGCCGAAGTGCGCGCCAATCCGGAAAAGATGAACAAAGGCGGCGGCGCGGCGGCTGCGGCCTTGCATCTGATCGCACTCAGACGTAAGTGGGGCGCTTCGAAAAAGGGCGTCGGATTCAAGCCGCCGTCCGAGTCCATCCTTGTGGCGGGCGACAGCAACGGATCAACGACAGCATGACCCAGACAGACACGCCGAAACCGGCAAACCGGAAACGCCTAATGAAATCCGCCGCGCGGTTGTACGCCGTGCAGGCGCTGTTCCAGATGGAGCAGTCGGGCCAGACGACCGAACAGGTGGTCAACGAGTTTCTGGATCACCGGTTCGGCGCGGTCTACGAGGGCGACGAGATGCTGGAAGGCGACAGCGCGCTGTTTCGCAAGCTGGTGGATGACGCGGTGAACTATCAGGCGCCGATCGACCAGATGACCGACCGGGCGCTGGTGGCCAAATGGCCGATTTCGCGCATCGACCCGACCTTGCGGGCGCTGTTCCGCGCGGCCGGCGCCGAGCTGAGCCAGAGCGACACGCCGCCCAAGGTGGTCATCAACGAATTCGTTGACGTGGCGCGCGCCTTTTTCCCCGAAGGCAAAGAGCCGAAATTCGTCAACGCGGTTCTGGACCACATGGCCCGCGAAGCCAAGCCCGAGGCGTTCTGACGCGCCACGGGCGATTTTACCCGGCATGAAATTGCGCTAGACTCCTATCGTGTGAGGGAGGTGCGTCATGCCGAAACTGATCCGTCTTTACATCACCCAGGTCGCACTGGGCTTTGTGATCTCGGCTGTGTTCGTCGCCGTGCTGCTGCTGTTGAACGTGGCCAACCTACGCCACCTCATCACCGGGTCCGACATTGGCTTTATCGCGCTGATCATGATCTGGTTCATGAACGGGATCGTCTTTGCGGGCGTCCAATTCGCCTATGCGATCATGAGCATGGCCGAAAAGCCCAGAGGCCCGCGCGGAGGAACCCCGGTTGCAGTCAAGCTGGAACCCGTGCGCGTTGAAGCGCGCCGGTCGTGATAGGTGGTTCCTGGCGCTTGCAATTGGTCTTCCCCTGACATTGGATGCGCAAGCGTATCGAGTTGTCCATGAAAGACCGTTTCCTTGACCAAGCCAAGTTATGAAGACGCCATCAATTCGCGGGCGTTTCTGGATGATCTGTCAAGTTTGAATCAGGCGATTGCCGACGGGCTGAAACAAGCAGGCGAGCCAGTCGCGATCAATGGAAACGTGTGCTATGCACACATGCGGGAAGACTTTCACACATCCGATCTCGCGCCATCGATGGAGCCGAAACGGCGTGCTCTTCATCGGCTGGCACAGGAAAGCAATTGTTTTGCCGAGGTCGGAGTGGCGGGTGGCCACGCGGCTTTGTTGGCGCTGCACTCGAACCCCGGTTTGAAATATATCGGAATCGACCTTGGCCAGCGTTTGCGTGATTCATGGCCGGCGGTCGACATCTACGTGCCGATCGCGTTCCGATGGTTCGAAAACCGCTTCCCTGAACGCGTGAAGTTCTACCTCAGGCCGGCGATCGAAGGGCTGGAGCAGGCTGTTCAGGATCGGCCGTTCGGCCCGATCGACCTTTTGCATCTGGATGCGCAAAAGAACAACCGGGTGGCCGAGTTGGATGCAGTCTGGCCTGGCTTGGCTGACAGATGCTACTTGATTCAGGGCGACAACCGAAACGGCCATGTGCAAGCAAGCTCGGCTCGTTTGGTCGAGCAAGGGCGAGCGCGGCCGGTCAGCCTGATTGGGCCGGAAACGCTGCATAGCGCGAATTTCGGCCTATTGGAGACCGGTCCGGGCGTTGTGCGCAACGGACTCAGCCTGGACGGGCTTGCCCATCAGCGCATTCTTGTGTGCGTATGCCATCAGGATGATGAAACACTGTTTGCCGGCTCACTTCTGGCGCATCTCAAGGGGCGTGCCGAAGTTGTCGTTGCAAGCTTCTTCCGGCCTGCGTCCAGCCGTCGAGACACCGATACGCGCGAGGCAGCGATGCAACAGGCGTGCGACATGATTGGTGCCACCCGGGTGCAACTGCCCTTTGCGGTCGAAAGTGATTACCCGAGGCTGCGTCGTTTTATTCGCATGCCAACCAGCGATAGCATGCCAGAACCTGAAATAGTCCGGCCATTGCGCCGCCATCCGTTGTTTGGGCTGTTATCTGGATCTGCCTATGCGTTGATGAAGCAGTTCGCGCCGACAACTGTCATCACTCACAACCGAGTCGGCGAATACGGGCATATCGAACACGTGCTGTTACATCATGCGGTGAAGCAGGCATCTGCACGTTACACGGACGCTCAGTTGTTGACGTTTGGATTGAACCTGCCAGCGGCAGATTTGACCGTGCCAAGCCTGCCGGATCAGAAAAATAGGATGTTTGACTGCTATATGCCGCAATGGAACGGGCGCAAACTCTATGATTTTGCTCTGGATGACGAAACATTCGTACGGGTCAATCCGCAGGAATTCACCTGATCGGAAGGCGGCGGGACCACCAGGCAACCGTGCGGTTTTGATTCCCGAGGACCTGTATGTACAGGTGGGCGCCAGGTAATCAGGCCAGGACCTGAACAGAGCCAGCTCCCTCGGAATTGCTTAAGGCCACCGGAATGCTACCGGTCACGAGAAGGGCAGAACCCGCCAATGGCCTAACTAGGGTGCCGCGCCGGGCTGCGCAAGGGGGTCAGTTGCAAAAGAAGGCATGCGGGGTCGCCCGAACGGCCCGGCACGGCGGTGGCTCGTTCCGGTCCGATCATCATGGCGAAGGTCCTTGATTTTTGTTCTTGAATTGTTCACATTCTGCGCATGACGTTGGATCTGCAGCCCGGTCAAAGGCTGGCCCGCGGGGTTGCCCGACATCTGGCCAGCCACGGCTTTGTTTCTATTGAGGAATTCGTACCCGCGCGCGGGTTGCGGGTGGATGTGATGGGTCTGGGTCCCAAGGGTGAGCTGTGGGTGGTCGAGTGCAAATCCAGCCGGGTCGATTACCAGTCCGATTCCAAATGGGGCGGATACCTGGACTGGTGCGACCGGTTCTTCTGGGCCGTGGATACTGATTTTCCAACCGACCTCTTGCCGACGGAAACCGGTCTGATCATCGCCGACGCCTATGACGCCGAAATCATACGGATGCCGCCCGAGGCCAAGCTGGCGGCAGCCCGGCGCAAGAAGCTGATCCAGAAATTTGCGATGGACGCCGCGCGGCGTCTGCACATGCTGCGCGATCCGCGGCCCTGAAGGTCAGCGTTTGACCGCGCGGGCAGCCTGGGCGGCGGCGCGGATCTCGTCGGCTATTTCCTCGGCCTCTTCCGGGTCGAAATCCATCGGGATTTCGAGGTTGTCGGCTTCGACGAACAGGCGCACCATGCCTTGATCGGTGGGGCCGATCTGCAGGTTCGCTTCGATGTCGCGTTCGGTATTGATGCCCATTTTCGCCTCCGGAGACTGAGCGTTTCTGCTAGCGCGCAACCGGGATTGAATCAAGCGCAGTCTGGGTGTGTCACGGCGCGGGCAGGCGGAACGATGTGTTTTCGGGGTGGTCGGAGTTTGGTCGGCGGAGGCAGCGCGGCCCGAGTGTCCCCTCGGGTCCGGCAGAGGCGGGCGGCGCTTTGGGCTGCCGAAACTCGTGGCGCCCGCGATTTTCTTTGCGCGATCCGCTGTGTCGGACTATGCCAGAAAATTCGCCTACAAGGCACTTGCAATCCCCCGGCGGCTTCGTTAAATCGCCCCTCACGTGCCGCCTTAGCTCAGTTGGTTAGAGCGCTGGATTGTGGATCCAGAGGTCCCCTGTTCAAGCCAGGGAGGCGGTACCATCTCTCCTCAAGCTTTCGGTGACAAGTCGCCCATCCGGGGTCCGGTCTGCGTTGTGCCGCTCCCCTAGGACTAGCGTGACATTCTTAGATTTTTTCGATCCTTCCGGGTGTGTGCATCGCTGAGACGGTTCACGTTGCCCCTGGGGCGGGTATCGGACAGTTTCGGTCGCGTCCGGCAGCGCGGCGCAGTTGCCCGCTTGGGTGCAGTCGCGCACCACTCGGGTGTGCAATGCATGTACCAGCCTATTCCGGCCTCGCGGTGTCGGGACGGCTTGTGTAAGAAAGGGCAAAAGGCAGATCGGAACAGGCGTAAATGTCTCAGACCATTACCGTATTCACGACGATGAAGAACGAAGGCCCCTACATGCTGGAATGGGTCGCCTTTCATCGCATGCTGGGGGTCGATCATTTCCTGATATTCACCAATGACTGCGAGGACGGAACCGATGACATTGCCCGCCGCCTTCAGCAGATGGGGCTGGCGACCCATGTTCCGAATGCCGTGCGCGACGGGGGTAATCCGCAACACCAGATGCTGCGCCGGGCGCGCAGGCACCCCAAGGTGAAAGAGGCCGATTGGCTGATGTGCCTGGATGTGGACGAATTCTGGAATATCCGCGTGGGGAACAACAGCTTTGCGGCATTGATCGACGCGGTCGAACAGAAGGCGGGCCGCCCGGTCGACGCGATTTCGTTCGCCTGGCGCCTGTTCGGCAGTTCGGGCAACATCGGCTTTGACGACAAGCCCGTGACCGAAAGCTTCACCATGGCCGATCGCGAATTTCCCTATCATTCCGGCCGGGCTTACGGGCTGAAGACGCTGTTTCGCAACAATGACCGGTTCAGCCGCTTCGGCCCGCACCGCCCCAAGGGCATCGAAGAGGGGCGCGAGCACGAAGTCGCTTGGTCGGACGCGGGTGGAAACCTGTTTCCCGCTGACAAGGTCGGCTGGCGGGCTTGGCGGGGGTTCGACCATGCATTTGGGCGCCTGCACCACTACTCCGTGCGTTCGCTCGAGGGGTTTCTGGTCAAGCGTGACCGGGGCCGCACCAATCACGTCAAGGTAGATCAGGGGCAGGCCTACTGGTTGGATATGAACGCCAACAAGGTCCGGGATACCTCGATTCAACCCATTGCCCGGCGGGCCGCACCGGTTCTGGCCAAGCTGAAGGCCGATTCCGAGCTTGCCCGTCTGCATGACGAGGCGTGCGAGTGGCACCGCGCCAAGATCGCCGAGATCAAGCTGCGCCCCGACTGGGTGGACTTCCGGTCATGGCTGGCGGACAATCTGGTTTGAGACCCATGGCCGACGAACTTTCGAAGGATCAGCTTAAGCCCGAGCATCCCGACCGCAAGACGGGGTACGAGCGCATTCTGACAGATCCCGCGCCGCCCTGGTTCGTCGAGATCTATCCGGGCGGGGAAGGAACTGGATTCCTCCGCAAGCTCGAACGCCATTCGATCCTGTTCCATCAGCGGGACGCGGCGCGTCTGGTCGTCAGTTTCGACAATATCGGCAATGCCAACGATCTGTCCTTCGCGCGCGAGCCCTGGGGCTGGAAGTTCTTCCGCGACGAGGGCTGGTCGCATATGGGCGTGTTCGCGCGGTCCAAGGCCTGGTACCGCGACCCCGAGATCATCGACTATTTCCAGGCCAAGGCGCGCGAAGGGTTTTTCGAGCGCTTCGACCAAGTCGTGTTTGCTGGCGCCTCGATGGGTGGGTTCGGGGCGCTGACCTTTTCTGCACTGGCGCCCGGAGCGGTGGTGATCGCCTTCAATCCGCAATCCACGCTGGATGAACGTCTGGTGCCGTGGGAGACCCGATATCGCTTTGGCAAGGTTCAGGACTGGGACCTGCCGCTGGGTGACGCGGCCGACTGCATCCGGACGGCCCAAAAGGCCTATGTTTTCTATGACCCGTTCTTCGAGCCCGATCGGCGGCACGTCCACCGATTGCAGGGCGCGAATGTGGTGCCGCTGAAGACGTGGTTCTCGAACCATTTCGCCGCGCCGATGCTGCGCAAGATCGACGCGCTGAAGCCGGTGATGCAGCAGGCCATGGCCGGCACGCTGGAACCGCAGGCCTTTTATCGGATGATGCGCGTACGGCGGCGCCTGCCCATCTACATGCGCGGGATCGAGGCGGTGGGTGAGGACCGGCATCCGAAACTGGTCGGGGCCGCGCGGCAGCGATTCCGCGCCCTGCGGCGCCAGGCTGCTGCGGGTGGCGCGTCATGACCCCAGACCGGGGCGTGTTCATCGGCCAGCGCAAGGACCGTCTGGGCGCGCGGCTCCTGATGATGCTGACCTGCATCCGCCTGGCCGAGGATTTTGACACGGACTATCGCGTCAACTGGTTTCCGCAAGGAGCCGACGCGCCGGAACTGGACGCCCCGCAAGAGCTGTTCGCCACCGATTGGATGGCGGCCCATTTCTTGGATGGGCAGGCTTACGACGAATTGGCCGCGGATGCCGTCCCCGTCTGGAGCTTTCAGGGCGATCATACCCCCGACAGGCTGCGCGAACATCTGGCCGCGGGCCGTTCGGTGATCGTCGAGGAGGGGTTCGAGGTTTTGGCCTTTCCCTGGGAAGATGTCGAAGCCATCCGCCCCCGATACCGCGATTTCATCCATCGGATCGGCTTTGCGCCGCCGATCCGCGCGGTCATGGACCAGGCCGACGCCCGGTTGTCGGGCAAGGGGGTGTCGGCCTATCACATCCGGCGCGGCGATATCTTGAACGGCCTGCCCTGGAAGCATACGACTTGGCCCGCCAAGATCGAGCCCGAAGAACTGTATGACGCGCATCTGGACAAGTCGCGCGGGCAGATGGCCATCATGTTTTCCGACCAGCCCGAACTGATCGCACGGTTTCAACAGCGCCACCCGCAATTGATCCAGATGGCCGATATCGCTGATCTGTCCGGCATGACCCGGGCCCAGCGGGATTTCCTGGAACTCTACACGATGTCGCGGGCCGACCGGGTGATCGCTCCGTTCATTTCGGCCTTTTCGATGGCTGCGGCCCGGATTTCCGGTCAGCAGCGGCTGGTGTTCCGCGACGTGCTGTCCGAAGACGAGATCGGCCGCGCCAATGAACGAGTCATAAAGCGGGTCGCCCGGGGACCGTCTGCATTTCTCAACCCGTCCGAGGCCGCCCATGTCTATGCCAAAGCGTCGCAATACCTCTGCGCGCAGGACCGCTGCCAAGAGGCCTATGACCTCGCCCAGCCGATCCTCGATGCCGGAGCGGACAATGCGTTTCTGCCGCTGCTGCAAGCGCTGAACGCCTTTTATCTGGGCAAGTGGAAGGAAAGCGAACACCTGGCCCGGACCGGGTTGGAAAACTCCGACCTCTGGCCCGAGGACCGAGCCGTTCTGTGTGCCTTGCGCGGCGCTATCTTGGGTGCCCAGAAAAAGCGGTGGGCCGCAGGGCGACAATTCGCAAAAGCGTTTTGGGCCAAGCCCTTGCGGCCCGATGTGGTCGTGTTGGGTTCGCGGATGCTTTACCGCGACCAACTGCCGTTCCGTCTGTTCCCGCCGGTCGACTGGGCGTTTCAGCGCCGGCTGCGGCAGCGCCGTTTCGCGCCGTTCAACAACCTGTATCTGGTCCAGCACAAAGTCATCGCACGCCAGCCCTGCAATTTCGACATGGTGCTGCTGGACTGGGCGGACCTTTCGTTGGACCAGCGCGCGCGACGGTTGCCCAAATCGCCTGCGCGGCTGGCCGCGCTCGAAGCGGCGGTTCGGGCATCGGAAGACCTGTCCGGTGACGATCCGGCCGTGCAAAGCCTGATTTCGACGGTGCACCGGCACACCGGCGAGGTGTCACTGTCGGCGGCGATCGACGTTGCGCGCAGGGTCGTGGCGGCCTGTCCCGACGCCCCACTGTACCACAAGCGCCTGGCCGAGTTGTATGCTGATGCCGGCGATGCCGGGGCGGCGCGGCTGTCGATGGCGGATGCGCTGGCCTGCGACCCCGACAATGCGTTCCTCGTCTTTGCCATGGGCCAGTTGTTGATCCGCCTCGGGGCCAAAAGGCAGGGCGAGCAGCAGATCCTGAATGCCGCGGAACTGGACGAGGTCACCGCCGCCATCCAAGGGGCGGCCGGCCGCATTTACCTTAGGCGCGGGAACAAGCCGCAGGCCAAAAAGTTCTTGGAACGGGCCGTGGCGCTTTGCCCGACCTATTCGCGGTTTTCCAACCAGCTGGGGCGGGTCGATGGGTGACATGCGCGCATCGACGCCCGAAGCTGCGGCGGGGCGGGGCAGTTTGCCCTTGGTCTGCCGGGGCGAAGAAAATAATCTGAATGAAAAACCGGTGCCCGCGGCGGGATCGCCCGACCGGGCCGATTGATCCGAGGCAGAACCGCATGGTCGAACAGCCCCCTCGCTTTGTCAGCGTGACCCCGATGAAGAATGAGGGCCCCTTCGTTCTGGAGTGGGTGGCGCACAATCTTGCAATCGGAATCGACCAGATGGTCGTGATGACGAATGACTGCACGGACGGCACCGACGCCCTGTTGCAGCGACTGCACGACCGCGGCGTTCTGATCCATGTCGACAACAACTCGGCGCGTCCGAGCAGCCCGCAGAAGCGTGCCTACAAACGGTTCCTGCGCATGGACGTGGCGCGGCCGCAGGACTGGGTCGTAGTTATCGACGCAGATGAGCACATCAATGTAAAGACGGACGACAACAACCTGCAATCATTGGCAAAAGCGGTGCCGGATGCGCGCATGATCTCGATGACCTGGCGGTTGTTCGGAAATGCGGGGGTCGTGGGCTATGAAGACAGGTTCCTGTCCGAACAGTTTTGCCGCGCCGCCCCGGAACACATGCCTCGCCCGCCGCAGGCCTGGGGGTTCAAGACCATGTTCCGCCGACACCTTTGGAACGTGATCGGCGTCCACCGACCGAAGCGCCCCAACGTCGAGAGCATGGCGGAGTGCCATTGGTACAACGGATCGGGGCAGCCGATGCCCGAACGCTATTTCACCAGCAGCTGGCGCTCGGCCCGGGACTCGGTCGGGTACGATCTGGTGCAGGTGAACCACTATGCGCTGAAATCCTGCGAAAGCTATCTGGTTAAGAAGGTGCGGGGGCGGGCGCATCACACGGGTGAAAGCCTTGGGTTGGACTACTGGAACATGATGAACCACAACGCGGTCGAGGACCGGTCGATTGACGCCATCGCCGATCGAAAGCGGGGCCATTTCCACGACCTCATGTCGGACCCTGAAACCGCGCGCCTGCACCACCAGTCCTGTGACCTGCATCGCCGGCAGATTGCCGAGCTGCTGAATACCGCCGAGATCCGCGCCCTGATGCAGCAGATGACGGCCGGGCAGGAGGGTGCCTGATGCTCTGGTTGCACCTCGGCTTGCCGAAAACCGGTACGACCGCGCTTCAGTCCTATTTGCGCGGTCATGCGGATATCTTGTCCGAGAACGGGCTGCGCTACATGAAGGCCGGGCGTCAGCGGCCGGACACGGGCGAGCGCCCCAAGGTCAGCCACAACATGATGGCGTTTCACCTGAATCAGACGGCCCAGCCGCTGGACGCTTTCCGCGAAGCGATCGCTCGCGAATACGAAGATCACGCGGACAAGGCCTGTGTGGTGTCGTCCGAGATGTTCTACACCGCCGACCTGGCGCGTCTGGCGCAGGTCTTCGCGGAAATTCCCGCGCGCGAAATGCGCGTGGTGTTCTACTGCCGCCGCTATTCCGATTTCTTCGAGGCCGATTACAAGCAGCGGGCCAAGAACGGACGGCTGCCCGCGGATGGCTCGGGCTTTGTCCGTGACCGGCTGGCCGCGATCCGGTCCAACCCGAACGGGCACAGCTATGCCGGTGCGGTCGGTCGCATCCGAGCGGCTTTTCCGGGCGTCGCGATCGTGCCGCTTCTATATGAACGGGCGGAGCTCGCCAACGGCAATGTCATCGATGATTTCCTGTCACGGCTTGGGGTTGCGCCGCCACCCGGGTGTCCGACCGACCTGCCGGCCAACCTGTCCTTGTCGCGGGTCGCCAGCGAGGCCTTCGGCGTGGTGACCCGGGCCATCGGGCGCAAGCGCAGCCGCCAGTTGCGCCGTCAGGCGGTGAGCGATCCGGTGATGATCCGCCGGCATGACGTGCTGGAACCTGATGAGCGCGCCTGGCTGGATGACTTTCTGGCCGAGGCTGACGAAGGGTTCCGGCAAGAATTCTTTCCCGACCGCAAAGTTTTGTTCTCTCCGGTCCGCCTTGGTGCCGAAGATCTGCGGTTCCGCCGCGACAGCGCCGAAGAGGTCGCTGCTCTCAAGCAGGCATCGGAAATCGTGTTCCGTATGGCGCTGGACGCCTGAGGCGCTTCAATCCAGAGGAATTTCCTGCCGCTGGCGTCCGGTGGTCTTGTCGAAGATCAGGATACGGTTGTCATCGGTCACCACGGCGAACCAGTTGCTGCCGATGGTAACGGCCTGGGCGCGGGCACCGTCGGGCAATTCGATCTGATCGGGCAGGGTGGGGGTTCTGTCCGATAGGCGGATGACAATCAGGGCGAATGTCACTAGAACGCCGCCAATCATCACCGCGGTCAGCAACATGACCATGCGGCGCAGCAGGCGCAGCTGAGGCGTTTCCTGCGGTTCTTGAGGATCTGAAGGGACAGTCATGGGCACCCGGCAAATAGACTTCGTGATCGCGGACGCTCCGCCGCCCCGCCTTGATAAGGCGCTTTCGCGGGATGTGCCAGCAGATGAAAATCTGTCGCGGACCCGTCTGGCCCGCCTGATCGAGGAGGGCGCGGTTTCGGTGGACGGCAAGGTCGTGACCGATGCCAAGGCCAAGGTGGCGGAAGGTGCGGCTGTCTGCATAACCGTGTCCGAGGCGGATGAGAGTCATATCGGCCCCGAGGACATTCCGCTGGACATCGTGCACGAAGATGCCGACCTGATCGTGATCAACAAGCCTGCGGGGATGGTCGTTCATCCGGCGCCGGGATCCCCCAACGGCACTTTGGTGAATGCGCTGCTGCATCACTGCGGCGATGATCTGTCTGGCGTGGGCGGGGTCAAGCGGCCGGGCATCGTTCACCGGATCGACAAGGATACCAGCGGGCTTCTGGTGGTCGCCAAATCGGATGCGGCCCATCAGGGGCTTGCGGCCCAGTTCGAGGCGCACAGCGTCGAGCGGTATTACCGCGCGGTGTGCTACGGCGTTCCTGATGCCAACGATCCTCGGCTGCGCGGCATCAAAGGCGTGAGTTTCGAACCCGGCAACGTGATGCGGATCACCACGCAGCTGGCGCGGCACAAACACGACCGGCAGAAACAGGCCGTGCTGTTCCACGGCGGTCGCCACGCCGTCACGCGCGCCCGGGTCGTCGAGGTGTTCGGGCAGCCCGGCGCGGTGTCGCTGATCGAATGCTGGTTGGAAACCGGGCGCACCCATCAGATCCGGGTGCACATGGCCCATGCCGGGCATGGTCTGGTGGGCGACCCGGTCTATGGAGGCAAGCGCAAACTGTCGGCCCGGTCCTTCGGCGCGGACGCGGCAGAGGCGGTGCGCAGCTTTCCCCGGCAGGCGCTGCACGCGGCGGTTTTGGGGTTTGAACACCCCGTGACCGGCGCTCGGATGCGGTTCGAGGCCCCTATTCCGCAGGACATGCAGGCCCTGATTTCGGCGTTGAAACAACCCGCAAAGTCTCGTGACTAACGCATTCTTAGGTTTCCGTTATCAATCTTTAATCCCACACTGTTAACACCTGCCCTTGAATGGTCCGAAACGTGGCCCCATATCCATGTTAAGGACATAAACATTGGTCCAAAGGGACGTGATACATGGCAAATTACAAAAACCTCCCCGTGCCCACGCCTGAAGGCGGGCTGAACCGGTATCTGCAGGAGATTCGCAAGTTTCCGCTGCTCGAGCCGGAAGAGGAGTACATGCTGGCCAAGCGTTGGGTCGAAGAGCAGGACACCGAAGCGGCGCACAAGATGGTGACGTCGCATCTGCGGCTGGCCGCCAAGATCGCCATGGGCTACCGCGGCTATGGGCTGCCCCAAGCCGAGGTGATTTCCGAGGCCAATGTAGGCCTGATGCAGGCCGTGAAACGGTTTGACCCGGAAAAGGGCTTCCGCCTGGCGACCTATGCCATGTGGTGGATCCGCGCCTCGATCCAGGAATACATCCTGCGGTCGTGGTCGCTGGTTAAACTGGGCACCACGTCAGCGCAGAAAAAGCTGTTCTTCAATCTGCGGAAAGCCAAGGCACGCATCGGTGCGTTGGAAGACGGCGACCTGCATCCCGACAACGTCAAGCAGATCGCCAACGACCTTGGCGTGACCGAAGAGGAGGTCATTAGCATGAACCGCCGCATGTCCGGCGGGGATGCCTCGCTGAACGCCACGGTCGGTTCCGACGGCGAAGGCACCATGCAGTGGCAGGACTGGCTGGAAGACGAAGATGCCGACCAGGCCGGCGATTATGAGGCCCGCGAAGAGCTTGAGGTTCGGCGTGAGTTGCTGGCCGAGGCGCTCGAGGTGCTGAACGACCGCGAAAAGGACATCCTGACCCAGCGGCGGCTGATGGATCAGCCCGTCACGCTGGAAGAGCTGAGCTCGCAATACAATGTCAGCCGCGAGCGGATCCGCCAGATTGAGGTGCGCGCCTTTGAAAAGCTGCAGAAAAAGATGCGGGAACTGGCGCGGGAAAAGGGGATGCTGACCCCGGCCTGATGCGCGAGGCCCGACCAGAACAACCGGCCCGGATCGCTCCGGGCCGGTTTTTTCGTGCCGCTACTCCAGCTGTTGGCGGAATACCCGTACCATGTTTTCGCCCATGACCTTGCGGATCTGTGCTTCGGTCAGGCCTTCGTCCTGCAAGGCCGAGGTCAGCGCGGCCAGTTCCGACGTGTCAAACGCGGTCTCGACCGAGCCGTCATAGTCGGACCCCAGCGCCACATGATCTTCGCCCACCGTTTGGATGGCGGCCTTGATCATTTTCGCGATGCCCGTCGGGGTGATGTCGCCGCAGGTGACATC